>JALZCZ010000221.1 GCA_030862825.1 Actinomycetota bacterium | reverse complement strand
GAGGGACAGCCACACTCGAGCGCCAGCTCGCGGAAGTGCGGCGCGAGGGAGGTGCCGCGCATGATGCCGGAGCCGGGCGAGCTGTGCCCGTGGGTCTCCCCCAGCGCGTCGACCGCGAGGATCACCGCCGCCGCCGTGTACGTCGTGTGCTCAACAGGCCAGTAGACACCGGGGTTGTCACCCTCGTAGACCCAGCCGGTCCAGTACTCGCCGTGCTCGTCCCGGAGGTGCTGCATGTCCTGCAGCAGCCGCAACGCCCGCCGATGGTCACCCAACGCGTCCAGCGCCATCACCAGCTCGCAGGTCTCGGCGCCGGTGACCCAGGGGTTGGTGTCGACGCACCGGATGCCGAGGTCGGGCACCACGAACTCATCCCACCGGCTCTCGATCAGCTCGAAGGCCTGGCGGCCGCGGACGGCGCCGCCGAGCACGGGGTAGTACCAGTCCATGGAGTACGTCGCCTTGTCGGCGAACAGGTCCCGGTGCTCCCGCACGGCGTGTCCGAGGCGCCCGCCGGCCAGCTCCCACTCGGGCTGGGGGTCGTCGAGCAGGTCGGCCAGGGCGACCCCGGCCCGCAGTGCCTGGTAGATGCTCGACGATCCGGCGAGCAGCGCGAACGGCTCGGTCGGCGTCCAGTTGATACCGCCGAACGCCAGTTGCTGGGACACGACCCAGTCCAGGCCCGCGCGCACCGATGGCCAGTGGCGCTGGACGAACCCGATGTCGCGACGGACCAGCCAGTGGTGCCAGATCCCCACCGCGAAGTACGCCGACATGTTGACCTCGCCACGAGGGTCGTCGACCTCGCCGCCGACGATCTTCATCGGCCACGAGCCGTCGGCGCGCTGCATCGTGGGGACCCACGCGTAGGCACGCTCGGCGGCCTCGACCTCGCCACCGACGAGGAGCGCCATCGCGCTCTCGACGTGGTTCCAGATGTCGACGTGCTCGCCGACCGTCCACGGGATCGCCCCGCACGGCTCCTGCATCCGGGCGATCGACGCGGCGGTGTCGGCGACCTGGGCGGCACTGAGGATGCCGTCGACGTACGGCAGGCGGGCCAGGCTCACGGACACCGGCTCAGACATGGGCCTCTTCGGACTGAAGGGGCTTGCGGAAGTAGAGCACCATGCTCTTGCCGATCAGCGGGTCGAGCACCCTGCCGGCCAGCTGCAGCGCCTTCGGCTGCTTCATGATCTCCCAGACCAGCAGCCGGTGGTACGCCTTCGCGAGGGGATGGTCGTCGTCGGTGACACCGACCGCGCACTTGATCCACCAGTACGGCGCATGCAGCCCGTGCGCATAGTCCTTGCCGACGAACTCCAGACCGGCCTTGGTGACCTTGTCCACGAGCTCCTTGTCGGTGTAGATCCGGATGTGGCCATCCTCGACGTTGTGATAGTCGTCGGACAGCTTCCAGTTGATGATCTCGGGCAGCCAGCGCGGCACCGACACTGCCATGGTGCCGCCCGGCCGGAGCACCCGTGCCAGCTCACCGATCGCCTGGATGTCGGCCGGGATGTGCTCGAGCACCTCCGCTGCCACCACCCGGTCGAACTCGGCGTCGGCGAACGGCAGGTCCAGCGCGTCACCCTGCTTGATGTCGGCCTCGGCGCCGTCGGGCACCTCGCCGGCCTCCTTCATCGCGCCGAACAGCTCGAGCACGCCCGCCAGCTCGTCGGCGTCCATGTCGAAGGCGATCACGTCGCCGCCGCGTCGGTACACCTCGAAGGCGTGCCGGCCCGCGCCGCAGCCCATGTCGAGCACTCGGTCGCCGGACCTCAGGCCCAGCCGGTCGAAATCAACGGTCAGCACTGGAGACGCTCCTGCTCGTTCGCGGCCGGTGTTCGGCCTGGTACTCGGCGATGACTTCCTCGTAGGCCGCGGCCACCTTCGTGGCGACCGCGCGCCAACTGAAGAGCTCCTCGACCCGGCGGCGTCCCGCGGCGCCCATCCGGTCGCGGCGCTCGGGATCGTCCAGCATGTTCTCGAGGGCGGCCTTGAGCTCGCCCACGTCACCCGGGGTGACCAGGTCGGCACACAGGCCGTCGGGTCCCACCACCTCGGGGATCGCGCCCGCTCGGGAGACCACCAGCGGGGTGCCACACGCCATCAGCTCCGCGGTCGGCAGCGAGAAGCCCTCATAGAGCGACGGCACACAGGCGACCTCCGCCGAGCCCATCAACCCGACCAGCTCGTCGTCACTGATGCCGTGGGCGAAGCGCACGGAGTCGCCGATCGAGAGCTTGTCGATCAGCTTCTCGGTGCGTCCGCCGGCCTGGGGCTTGGTCACCAGGATCAGCTCGACGTCGCGCTCGGTGCGCAGCTTGGCGAAGGCCTCCAGCAGGGTCGCGACGCCCTTCATCGGGGCGTCCGCGCTGGCCATGGCCATGATCCGGCCCGGCACCCGCGGCGTCATCGGGGGCACGAAGACGTCGTCGACCCCGAGCAGAATAACCTCCATCCTCGACGGGTCGACGCCGAAGTCCTTGGCGATGTCGACCTTCGAGGTCTCCGACGGGGTCATGATCCGGCGCGCCTGGCGGGCTACCTTGCCCTGCATCCGCAGGAACCCGTACCACCGGCGCAGCGTGAACCGGCGCCACGGGTTCCTGGTCTGGCTCAGGTCGATCCGGCGGTCGAACGTGATGGGGTGGTGCAGAGTGGTGATCAGCGGCAGGCCGACCTTCTCGGGATCCTCGATGTCGAGCATGCCGTAGCCGAGCACCTGGTTGTCATGGACGATGTCGAACTCGTCGGCCCGCTCGGCCAGCAGCCGGGCGACCCTTCGGCTGAACGTGCGCGCCTCCGGGAATCCCGCGAGGCACATGATCGCGAACTCCTGTACGTCGATCCGGTCCCGGAACTCCCGGAGCTTCGGCACCCGGAACGGGTCCGGCTCCCGGTAGAGGTCCAGGCTCGGCACCTTGGTGAGGCGTACGCCGGGGTCCAGCACCGGGTACGGCTGTCCGGAGAAGACCTCGACCTCGTGTCCGAGGTTGGTCAGCTCGCGGCTGAGGTGCCGGATGTAGATGCCTTGCCCGCCGCAGTGCGGCTTGCTGCGATAGGACAGCAGTGCGACCCGCATGCGTCTCGACCCCTTCTTTGCGAACAGTGCAGTCGTGCTCGTCAACGTGCTCTTCCGGACACTCGCCGGATGCGTTGACACGCCGGGCCGGACCAAGTGGAACGTGTTCCTATTATGTCCCACCAGTTGATAGCCTAACTACGCAGATCAGACAACAGACCGAAGGTCGCAGCACGTCCACCGCCTTAACGTGCTGAACGACACATCAGGATCTTGGGGGCCACGTGAGCAGCGCCAACTCGTTGACGGCCGATGAGCTCGGTTCGGCTGCCCAGCGCGACCGGCGGAAGCGGATCCTCGACGCGACCTACGAGCTCGCCTCCGACGGCGGCTTCGACGCCGTGCAGATGCGGGCTGTGGCCGACCGGGCCGACGTCGCCCTCGGCACCCTCTACCGCTACTTCCCGTCCAAGATCCACCTCCTGGTCTCCGCGCTGGGCCGCCAGTTCGAGCAGGCCGAGGCCACTCTCCGGGAGCGGCCCATCCCCGGCGACACGCCCTCCGAGCGAGTCATCAACGTGCTCAAGAAGACCACCCGGGGGCTGCAGGGCGACCCACACCTGACCGAGGCACTGACCCGGGCCTTCATGTTCGCCGATGCATCGGTGGCCTCCGAGATCCACCACGTCGGCATGCTGATGACGTCGATGCTCACCCACGCCATGGACCCCGAGCGCACCAGCGACGTCACGGACGACGACGTGGCCATCGCCCGGGTGATCGGCGATGTCTGGCTGTCCGCACTGGTCGCCTGGGTGACCGGTCGCTCCACCGCCGCCGAGACCGCCGCGCACATGGAGACCGCCGTCCGGATGTTGCTGCGCGACTGACGTTCAGGAGCGAGCGGCCCGAGACACTCGGCCGGCGCTGAGGCGTAGCCGTTGACCATGTGTTCGTGGGCGGCGATGGCCCGGAGCCGCGGGACTCGGCGGTTGCCGGGGCAGCGACGCGGCACCGCGAGGTCCACGGTCAGGTGCTGGTCGTCGCCACGACCACGATCCATCCTGTGGCCCCAGCGCCGTAGTCGAAGAGCAGGCCGTCGGCCGCCCAGGGCGAGGCGACGTGGCGTGGTGTCGACGTCCACCTCGTGCTGGTCCCACCGGACGTCGTCGCGCGGCTGGTGGATCACCACCGGCAGGCGGGCGCCGTGGTCGACGTCGACGCGCTTGATGTCGCCACCGGACGGGTTGGTCAGCCGCCGAATGCGTGGGTGCTGGTCACGCCGCCGTCGATCGCGATCTCGGCGCCGTTGACGTACGACGACTCGTCCGAGGCCAGGTACACGTAGAGCGGTGCGACGTCCTCGGGCTGGCCGACACGGCGCAGCGGGATCTTCGAGGCGCCGTACTCCATCGCCGCGTCGCCGCCGTGCACGCGGGTCATCGGGGTGTCGATCATGCCGGGGTGCACGGAGTTGACCCGGATTCCCGTGCGGCCGAGCTCCATCGCCGCGCACTTGGTCATCCCCCGGATCGCCCACTTGGTGGCGGCGTACGCCGTGCAGCCGGGCATGCCGGCCAGCCCTTCGACCGAGGAGGCGTTGATGATCGACCCGCCGCCGTTCTTGCGCATGGTGCGCGAGACCGCCTGCATGCCGAGGAAGCACCCCAGCTGGTTGACCCGGAAGAGCAGCTCGACCTCGTCGACGCCCATCCGCTCGATGTCGCCGAAGCGGAGGATGCCCGCGTTGTTGGCCAGCACGTTGACCGGGCCGAAGCGCTCCTCGGTGTCGGCCACCAGCGCCGTCCACGAGGCCTCGTCGCCGACGTCGTGGTGCGCGAAGTGCGTCGAGCTCTGCCCTGATGTGTGGCGAAGCTCGTCGGCGAGCGCCTGCCCCTCGTCCTTGGCGATGTCGGCGATCACCACCTTGGCGCCCTCGGCCACGAAGGCTCGCACGATCGCGTTCCCCTGACCCTGTGCACCGCCCGTGACGATCGCGATCTTGGTGTCGAGTCGACCCATCAGTCGTGCCTTTCGTGTGCTGGTCAGACCGAGAGCTGCATGATCGAGTCGGCCGCGAAGCCGACCGACGGGTCGCGCCCGTCGAAGTAGCCGCCGAGCTGCTTGTCGAGATCGTCGAGGGTCCAGGTGGAGCCGGAGGTGTCGAAGCGCTGCTCCACGACGGGAGCGGCCACCAGGGCCACCATGCCGCCGTAGACGACGAACACCTGGCCGGTGATGGCGTCGGCGGCGGGAGAGGCGAGGTAGGCGACCAGCGGGGCGACGTGCTCGGGAGAGTAGGGGTCGACCTCGAGGCCGGACCGGTCCTCACCGAAGACCTGGGCCGTCATCGCCGTCCTGGCGCGGGGGCAGATCGCGTTGGCCCGCACCCCGATCTTGCCCAGGCCGCGCGCGGTCGACAGGGTCAGCGCGGCGATCCCGGCCTTGGCCGCCGCGTAGTTGGCCTGTCCCGGCGATCCGCCCAGAAAGGCCTCCGACGCCGTGTTGACCACCCGGGCGTAGACGGGGGCGTCGGCCGCCTTCGACTTCGCCCGCCAGTACGCCGCGGCGTTGCGGGAGAGCAGGAAGTGGCCGCGCAGGTGGACCCGGATGACGTCGTCCCACTCCTCGTCGGACAGGTTGAACAGCATCCGGTCGCGGGTCATGCCCGCGTTGTTGACCACGATGTCGAGGCTGCCGAGGCCCTCAGCCGCGGCCACCATGGCATCGGCGGTGGATCGCTCCCCCACATCGCCCTCGACCACCGCGACGTCGCCGCCGCGGGAGCGGATCCCGTCGGCGGCCTCGTCGGCAGCGCCGGGCAGGTCGTTGAGCACCACGCGGGCGCCGGCGTCGGCCAGGGCGAGCGCCTCGGCGCGCCCGAGACCGGACCCGGCGCCGGTGACGATGGCCACTCGGCCGTCGAGGGACACCGATGAGTCGGTCACGTGGTCAGTCCTCCAGGGAGATGGCGGCGCGCGGGCAGGCCGCGACGGCTCGCTTGACGTTCTCGATGTTCGCGTCGGTGGTTTCCTCGGTCTTCAGCTGGAGGAAGTCGTCGTCGTCCAGCTCGAACACCTCGGGTGCCATCGCCTCGCACAGTGCGTTGGACTCGCACAGGTCGAAGTCCACCTTGATCCGCATCCCAGCCTCCTCATGGCAGCCTGCTCAGGTCATTTTTCGGTGGTCCCAGGTGGCGACGTGGTCGGGGTGGATCACCACGCCCACGCGCTTCTGGGCCTGCTTCTCGACGGTCTCACGACCGACGTCGCCGAGCGCCTCGAAGGAGTCGGCGCCGACCATCCGGGTGGCGACCTCGGACCCGATCGAGTAGATCTCGTCGTAGTCGCGGATGATCTCGGCGCGGCCGTTGACCGAGACGCCGCGCAGCTCGAAGTAGTCGTCGCCGCCCTCGACCAGGGCGCTCACCCGCGGGTCGCGCTCGAGGTTGCGGATCTTCTGGCTGCGCCCGTAGGTCCAGAACGCGATCCGGCCGTCGCGCACGATGTAGAACAGCGTGGTCAGATGGGGCGCGCCGTCCGGGCCGAGGCTCGCGACCTGCACCTTGATGTTGTCGGCCAGGAAGCCGGTGACCTCCTCGTCGCTCATCTTGACCTCGTCGCGGCCACTCATCAGGAGGCCTCCGACGAGTGGCCCGGGAAGACGTGAGCCGACGGGTCGATCGCCACGGTGGCGTTGTTGACGGCGGTCGCGGCCTCGCCGAAGCCGACGGCGATCAGGCGGACCTTGCCGGGGTACTCGGTGATGTCTCCGGCGGCGAAGACCCGGGGCAGGTTGGTCCTCATCGCGGAGTCGACCACGACGTGGCGCTTCTCGACCTCGATCCCCCAGGTCTGCAGCGGCCCGAGGTCGGCGATGAACCCGAGCGCCGCCACCAGGGCCTGTGCCGGCAGGTTCCTGACCTCGTCGCCGATCTTGACGTCGATCGACTCCAGAAGCCCGCTGCCCCCGTCGGCACCGTGGAGCGCCGCGACCTCCGCCTTGGTGATGATCTCGACCGACGAGTCGCGCACCTGCTGGACGGTCTTCTCGTGCGCGCGGAACGCGTCGCGGCGGTGCACCAGCGTGACCGACTTGGCGACAGGCTCCAGGTGCTGCGCCCAGTCGAAGGCACTGTCGCCGCCGCCGACGATGACGACGTCCTTGCCGGCGTACGGAGCGAAGCTCGGCACGAAGAACTCCATCCCCCGACCCAGCCAGCCGTCGCCGGCCGGCAGCGGCCGCGGGCTGAACTTGCCGATGCCGGCGGTGATCAGCACGGCGCCGGCCCGGACCTGGGTGCCGTCGTCGAGCCCGACCGTCACTCCGTCGTCGTCGTGCGTCAACGTCGAGGCGGTGACGTCGAGGAGGTAGTGGGGGTCGGCGGTGCCCGCCTGGGTCACCAGCCCCTCGACCAGGTCACGGCCCTTGACCGACGGGAAGCCCCCCACGTCGAAGATCTGCTTCTCCGGATACATCGCGGTGATCTGTCCACCGAGCTCGGGCA
>JALZCZ010000443.1 GCA_030862825.1 Actinomycetota bacterium | reverse complement strand
AGCTCCTTGCGCACCAGGTTCTGCCGGCGTTCCTCCGAGGCGGCCGCCTGGCGAGACCGCTCTGCCTTGGCCAGCACGAAGGCGGCGTAGCCACCCTCGTAGGCGTCGACGTCACCGTCGTGCACCTCCCAGGTCCACTGGCACACGGCGTCGAGGAACCACCGGTCGTGGGTCACCACCACGAGCGCCGACGACCGGGCGGCGAGGTGGGCCGCCAGCCACGCGACGGCCTCGACGTCGAGGTGGTTGGTGGGCTCGTCGAGCACGATCAGGTCGTGGTCGCCGAGCAACAGCGCGGCCAGGGCGCATCGGCGCCGCTCGCCACCGGAGAGGCCGAGCACGGCGCGGTCGAGGGTCACACCCGCGAGCAGCACCTCGACGATCTCGCGCAGCTGCTGGTCGGCCGCCCACTCGTGGTCGGAGCGCCCGCCCAGCACGACCTCGCGCACGGTGTGGCTGTCGATGAGCTCGTCACCCTGGTGCAGGTAGCCGATCAGCAGCCCCCGCTGCTGCGAGACCCGCCCGGAGTCCGGCGTCTCCTGGCCGGTCATCAGCTTCAGCAGCGTGGTCTTGCCGTCGCCGTTGCGGCCGACGATGCCGATCCGCTCGCCCGCCGAGATGCCGAGCGAGACGTCGGTGAGGAGGGGACGGACGCCGTACGCCTTCGAGACGCGCTCGAGGTTGAGGAGGTTGGCCATCACCGCACCACGTGGGCGCCCGCGACGGCGCCGTTGACGACGAGGACCCGGGACCCCTCGGGGCCCTCCAGGCCGCCGGCCACCGCCCGCGCCTCGTCCGGCGACCCGCAGAGGAACGCGCAGGTGGGGCCGGAGCCGGAGACGATGCCGCGGAGCGCGCCCTCGGACTCGCCGCGCGCGATCAGCTCGCCCAGGTCGGGACGCAGGTCGATGGCAGCCTCCTGGAGGTCGTTGTGCAGGGCGCGGGCCAGGACGAGCGGCTCGCCGGTGGCGAGGGCGGCGATCACCCGGTCGGCGGGCGTCGGCGTCGCCGACGCGTCGGGGCAGAGCTGGTCGAAGTGGCCGTAGACCTGCGGCGTCGACAGCCCCTCGCGGCTCACCACCAGCACCCACCACCAGGTGCCGGCGTCGGCGAGCGGCTCGACGATCTCGCCGCGCCCGGTGCCGAGGGCGGTGCCGCCGAGGAGCGCGAACGGTACGTCGCTGCCCAGGTCGGCCGCGATCCGCAGCAGGTCGTCGTCACTGGTGCGGACGTCCCAGAGCCGGTCCAGCGCGACGAGCGCGGCCGCCGCATCGGCGGAGCCACCGGCCAGCCCGCCGGCCACGGGGATGGACTTGTCGATGACCACCCGGCCGCCCACCTCGCGGTCGTGATGGACTGCCAGGGCGACCGCCGCGCGATAGACGATGTTGCCCTCGTCGGCCGGCACCCCAGCGCCGTCGACCCAGTCGGCGGCCGTCAGCGCGAGCTCCCAGCCGGGATCGTCCAGCTCGGTCGCGGTCAGGTCGTCGCAGAGGCCGACCGCCTGGTAGACGGTGGTCAGCGGGTGGAAGCCGTCAGCACGGGGCGCCCCCACCCCGAGGTGGAGGTTGACCTTCGCGGCCGCGCGCACGGTGATCATGCGAGCTCCTCCAGCGACTCCGCGATGGCCACGAACTGCTCCACGCGCAGCGACTCGCCGCGCGCCAGCGGCTCGACGCCGGCCTTCTCCAGCACGGCGGTCGCCCTCTCGGCCGAGCCAGCCAGCTCACGGATCGCACCCCGCAACCCCTTCCGCCGGTGGGCGAACGCGGCGTCGACGACCGCGAAGACCTGCTCGCGGGTGGCGGCCGTGTCCGGCGGGTCGCGGCGGGTCCAGGAGACCAGCCCGGAGTCGACGTTGGGCGCAGGCCAGAAGACGTTGCGGCCCACCGTCCCCGCGCGGCGTACGTCGGCGTACCAGGCGGCCTTGACCGACGGGACGCCGTACACCTTGGAGCCGGGGCCGGCCGCGAGCCGGTCGGCCACCTCGGCCTGCACCATCACCAGGCCGCGCTCGAGCGACGGCAGCAGGCTCAGCAGGTGGAGCAGCACGGGCACCGAGACGTTGTAGGGGAGGTTGGCGACCAGCGCCGTCGGCGGAGGACCGGGCAGCTCGGTGATCCGCAGCGCGTCGGCGTGCACGACCTCGAACCGGTCGGCCTGGTCGGGCGCGTAGGCCGCCACGGTGTCGGGGAGCAGCCCGGCCAGCTTGGCGTCGACCTCGATGGCGATCACGCGGTGGGCGACGTCGAGCAGGGCGAGCGTCAACGAACCCAGGCCCGGCCCGACCTCGAGCACCACGTCGTCGCCGGTGATGCCGGACTCGCGGACGATCCGGCGCACCGTGTTGGCATCGATGACGAAGTTCTGTCCGCGCTGCTTCGTGGGGTGGAGGTCGAGGCTCGCCGCGAGCTGACGCACCTCCGCCGGCCCGAGAAGCCTCGGACCGGCGGAGGGATCAGACATATGGCAGAGGTTAGTGCTACGTCGGGAGGCCGAGCGACGCGGCGCAGGCCGGCCACGAGCCGTAGCCGCCGGTCGCGTCGCGCAGCCGGGTGGCCACGGCGATCTGGGTCTCCCGGGAGTTCTCGCTCGGGAGGCCCGTTCCGCCGTACGCCTGCCAGGTCTCGAGGTTGAACTGGAGGCCACCGTAGTAGCCGTTGCCGGTGTTGATGGCCCAGTTGCCGCCCGACTCACACTCGGCGAGCTGGTCCCACACGGTGCTGCCACTGGCGAAGTTGGTCGCCGCGGGCTCTTCCATGGTGCCGACGTCGACGATCGAGGCGACCGGCTCGCGCAGCACCTTCTGCGTGAGCACCTTGCGCTTGGCGAGCTCGCCGTTGCGGAAGACCAGACGGTAGGTCACGTTGCGCAGGCCGTCGCGGCCCTCGCGGGCCACGCTGGTCTCGCCCTCGTACATCGAGTCGTCCTCACGCTCGATCGTCTCGAACGCCACCGACTCACCCTTGACCCGCTTCTTCGTTGAGCGGACGTCGGTGAAGACCACGCGGTCGCCGTCGGTGACCTCGCGGCCGAGGCCGGGCTTGGTCTCGTCGTTGGCGTCGGCCTCGACTCCCACCTCGTCGAGCGCCTCCTCGACGGTGAGCGCCGGGACGCTGCGGGTGACGGGCTTCTTGCCGGCGAGCACGAGCGTCAGCTTCTTCGGGGTGACCACCTCGAGCTCCATGCCGCCGCGGTCGATCTCGGTGCCGCGGCTCGTCGACAGGCGGGCCGCAGCGAACGGCGTGCCGAGCTCGCCGAGCGCCGAGGAGACCTCGTCCGACGTCACCCAGTGGGTGGTGGTCTTGCCGTCGACCGTCAGCTCCAGCGGCCGTGCGAACCGGACGCTGATCTTGCTGCCGTCCTCGACCTCCTCGTCGAGCGAGGGGGCCACGATGTCGCGGTCGGTGGTCTCGATGCCCTCGGCGTCGAGGATCTCGCCCACGGTGTCGCCCATGGCGCGCACCTGCTGGGGCTCACCGTCGACAGAAAGGGTGACCGACTTGCTGAGCTGCGCGTAGCCGAGGGTGGTGCCGGCGACCGCGAGGGCCACGACTCCCACCAGGCCGGCGAGCGCGGCCTTGCTGCGGAACACGGTCTTCAGGGCTGATGCGAGCTGCCTGTGTCCTGTGAAGGGCACGATTCTCCGAACGTCGTACTCTCCGGTCCTCGGGTGCCAGTGCTGTCCACGCGCGCGCAACGTTCGGGCGCGTGTGGGGGTGATGCGCAGCGGCACCACAGCATCCCGTCAGGGACCGCGGCGACCGCCCGGTGCACTGGTCAGGGTCGTTCCCGATCCCGGCCTACGGCTCCACCAGAGCAAAGGTTCAGGCGGGAATGCAAACCCTGACCCCCTCTCCAGGCGGGAAAATGTGAGCGGGATCGCACGACCCCGCCTCTTGTCCCGCATCCGTGGGCCCGGTGTCGGAGCGGTTCGTGGTGGGTGTCCCGTCCATGCGCCGCCTACTGGGGTTGGTGGTCGGGGAGGGGCCGACATCGTTCGATTGCGCTGCCGGAGACCTGTGTCACGCGTGAAACGGTGCCTGGTCGGGCAAGTGAACGACTACCAGCACCGCAGGCCGCGCCGACGCCTACCACGTGCCGCCGAACGCGCGCTCGGTGTTGCCGTCGACGGCAGCGCACAGCTCCCCCAGGTCGTCGCCGCGGACCTCGGCCATCGCCCGCATGGTGAGCGGGACGAGGTAGGAGGCGTTGGTGCGGCCCCGGTAGGGATGAGGGGCCAGGTAGGGCGCGTCGGTCTCGACCAGCAACCGGTCGCGGGGTACGACGACCAGGGCGTTGCGGAGAGGCTGGGCGTTCTTGAAGGTGACCGTGCCCGCGAAGGACAGGTAGGCACCGCGGTCCAGGCAGCGGCGGGCGACGTCGAGGTCGCCGGAGAAGCAGTGCATCACCCAGCGGTCCGGCGCACCCTCCTCGTCGATCACCCGCAGCACGTCGTCGTGGGCGTCGCGGTCGTGGATCACCAGCGTCTTGTCGAGCCGCTTCGCGAGGTCGATGTGCCACCGGAACGACTCCACCTGCACGGCCCGCCCGTCCTCGCCGGTACGGAAGTGGTCGAGCCCGGTCTCCCCCACCACTCGCACCTTGTCGTGCGACTGGGCCAGGCGCTCGATCTCGGCCAGGGCATCGTCGAGCCGCCCTTCCTCCGCGAGGCGTGGCGCCTCGTTGGGATGGAGGGAGACGCCGGCCACCAGGTTGTCGTACGTCGTGGCGGCGTCGACCGCCCACCGCGCCCCGGGCAGGTCGCAGCCGATCTGCACGATCCGGGTCACGCCGACGGCCGCGGCCGAGGCGATGGCCCCTGACACGTCCACCGGCTCACCACCGCGCGAGATGTCGAGGTGGCAGTGGTTGTCGACCACAGGGTGCGGGAGCGGCTCCGGCGCCGGCGGGATCTCGTCGCTCATGAGGCGATCCGCGCCAGGATCGCGTCGGCACAGGCATCCGGCGCCTGCGTCGGGATCCAGTGGCTGATGCCCTCCAGGACCACGAACTCATACGGCGCGTCGACGTACTTCTCCGTCCGCTCGCCGCCGGCCCGCGCGATCGCGCCGTCCTGGTCGCTCCAGACGAACGTGGTCGGCACCGTGACCCGGCCGCCCACCAGGTCGCGGTCGAGGAACGGGATCGCGCGGTACCAGTTCAGTGCGGGCACGAGCGCGCCGTCCTCGACCATCTCGGCGCGGAACCTGGCGACGTCGGCCCTGGTCATGCCGGACCGGCGCAGGAACCAGTCCAGCGGTCCGCCCTCGGAGCGCGCCGCCAGCTCGGGCACCGCGGGCAGCTGGAAGAACACCATGTACCAGGACTTGAGGAACTGCCGCGAGGTCACCGTGGACTGGAGGTACGCCCTCGTGTGCGGCACCGAGAACGCCGTGAGCGTCCGCAGCAGGTCGGGACGGCGGGTCGCCACGGTCCAGGCCACGGCCGCGCCCCAGTCGTGGCCGACCAGGTGCACCGGCTCGCCGATGCGCTCGACCAGTGCCTCGACGTCCGCGGACAGGA
This sequence comes from Actinomycetota bacterium, assembly GCA_030862825.1. Lineage (GTDB taxonomy): Bacteria > Actinomycetota > Actinomycetes > Propionibacteriales > Nocardioidaceae > Nocardioides. Next base: position 929 of record JALZCZ010000443.1, on the reverse strand, counting down.
GCGTCAGTCGGTAGTCGCGCCGGCGCGGCGGGCGCGCACCCGGCGAGTAGCCGCGCTGGTCGAGAGCGACCGTCCGGTAGCCCCGCTCGTGCAGCGCCGGAGCGACCTTCCTCCACGAGGTGCTCCGCTCCGGGAAGCCGTGCAGGAGCACCACGACCTCGCCGTCGACCGGGCCCTCGTCGAAGACGTCGAAGGTGAGTCCCTCGTGCTCGAGCGAGGCGACGCGGGTCGGCGCGCTCATCCGCCGTGCACCAGGTTGTAGACCTCGCGCTTCGGTACGCCGGCCTCCTTGGCCACCTCCACAATGGCGTCCTTCCTGCTCATCCCGGCAATCTCCCGTCGCGCCACCGCGTCGCGGAGGCTCTCTTCGTCGTTGTCGATGCTCGGTCCGGCCGGTACCCCGGCGACCACGATCGTGACCTCGCCGCGCACGCCGCCCGCTGCCCAGTCGACCAGCTCGCCGAGCGGCCCGCGGCGTACTTCCTCGTGGGTCTTGGTCAGCTCGCGGCACACCGCGGCGTAGCGGTCCTCGCCAAGGGCCTCGGCCATCGCCGCCAGGGCGACCTCGGTGCGGTGCGGCGCCTCGAAGAACACCATGGTCCGCTCCTCGGCAGCCAGCGAGCCCAGTCGCCGGGCCCGCTCCCCTGCCTTGCGCGGCAGGAAGCCCTCGAAGCAGAACCGGTCGACCGGCAGCCCCGACACGGCCAGCGCCGTCAGCACCGCCGAGGGCCCAGGCACAGCGGTCACAAGGACGTCCGCCTCGACCGCTGCCGCCACCAGCCGGTAGCCCGGGTCGGAGACGCTCGGCATCCCGGCGTCGGTGACCAGCACGACGCGGTCGCCGGCGAGCAGGGCCTCGAGCAGGGTCGGTGTGCGCGCGGACTCGTTGCCCTCGATGTAGGACACCACCCGGGCGCCGAGCGTGATGC
>JALZCZ010000423.1 GCA_030862825.1 Actinomycetota bacterium | reverse complement strand
GGCCTAGGGGGCGACGTACCGCCGCGGTCGTGGCCGGGGTGGCCATCGGGCTGCTGGTCATCGTGAAGGCGCTCGACATGGGCTTCTTCGCGATCCTGGACCGGCCGTTCGAGCCGGTGAGCGACTGGTCCTACTTCGGGCCCGGCCTCGGCGTGCTCGGCGACTCGATCGGCGGGGCCGGCGCGGTGGCGGTCGCGATCGGTGCCTCGGTCCTGGTGATCGCCGTGCTCACGCTGATGCCGGTGGCCGTGGTGCGGATGACCGGCCTGGTCGCGCACCACCGACGGGTGTCGTGGCGCGTGCTCACGGGTCTGGCGGTGGTCTGGGTGCTGTCCGCGGTGTCGGGGCTCCAGGCCGCCTCCACCAGCGCGGCCGGAACCGTCTACGACGTCGTGAGCCAGGTGCGGGCCGACCTCGCGGACCGGGAGACGTTCGAGCGCGAGATCGCGGACGACGACTTCGCGGGCACTCCGGACGACCAGCTGCTGACCGCGCTGCGCGGCAAGGACGTGCTCCTGGTCTTCGTCGAGAGCTACGGGCGGGTCGCGGTCGAGGACCCCGACTTCTCGCCCAGGATCGTCTCCGTGCTCGAGGACGGCACCCGCCGGCTGCGCGCCGCCGGCTACGCGTCCCGGAGCGCCTTCCTCACCTCGCCGACCTTCGGTGCCGCGAGCTGGCTGGCCCACTCGACATTGCAGTCCGGCCTGTGGGTCGACAGCGAGGGCCGTTACGGACAGCTCCTCGACGCCGAGCGGCTGACCCTGACCGACGCTTTCGGTCGCGCGGGCTGGCGCACGGTGTTCGACGTACCCGCCAACACCGAGGACTGGCCGGAGGGGGAGGAGTTCTACGGCTTCGACCAGATGTACGACTCGCGCAACGTCGGCTACCAAGGACCCGAGTTCGGCTACGCCTCGATGCCCGACCAGTACACCCTCGCCGAGCTGCGGCGCCGGGAGCTGACCGACGGCCCCGACCGCCGCGACGTGATGGCCGAGGTCGACCTGGTCTCGAGCCACCACCCGTGGACGCCGCTGCCCCGGCTGGTGGACTGGGACGCGGTCGGCGACGGCTCGGTGTTCGCCGGGATGCCCGAGGAGGGCGAGCCCAAGGGCGAGGTCTTCGGTGACCCCGACAAGGTGCGGACGGCATACGGCCGGTCCATCGAGTACTCCCTGGACACCGTGTTCTCCTTTCTCGAGACCTATCCCGACCCCGACCTGGTCGTGGTCATGCTGGGCGACCACCAGCCGCACACCTACGTCACCGGCGCGGACCCCGGCCACGACGTGCCGATCTCCGTGATCGCCCAGGACGCAGCCGTGCTGGACCGGATCGCCGGCTGGGGTTACCAGGACGGCATGCACCCCGACCCCGACGCGCCCGTCTGGCCGATGGACGACTTCCGCGACCGCTTCCTCACCGCCTTCGGCCCGCGGTCCTAGGTGGTCGAGCCGATGTCGCGACCCCGGACGTTGCCCCGCGCGCCGTCCCAGCATGCCGATCGAGGCTCACGGGCAAGGGCACGAAGCGGCGCGGCGGACCCCTCCCGTGAGAGCCGGCATGCGAGGCGCGCGGGCCAGACACGCCACGAACACACTGACCACCTGAACACTCACAGTCCCGACTGCCAACCGCGACCCAAGTGAACCTCGGGCCACGCTCTTCCGTAGTCACCAGGTAGGGGCCTCGCCGAGGCTCGACCGGAAGGGAGCAGGCGATGAAGACACGACTACTCGCCGCGGCAGCGGTGCTCGTCTCCGCTGTCATTCACCTGGAGATGTGGTTCGACGGGGTGCGCGACCAGAACGTGATCGGCGAGATGTTCATGCTCAACGCCGTGGCAGGGGCGGTGATCGCGGTGCTGCTGGTCGGGTGGCGGAGCTGGCCGCCGTTGCTGTTGGCCGTGGGGTTCGGCGCCTCGACGTTCGCGGCGTTCGTCATCTCCGCGACCTGGGGGCTGTTCGACGTCCAGGCCCAGTGGGAGGGATGGCGGGTCTGGGCCGCCGCCGCCTGCGAGATCGTGGCCGTGCTCGCCGGCCTCGCGGCCGGGTGGCGCGAGGGCTACCTCTCACGCCTCCAGTCGGAGAAGCGGCTCTCCGGTCATCGTTCGGATCTCCACTGAGCTGATGTCCTCGCGGTTCGCGGCCGTCGCGGCCGCGAGCTGCATCGTCCTGCCGGGCAGGGCCCGCCAGGTGGCGACCTGCTCGACCCGCCCGTCGTTGGTCGTGACGAACATCGTGTAGGTCCACTTGCTGGGCCCCGTCGACGCCTCTGGCGGCTGTGGGTAGCTGCAGGTCAGGTCCAGCTTCGTCCCCCACGGAACGCTGGTCAGGGCCAGGCTGGCGGACATGACATCCGGGCCGACCAGCTCCATTGGCTGACCGGTCGACCGGGTCGCCTCGGTGGAGTCGGCCCCGTCCTCGCCGAGGGCCAGCCCGACCGCGACCGACCCGCCCGCGATCACCGCCGCGG
>JALZCZ010000411.1 GCA_030862825.1 Actinomycetota bacterium | reverse complement strand
GCCTTGGCCTTGCTCATCACGACGACGGCGGCCGCACCGTCGGAGATCTGGGACGCCGACCCGGCGGTGATGGTGCCGTCCTTGCTGAACGCCGGGCGCAGCTTGCCGAGCGACTCCGCGGTGGTGTCGCCGCGGACGCCCTCGTCCTGGCTGATCACGACCGGGTCGCCCTTACGCTGCGGGATCTCCACCGGCACGACCTCGTCGTCGAAGACGCCGTTCTTCCAGGCGACGGCGGCCTTCTGGTGCGACTGGGCGGCGAACTCGTCCTGCTCCTCACGGGTGAGGTTGCTCGAGGCGACGTTGTACTCCTCGGTGAGCAACCCCATCGCCTGCTGGGTGGTCTGGTCGAACAGGGCGTCGTAGGCCATCGAGTCGACCAGCGTGGTGTCGCCGTACTTGAAGCCCTCACGCGACTTCGGCAGCAGGTGAGGGGCGTTGGTCATCGACTCCATGCCGCCGGCCACGACGATCTCGCACTCACCGGCGCGGATCAGCTGGTCGGCCATCGCAATGGCGTTCAGGCCCGAGAGGCACACCTTGTTGATGGTGATGGAGGGGACGTTCATCGAGATGCCGCCGGCGACGGCCGCGGTGCGGGCGGGGTTCTGACCGGCGCCCGCCAGGATGACCTGGCCCATGATCACGTAGTCGACCTGGTCGGCGGAGACGCCGGCCTTCTCGAGCGCGCCCTTGATGGCGACACCGCCGAGCTCGGCCGCCGAGAGGGACTTGAGGCCGCCGAGCAGGCGACCGATCGGGGTGCGGGCCCCAGCGACGATGACGCTGCTTGAAGTGGCGCTGTCAGACATGGGAAAGGCCTCCAGAAGAGTTCGGGCTACGCCTCTGACGATACCCACGAGTCACATCGATGGGGAGGGTGTCCGCGCCCCTGTCGTGCGGAACATGTCACACCCGGTCGCGTCCACGACGGTGACGTACGACGATGTGCGCCATGAGCGCACCCCTCGACATCCCGAAGCACCTGTTCACCGCGATCGACCACGTCGGCATCGCAGTGCGCGACCTCGACGAGGCGATCGCCTTCTACCGCGACACCTTCGGGATGGAGCTGGCCCACGAGGAGGTCAACGAGGAGCAGGGCGTGCGCGAGGCGATGATCGCGGTCGGCGACTCCGGGTCGTGCATCCAGCTGCTGGCCCCGCTCAACGAGGAGTCCACGATCGCGAAGTTCCTGGACCGCTCCGGCCCGGGCCTGCAGCAGATGGCCTACCGGGTCACCGACGTCGAGCAGGTCAGCGCGATCCTGCGCGAGCGTGGAGTGCGGCTGCTGTACGACGCCCCCCGCCGCGGCACGTCCGACTCCCGGATCAACTTCGTCCATCCCAAGGACGCCGGCGGGGTGCTGGTCGAGCTCGTGGAGCCAGCCCAGGACCACGCCCCTCACTGAGTCGAATCCGTCACACGTCCCCCGCACACTGATTACCGGCCGGTAATCTCAGCCCGGCCACTCCCCCAACCACAGGAGCATCCGTGCAGCACATCCTCGACGCCATCCAGGCCGGAGACACCACGAGCGAGGACTACGCCAACCTCGACCTGCCTGAGTCCTACCGCGCCGTAACGGTGCACAAGGACGAAGTCGACATGTTCGAGGGCGTCGCGTCCCGCGACAAGGACCCGCGCAAGTCTCTCCACGTCGAGGAGGTCGCGCTGCCGGAGCTGGGTCCGGGCGAGGCCCTGGTCGCGGTGATGGCCAGCGCGATCAACTACAACACCGTCTGGACCTCGATCTTCGAGCCGGTGCCGACGTTCGGGTTCCTGGAGCGCTACGGGCGCCTGTCGCCGCTGGCCAAGCGGCACGACCTCCCCTACCACGTCGTCGGGTCCGACCTGGCCGGCGTGGTGCTGAAGACCGGCGCCGGCGTGCACTCGTGGAAGGCCGGCGACGAGGTCGTCGCCCACTGCCTCTCGGTCGAGCTGGAGAGCCCCGACGGCCACAACGACACGATGCTCGACCCCGAGCAGCGGATCTGGGGCTTCGAGACCAACTTCGGCGGGCTCGCCGACATCGCGCTGGTCAAGTCCAACCAGCTGATGCCCAAGGCCGGCCACCTGACCTGGGAGGAAGCCGCCTCGCCCGGCCTGGTCAACTCCACGGCGTACCGCCAGCTGGTCAGCCGCAACGGCGCAGGCATGAAGCAGGGCGACAACGTGCTCATCTGGGGCGCCTCGGGTGGCCTCGGCGGGTTCGCGACGCAGTACGCGCTCAACGGTGGCGCCACCCCCGTCTGCGTCGTCTCCAACGACGAGAAGGCCGACATCTGCCGGGCGATGGGAGCGGAGCTGATCATCAACCGCTCGGAGGCGGGCTACCAGTTCTGGAAGGACGAGCACACCCAGGACCAGAAGGAGTGGCGGCGGTTCGGCAAGGACATCCGGGACCTGACCGGGGGCGAGGACGTCGACATCGTCTTCGAGCACCCGGGCCGGGAGACGTTCGGCGCATCGGTCTTCGCGGCCCGCAAGGGCGGCACCATCGTGACCTGCGCATCGACGTCCGGCTACATGCACCAGTACGACAACCGCTACCTCTGGATGAGCCTCAAGCGGATCATCGGTTCTCACTTCGCCAACTACCGCGAGTCCTACGAGGCCAACCGGCTGATCTCCAAGGCGATGATCCACCCGACCCTGTCGAAGGCCTACCGGCTCGACGACGTCGGCCAGGCGGCGCTCGACGTGCACCAGAACGCCCACCAGGGCAAGGTCGGCGTGCTCTGCCTTGCGCCCGAGGAGGGTCTCGGCGTCCGCGATGAGGAGCTCCGCTCCCAGCACCTGGACGAGATCAACCGCTTCCGCGGCGTCTGAGTACCCCTTTTTGTTGACCCGCCAGAACAATCTGTGCGGGTCAACGCCATTGAGGGGCAAATCGAGCGGAGCCGGGGTGGGTTCTGCTAGGTCGATCGGCCATCATGGTCCGAGCCGCCCCCGATCAGAACGAGGTACTCCACCCATGAGCGACCAGGGTCTGTCCATCTTCGACGACCAGCCGAACGGCGACGCCGACAACGGCGCGTCCGCCACCAACGACTCCGACACCGACAAGACCCAGGTGATCCCTGTGGTCGAGCAGGACACGGAGAAGGACTCTGACGCACCGTCCTCCGCCACGTCCGGAGGGGAGAAGGGCACGGCGCGACCGGTCCTTCCGCCTCCGGCCGCGGCCGCCATGGAGAGCCGGCGCCCGCCGGTCCCGGGCTCGCCAGCGGCCAGCCGGACCACGGCGTCCTCCGCACGTCCGCCCCTGCCCGCGGCCCCGGCAAGCGCATCGGTCGATGCCTTCCCGATGGTCCGCCGCAACGGCTACGACCCGTCGGCGGTCGATGCCCGGGTGCGCCAGCTCAGCAGCGAGAAGGCCGGCCTCAGCGCCAGCCTCACCGAGTCCGAGCAGCGGGTGATCGAGCTCGAGGCCGAGCTGGAGCGCGCCAAGCAGGAGATGTCGGAGGTCGAGCGCCCGTCGTACGCCGGTCTCGGGGGCCGGGCGAGCGCCATGCTGCGGCTCGCCGAGGAGGAGGCCGACGAGATCCGCGTGATCGCCCAGCGCGACGCCGACGAGATCCGCGCGCAGGGCAACCGCGACGCCAAGGCGACCCGCGCCGACGCTATTCGCGAGGCCGAGGACATGCGGGTCGTGCAGCTGCAGGAGCTCGACGAGACCCGGGCCCGGCTGCTCGCCGACGCCGAGCAGGGCCGCGAGCTGGCCAAGGCCGAGGCCGAGGACCTGCTCGCCGCCGCCCGACGTGAGGCCGACCAGCTGCGGATCGCAGCGCAGCAGGAGACCAGCGAGATGCGCATCGGCGCCCAGCGAGAGGTGGAGCAGGTACGCGCCGCTGCCGACCGCGAGGTGCAGGAGGCACGGCGCACCCTCGCGGTCGAGAAGGAGCGGCTCGCGCGCGAGGCCACCGATCACCACAACAGCGCCACCGCCGAGACCCGCCGCCTGGTCGAGGAGGCCGAGGAGCGGGCGGCCGCCGCCGAGCAGCGGGCCAGCGACGCCATGAAGCAGGCCGCCGAGCACCGCGCCGCCGCCCAGTCCGAGTCGGAGATGCTGCTGACCCGGGCCCGCCGCGAGGCGGAGCAGATCATCGCCTCGGCCCGGACCCAGGCCGATTCGATCACCTCCGCGGGAGATGCCGAGGCGCAGCGGGAGATCGCCGCGACCCGCGCCGAGCTCGAGCGCCTGGTCAAGCGCCGCGACGCGATCACCGCGCAGCTCGCGTCGCTGCGTGACGTCGTCTCGGGCTTCACCGAGGACGAGGCTTGACCGAAGAGTCGT
>JALZCZ010000204.1 GCA_030862825.1 Actinomycetota bacterium | reverse complement strand
CTGCTGCGGGTCGCCTTCACCGGCGCCTTCCGCAAGCCGCGTGAGCTCAACTGGGTCATCGGCTGCCTGCTGCTGCTCCTCGGCACCCTCGAGGGCTTCACCGGCTACTCCCTCCCCGACGACCTGCTCTCCGGCACCGGCGTCCGCGCGGCCGACGGGTTCATGAAGGCCAGCCCGGTGGTGGGCTCCTACATGTCGTTCTTCCTCTTCGGCGGCGAGTTCCCCGGCGAGGCGATCATCCCTCGCCTCTACGTCGCCCACGTGCTGCTGATCCCCGGCTTGCTCCTGGCGCTGATCGCGGCCCACATGCTGCTGCTCGTCTATCACAAGCACACTCAGTGGCCCGGTCCCGGCCGGACCGAGCAGAACGTCGTCGGCTTCCCGATGATGCCCGTCTACGCGGCCAAGGCCGGTGGGTTCTTCTTCATCGTCTTCGGCGTGATCGCGATGATGGGCGCCTTCCTGACGATCAACCCGGTCTGGAAGTTCGGGCCCTACGATCCGACCAAGGTGACGGCCGGGTCCCAGCCCGACTGGTACATGGGCTGGCCGGACGGCCTGCTGCGGATCATCCCCGGGTGGGAGTCGGAGATCTTCGGCTACCTCATCTCGTGGAACATCATGATCCCGATCCTGATCGCACCGCCGCTGATGCTGATGGTGCTCATGGTGCTGCCGTTCATCGAGGCGTGGATCACCGGCGACAAGCGCGAGCACCACCTCCTGCAGCGTCCGCGCAACGCGCCGACCCGGACCGCGATCATGGTCTCCCTGATGACGTTCTACGGGATCGCCTGGGCCGCAGGTGGCAACGACATCATCGCCATCAAGCTGCATCTGAGCATCAACCAGATCACCTACGCCTTCCGGGTGCTGATCTTCCTGGCACCGCTCATCGCGTTCATCATCACGCGCCGCTGGTGCATCTCGCTGCAGCGTCACGACGAGCAGAAGCTGCTCCATGGCTACGAGACCGGCATCATCATGCGGTCCGCCGAGGGCGGCTACAGCGAGCGGCACCTGCCGATCAGCGACTCGCGGGCCTACACGCTCACCGCACGCGACCGCGACGAGGTCTACACGCCCGAGTCGGAGGCCGACGCCAACGGCGTACCGGCTCCCGGCGGGCGCATCAACAGGGTGCGGGCGAAGCTGTCCACGCTGCTGTTCGCCGACAACGTCCAGAAGCCGACTGTCGAAGAGCTCGAGGCGGCACACCACCACGCCGACCACGAGCACGAGCTGCAGGCGGCGATGGAGGGTCGCGCGGCCGACGGCCACCAGTTCGACGGCCACCACGCGGTCGAGGGCGAGACGCTCCGCGGCGACCACTGATCCAGCCCCACGTAGTACGACGAGGCTCGCCGGGACCATCACGGTCCGGCGGGCCTTGTTGTTTCCGAGGGTGGAAGCAGGCGTTGCTGCGGCCGACCCAGCCGTCGGGGTGGGTGCTTGGGTCACCGACGGCAGCGACGTGCTGAGAGGAACCTGCGGTTGGTGACCAAACGACAGACCCCGCAACCCTGCTGGTGGCCCCGCCAAGGGCCGGCCGGGTCAGCTGAGGGCGGAACCCTGCTTGTACTCGGCGAAGGGCACGTTCCAGTCGGTGTAGCCGTTGCCCGGCTCCATCTCGCGAGAGGTGCCGACGTACTCGACGACATCGCCTCGCTTGGACATGGCGTAGAGCCAGCCGGCGTTCTCGGTGCTGAGGCCGGTGCAACCGTGGGAGACGTTGGCGTTGCCCTGGGAGCCGACCGACCAGGGAGCGGCGTGGATGAACTCACCGGAGTTGGTGATCCGCATGGCCCACTTCACGTCGTCGATGTCGTAGGCCTCCGCGCCGGTGATACCGACGGTCTCGGAGTTCATCCGCTTGCTGTCGAACTTCTCCATGATCACCTTGATGCCCGAGCGGGTGGTGTAGTCCGGCTGCTCCCCCGTCGTGACCGGGATCGTGCGCAGCAGCTCGCCGTTGGAGAAGACCCGCATCTGGTGGGTCTGGGCGTTGACGCGGTAGATGTTCGCGTCGCCGACCGTGAAGTCGACCTCGCGGTCCTCCTGGCCGTAGATGCCGTTGCCGGCGGCGACGCCGTTGACGTCGACGTCGACGCTGACCTCCGTGCCGGCCTTCCAGTACGTCTTGGGGCGCCAGTGCGCCTCGTTGTCGCTCAGCCAGTACCAGCTGCCGGGCTGCGCCGGTGTCGAGTCGACGCTCATGTGCTTCTCGAAGGCGGCGCGGTCGGTGACCGGGACGTCGAAGGTGACGATCACGGGCATGCCGACGCCGACCTCCTCGCCCGCCAGCGGCGCCACCGAGGGGTAGGTCTGCTCGTCGAGCGTCAGCGGCACGGTCGTGAACCGCGAGGTGCTGCGCACCGTCGTGCCGTCCTCGCCCTTGGCGACTGCCCGCACGGTGTACGTAGCACCCGGCTCGAGCCCGTCGGTGGAGTACCAACCGGTGTTGTCAGCCGAGGTCTTGCCCGGGAGGTCGCCGGCCTCGGACGTGACCGACACGTTGCGCAGGGTGCCGTCGGCGACGGCGATCTCGATCGTCTTGTCAACGGGCACGTTGGCAGCACCCCTGTCGACGTTCGCGGTCACCACGGCGACCGGCTCTGCCGGCTCGTCCTCGGCGCTCGAGCTCGTGGACTCGGAAGGGTCGTCGGACGAGCTGCCGGGAAGCGCCGAGCCGGCGTCGCAGGCAGCCAGCGCGAAGCTGGCGAGGACGAGTGCTGAGGCACCAGCCGTCTGGCGAGCATGCTGGAGTCGCATGTTCTGTTTCTCCCGTGGTGTCGTCGCTTGAGGGGGCAGCGGCGTGGCCGGACGGCCGACACTCAAGGGTAACCGGTGACCGGTCGGGTTCCCGAAATCTTCGCGGCAACGCTCAGTGAGCGTGCTCACCACGGTAGTACTCGAAGATCAGGCCGCTGAGCGCGACCGAACCCAGCACTCCCCCGATGATGAACATCCACCACGCGCCCGCGGCCAGGCCGAAGACCATCACCGCGAGCGTCAGGGCACACCACAGCGGCCACCACGAGTACGGCGGGAAGAAGCCCAGCTCACCGGCGCCGTCCGCGATCTCGGCGTCCTTGCGGTCCTCGGGGCGCGGCTCCATCTTCTTCGCGTGGAAGCCGAGGTAGAGGGTGACCATCGCGGCCAGCAGCGTGGTCATCACCAGCGCGGAGGTGCCGGTCCAGTCGCCGCCCTCGTCGCTGGCGGCGGTGATCAGCCAGTACGCCGGCGTCACCAGCACCAGGAAGACGGTGGTGATGCCGAAGATCCAGGCCTCCGCCTTCATCGGCCGTCGCCTCCCTTGTCGTCAGTGGTGTCGGTGTCGTCGGTGCGCTCGTCGACCAGCTCCTCGCGACCCGCCATCTCCGGTGCATCGGCGAACTCGCCGTCGCGGGCCGCGGGGTTCTCGTCGAGCTCGATGGCCGCGATCTCCGGGTGGTGGAGGTCGAAGGCCGGCGACTCGGAACGGATCCGCGGGATGGTGACGAAGTTGTGCCGTGGCGGCGGGCTGCTGGTGGCCCACTCCAGGGAACGGCCCCAACCCCACGGATCGTCGAGCTCGACCAGCGGCGAGCGCCGCGAGATGTAGACGTTGTAGAGGAACGGCAAGGTGGAGGCGCCGAGCAGGAACGCGCCGACCGTGGAGATCTGGTTGAGCGTCGTGAACCCATCGTCGCCCAGGTAGTCGGCGATCCGCCGTGGCATGCCCTCCACGCCGAGCCAGTGCTGGACCAGGAACGTGGTGTGGAAGCCGACGAACAGCAGCCAGAAGTGCAGCTTGCCGAGTCGCTCGTCGAGCATCCGGCCGGTCATCTTCGGCCACCAGAAGTAGAACCCGGCGAACATCGCGAACACCACGGTGCCGAAGACGACGTAGTGGAAGTGCGCGACCACGAAGTAGGAGTCCGAGACGTGGAAGTCCAGCGGCGGCGAGGCCAGGATGATGCCGGTCAGGCCACCGAACAGGAACGTGGTCAGGAAGCCGATCGACCAGAGCATGGGCGTGTCGAACGATATGGATCCGCCCCACATCGTGCCTATCCAGTTGAAGAACTTCACGCCCGTGGGCACCGCGATCAGGAACGTCATGCCGGAGAAGAACGGCAGGTTGACCGCGCCGGTGACGAACATGTGGTGGGCCCACACCGCGACCGAGAGGATCGCGATGCCGAGCGTCGCGCCGACCAGGCCGATGTAGCCGAACAGCGGCTTGCGGCTGAAGACGGGCAGGATCTCGGTGACGATCCCGAAAAAGGGCAGAGCGATGATGTAGACCTCTGGATGCCCGAAGAACCAGAACAGGTGTTGCCAGAGCACAGCTCCGCCATGAGCCGTGTCGAAAACATGCGCTCCGAGCAGCCGGTCCGCCTCGAGCGACAGCAGCGCGCCCGCCAGCACCGGGAACGCGATGAGCACCAGCAGGCTGGTGACCAGCGTGTTCCAAACGAACAGCGGCATCCGGAACATGGTCATGCCCGGGGCGCGCATGCAGATGATCGTGGTGATGAAGTTGACCGCGCCGAGGATGGTGCCGAGGCCGGCCATCCACAGGCCCATGACCCACAGGTCACCACCCACGCCGGGCGATCGCACGGCGTCCGAGAGCGGTGTGTAGGCGAACCAGCCGAAGTCGGCGGCGCCCTGCGGGGTCAGGAAGCCCGAGCCGGCGATGATGCCGCCGAACAGGAACAGCCAGTAGCTGAACATGTTCAGGCGCGGGAACGCGACGTCGGGAGAGCCGATCTGCAGCGGCATGATCACGTTGCCGAAGCCGAAGAACAGCGGGGTGGCGAACAGCAGCAGCATGATCGTGCCGTGCATCGTGAACAGCTGGTTGTAGAGCTCCTCGTTGACGACCTGCTGCCCGGGATAGGCGAGCTCGGAGCGGATCAGCATCGCCATCAGGCCAGCGATCAGGAACCAGGCGAACGACGTGACGAGATAGAGTTTGCCGATCAGCTTGTGGTCGGTCGTGGTCATGATCTTGACCAGCTGCTGGCCCAGTGGCCGGCGCGTGGTCACCACGTCCGTGGAGCGAGCTGCGGTGGTGGTCACTCTTCGCCCTCCTCGGTGTCTTCCGCGCCGACCTGGGTGTCGGCGTACGACCCACCCAGCACCGGCTCATCGGAGGTGTTGCCGGCGTCGGCCAGGTCCTGCAGGTAGGCGTCGTAGTCCTCACGCGAGACGACCTCGACGTTGAAGAGCATCCGCGAGTGGTAGACCCCGCAGAGCTCGTAGCACTTGCCGGCGTAGGTGCCCTCGGTCCTGGGCGTGACCTGGAACGCGTTCTCCTGGCCGGGCATGACGTCCATCTTCATCAGGAAGCCAGGTACCCCGAAGTCGTGGATCACGTCGGGACTGCGCAGCTCGAAGCGCGTGGTCTCGTCGACCGGGAGCACCAGCGTGGGCATGTAGTTGCCGGTGCCGGACTCGTAGACGTTCTGGCCGTCGACCGCGTCGGGGTAGTTGAACGTCCACGACCACTGCTGGCCGACGACGTAGACGGTGTTTTCGGGGGTCTCGTCGTCGAGGACGACGTTCTGGACCTTCACGGTGTGGGAGAAGAACACCACGACCATCACGATCGGGAAGATCGTGTAGAAGATCTCGAGCGGCAGGTTGTAGCGGGTCTGGATCGGGATCTCGTCTTCACTGCGGCGGCGGAAGCGCCAGGCGGCGTAGAAGATGAGGCCCCAGACCACGACGCCGGTCAGCAGCGCGGCTATCCAGGCGCCCTGCCACAGCGAGAGGATGGACTTGCCCTCTTCGGTGGCCGGGTCGGGCATCGCGAGGCGCTTGCTCTCCTCGGAACATCCACTCAGGGCGAGTACGCCGACAATCGGCAGGGCCAGCAGGGCCATGCGGCGCATGCGCCGCGCCAGTCCTGCCCGGCGCGCGGGGAGCTGCAGACCCACGAACGAGCCTTCCTCTCAGGCGGTCACATCACCATGTTTTGAACACTCCGAACACTATCGGAATCGCACCCGGCCGGCGGGACGGGGGCACCGATACCGTGGCAGTGTGACAAATCCGTCGGGCTACTTGGACGCCGCGTCGTCGGAGCCGATGCACCCGGCAGCGCGGGAGGCGTTCCTGGCCGCCCTCGACCAGGGGTACGCCGACCCCCGCCGCCTGCACGGCCCGGGCCGCAACGCGCGGCTGATCCTCGACAACGCCCGCGCCGTGGTGGCCGACTGCCTGGAGGCGCGGCCCGACGAGGTCACCTTCACGTCCTCGGGCACCGACGCCGTCCACCGCGGCCTGCTGGGGCTGCGGCTGGGCCGCGCCCGGTCAGGCCAGGCGGTCGTGCACACGGCCGTCGAGCACTCCGCGCTGCTCCACGCGGCGGACTGGGTCGAGGGCGAGCACGTGTCAGTGCCGGTCGGCCCCGATGCCCGGGTGCGGTTGCCGGAGCTCACCGAGGCGGCGCAGCGGCCCGGCACCGCGGTGGTCGGCGTACAGGCCGCCAACCACGAGGTCGGCACGCTGCAGCCTGTCGAGGAGATCGCGGCCGCTCTCGGCGATGTGCCCCTCTTCGTCGACGCCGGCGCGTCGATGGGACGGCTGCCCCTCCCGCGCGGCTGGGCCGCGGCCGCCGGATCGGCGCACAAGTGGGGCGGGCCGGCCGGGGTCGGCGTGCTGCTGGTGCGCAAGGGCGCCCGCTGGCGCAACCCCTTCCCCGTCGACGACCGGGTGGACGAGCGCGCCTCGGGCTTCGAGAACGTGCCCGCAGCGCTCGCGGCCGCCGCGGCGCTCCGCGCGACGACCGAGGAGCGCGACAGTCTCAACGCGCGGCACCACGCCATGATCGACCGGATCCGGGTGGCCGCCGCCGCGCTCCCGGACACCGAGGTCGTCGGCGACCCCGTCGACCGCCTGCCCCACCTGGTGACCTTCTCCTGCCTCTACGTCGACGGCGAGGCGCTCGTGCACGCGCTGGAGCGGCGCGGCTTCGGCGTGGCCAGCGGATCCGCCTGCACGTCGTCGACACTCGAGCCGAGCCACGTGCTCGCGGCCATGGGGGCGCTCACCCACGGCAACATCCGGGTGTCGCTGACCCGCGACGCCACCGACGACGAGGTCGGGAGGCTGTGCGCGGCCCTCCCCGACATCGTCGCGGACCTGCGCGCGGAGCTGGACCTGTGACCCCGGACGTGGCGCTCGAGCTCGACTGCCGCGGCAGGCTCTGCCCGCTGCCGATCATCGAGCTCGCCCGGCACCTCGACGAGGTGGCGGTGGGCGAGGTGGTCGCTGTGGTGGCCGACGACGCGGCGGCCCGCCACGACGTGCCGGCGTGGTGCCGGATGCGGGAGCAGGAGTACGCCGGCGAGGACTCCGCCGCGGACGGCGTACCCCGCTACAAGGTGCGCCGGGTCACATGAGGTGTGCGGAGACGTCCTTCGCGGCCTCGGCGCCGAAGGAGTCCTCGACCCGGGCAACGAACTCGGCCGGCGTGAAGTCGTACTCCTGGGTGCCGACGGTCTCCACGACGTAGGCCGCCAGCACGCCGCCCACCTGGGCGGCCCGCTCCAGGTCGAGCTGCCAGCTGAGCGCCGCCAGGAATCCCGAGCGGAAGGCGTCGCCGACGCCGGTGGGCTCGACCGCCGCGACGCCCTTGGCGGCGTGCACCTCGATCGGGTCCTCGCCCAAGCGGTGAATCCGGACGCCGTCCTTGCCCAGCGTCGTCACCTGGGTGCCGACCCGGTTCAGCACCTCCTCGGCGGACCAGCCGGTCTTCTGCTCGATCATGTGGGACTCGTACTCGTTGGAGAACAGGATCGTCGCGCCGTCGATCAGGTCGCGGATCAGCTCGCCCTCCCCGAAGGCGAGCTGCTGGGAGCAGTCGGCGATGAACGGGTAGCCGCGCTGGCGGCACTCGTGGGTGTGCCGCCGCATCGCCTCGGGGTCGTCGGCGCCGATCAGGACGTAGGCCGGCTCCCCCACCCGCGCCACGATCGGCGCGAGCTCGATCAGCCGTGCCTCGCTCATCGCGCCGGGGTAGAACGACGCGAACTGCGCCATCGTGGTGTCAGTGGTGCACACGAACCGCGCGGTGTGGAGGGTCTCGGAGATGTGCACCGAGTCGCAGTCCACGTTGTGGCGCTCCAGCCAGGAGCGGTAGTCGGCGAAGTCCTCGCCGGCCGAGCCGACCAGCACCGGGCGCAGGCCGAGCCGCCCCAGCCCGAAGCACATGTTGGGCGCGACTCCCCCGCGGCGGATCTCGAGGTCCTGGACCAGGAACGACACCGAGAGCTTGTCGAGCTGCTCGACGACGAGGGAGTCCGAGAACTTCCCCCCGAAGGACATCAGGTGGTCGGTCGCGATGGAGCCCGCGATCAGAAGTGGACCGGTGGACCCGTGGGCGGCGTCAGACATGGCGCGAAGACTACCGAGCGGTACTGCTGGGGATACGCAGGAGTAGCCAATAGCGTCGATGACATGAGCTCCTACGACGATCCGGCGACCCCGGCCGAGATGCACGCCGATTGCACAGCGGTGGGCCGCAACCTCGGGCTGCAGCGCCGACTGGAGCGTGCCGCGGAGTCCGCGGTGCGGCCGGGCCCCAGCATCCACTTCGACGAGTTCCCCCGCGAGAAGGGCAAGCGCGACCTCCGGATCTCCGAGACGGCCGCCCGCCTCGCCAACGCCCTCCACCTACACCTGGACTGACCTGGACTGATCTGCCGTGCGGCCCCCCGCAGACGTCAACAGCCCCCCGCCGATCCGGCCGGGGGGCTGTTGCGTGCTGGTTCAGTCTTCGTTCTCAGCTCACGGGGTCTGGCTGTCGGGACCGCGAGTTCGCACGCACACTCGCGCCGAACGCTCGACCCGGGCCCGGGGAGTGCGCACGTGCTCGCGCTCTCCTGCTCGTCTGATCAGTGGAACGAGTCTCCACAGGCGCACGAGCCGGTCGCGTTGGGGTTGTCGATGGTGAAGCCCTGCTTCTCGATGCTGTCGACGAAGTCGATCATCGCGC
>JALZCZ010000294.1 GCA_030862825.1 Actinomycetota bacterium | reverse complement strand
GGTTAACCTAACCTTCGCCGGTCCGACTAGATCGAGGTGCGGTGGAAGTTCTGGAAGAACCGTGACGGGGTCGGCCCGCGCTGGCCCTGGTAGCGGGAGCCGTACTTCTCCGAGCCGTACGGGTGGTCGCTGGCCGAGGTCAGCCGGAAGAAGCAGAACTGCCCGATCTTCATCCCGGGGTAGAGCTTGATCGGCAGCGTCGCGACGTTGGCCAGCTCCAGGGTGACGTGTCCGGAGAAGCCGGGGTCGACGAAACCCGCGGTGGCGTGGGTGAGCAGGCCCAGCCGCCCCAGGGACGACTTGCCCTCGACCCGGGCGGCGACGTCGTCGGGCAGCGAGATTCCCTCGTACGTCGACCCGAGCACGAACTCTCCGGGGTGCAGGATGAACGGCTCGTCCCCCTCCGGCTCGACCTCGCGGGTGAGGTCGGACTGGTCGGCCGCTGGGTCGATGTGCGGGTAGCGGTGGTTCTCGAACACCCGGAAGAAGCGGTCCAGCCGGACGTCGATCGACGACGGTTGCAGCATCGTCGGCTCCCAGGGCTCCAGGGCGATCCGGCCCTTGTCGATCTCGGCCAGGATGTCGCGGTCTGAGAGGAGCACGCACGAACCCTAGCCGGGCGGGTCACCGCCCGAACAGGTACGATGCGTGCGGTGTCGACCCGTCGTCGACCGCCTGCGGATGTAGCTCAGTTGGTAGAGCGCGACCTTCCCAAGGTCGATGTCGCGAGTTCGAATCTCGTCATCCGCTCCATTCCGTTCCAGGCAGGGTCGAGCCGTAGGGTCTGCCCGTGGAGTTCACCGGGTTCCCCGTCGCCGCGCTCGACTTCTACGACGACCTCGAGGTCGACAACTCGAGGTCGTTCTGGGAGGCACACCGGGCGGTCTACGAGGACGCCGTCAAGGCACCGATGACCGCGCTGTGCGAGGCGTTGGAGCCCGAGTTCGGCAGCGCCAAGATCTTCCGTCCCTACCGCGACGTCCGGTTCGCGAAGGACAAGACGCCGTACAAGACCCACCAGGGCGCGTTCGTCGCTGCCGGCCCGGCTCTGGGGTGGTACGTCGAGCTCTCGCCGCGCGGCGTACGCGTCGGGGGTGGCTTCTACGAGGCCTCCGGCGAGCGGCTTGCCGCCGTCCGCGACGCCATCGCGGACGACAAGAGCGGACCGCACCTGAAGCGGGTGCTCACCAAGCTCGAGAAGGGCGGCTTCGAGATCGCCGGCGAGCAGCTGAAGACCGCGCCGCGCGGCTATGACAAGGACCACGTGCGGATCGACCTGCTCCGCCACAAGCAGATCATCGCCGCCAAGCCCTACGGCTTCGAGAAGCTGATCCACTCCGCCGAGCTGCTCGACCAGGTGCGCGCGGACTGGCGGGCCCTGAACCCCTTGGTGACCTGGCTCGGCCGGGTGCTCGGCTGACCCGTCGAGTTGCGTCCGCGACCGGGGTCATGCCTAGGGTCTTTCGGTGTCTCGGACCTCCAGCAACTCCCGTCCTGTCCTCCCCCGGGCGCTCGCAGCGCTCTCCCTGAGCCTCGGTCTCGTCACCGCGCCGGCCCTCGGCGGGCCGTCGGCCGCGGCCGCCCCAGCCCCCGACAGCCCGCGGCCGTCGGGCTTCCGGATCGCGACGCTGAACCTTCTCAACACCCTCGGCCCGGCGGCGATCTGGCACGACGTCCGCAAAGTGATCAGCACCCGCCACCCCACGGTGATCGGCTTCCAGGAGCGGCGTGACACCCGGCCCGCGCTCCGTGCCGCTCTCCCCGACCACTGGGCGCTGCGGATGCCGCGTACGGCGCCGGGCACCGACGACAATCCGATCGCCTTCGACAAGCGGGTGTGGAAGGCCACGTACTCGTGGCCGCGCCTGCTCGCCAAGCGCACCTGGCACCGCGACTCGGGTCAGGAGGCCATCGACCAGTACGGCGTGGTCACCGTCCTCGAGCACCGGCGCAGCGGCCACACGATCCGGGCGATCAGCTTCCACATGCCGTCCCTGATCCACAACCGCGAGACCGGCGGCCCCAACTGGAGTGCCCGCGAACGCGTCAACGCCTTCTGGCGGATGTCCGACAACGTGCGCGAGGTCGCCCGGACCACCCCGAAGGGCCACCAGTTCGTGGGTCTGTGCGACTGCAACGTGACCGAGAGCCGCGACTTCAGCGACGCGCTGGTCAAGGGTGAGCTCACCCGTCCGCTCGACCTGGAGAACAACTACAGCGCGGCCGGCTACCACTTCGGCTGGCGGATCGACTACGTGATGGCCGAGCGTCGGGCAAGGTACCGCATCGCGAGCTGGCGGGTCCTCCACGAGCTGCGCACCGACCATCCCGCAGTCGTCACCAGGTTCAGGAAGCGCTGAACCACACCTCGCTGGATGCGATCCCGGTCAGCTGCTCGATGCTGATCGGCGGCGCGGCGAAGATTGGCGCGACCTCCTTGCCGTGCGGGGCGTTGTAGGACAGAGCGCTCACGGCATAGCCGTGCTGCCACACCATGACGCCTTGCGCGGTGACCCCGTCTCCTGTCGACGGCCCCCAGGTGAGCACCTCGACGCCGCCCTGGTCCCGGCAGGCGCCGGTGTCGCCGGCCATCTCCTGGCACGAGCCGAGCCCGGCAGCCGGCTCGATGCTGAAGGTCGTGAGCGCGCCATTCCACCGGAAGTGCACGATGCGGGCGTCTGCCTCGTTCACCACCGGATACGGGTGCTGGGTCAGCGCTGGACCCGCCTGGCCCGGTGGCAGCAACGTGGCGATCTCGGCCGGGATGTCAGTGGCCTTGACCGTGATGTCGGCATCCGGCCGCTGTCCGCTCTTCGGCTCAGCCGACTCGGAGGGTGCCTTCGACGGGTCCGCGGCGTACGGGGGCGCGGAGCTGTCGTCACCCAGCCCCGGGGCGACGCTCGCCGCGACGCCGATGACGCCGATGACGGCAACCGCAGCGAGCGCCGCCCCAGCGCCCTGCCGGCGCCGCTGCCGGCGTCCGCGGGCGATGCCGCCGGCGACCAGTTCGGTCACATCGGGCGACAGGTCCGAGCTCACATCACGAAAGAGGGCCGCCAACTGCTGGTCGATCGGGTTCATGGGTGTTCCTTCCTGAGGGCGAGCGACACGTCGACCCGATCGCGGATGCGTTCCAGGGCCCGCAGCGAACGGCTGCGCACGGCCCCGGGCGATACCCCCATCCGGCCGGCCACCTCGTCGACACTCAGGTCCTCGAGGTAGCGCAGCACCAGCACGACCCGGTCCGGCGGCGAGAGCTCGGCCAGCGCGTCGCGCAGCGCGAACCGCACGTCACTGGCCGCGGTCGGGTCGCCGACGATCGAGTCGGGCAGGTCGGAGTACGGCAGCTCGGTGCTGCTGCGACGGCGCTTCGCACTGAGGAACGTGCGGGTCAGTGCCGTCTGGGCGTACGCGGCGGGGTTGTCGATGCGGCTGCTCAGCGGTCGCCGCCACCGGACGTAGACCTTAGCCAGGGTCTCCTGGACGAGGTCCTCCGCCTGGTGGCGATCACCGCACAGCAGCCACGCCGAGCGGTAGAGCTGAGGCGTCCGCGCGAGCGCGAACTCCTCGAACTCCTGCTCGGCGCGGGGTCCGCGATCGGTCGACATGTCACTCCTTGGCTGGCGTCACCCTCTTCGACGCACCCATGCCCAGGAATGTCACAGCCTCGGCCCCACCAAATTACGCCTTGGTGAAGCTCGCCATCGTCCGATCGGGCTCCCAGTAGGCCTTCATCGAGGCGACCCGGCCGTCGTCGTTGACGACGTAGACCATGATCAGGTCCGTCGTCGTGTGGGAGCCGTCGGCGAACGACGTCCTGATCCGACCGATGTTGGCGCAGGTGTCGCCGTTGGCGAAGGAGTCGTTGATGGTGAACTCGAACGTCTCGATCGGTTCGATCGCGAGCTTCCAGAACGCCGAGATCCCTTCGTGCCCGTGGTGGCCCTTGCCTTCGGGGTCGAACATCGACGGCCCGACCGGGTCCTCGAGCACCGCGTCCTCGGCGTACACGGTGAGCCACTCCTGCAGATCGCCCTTCGCGACCGCGGAGTAGGAACGCTGCGACGCTGCCCGCGCCGGGTGAGGGTTGTTCGGGGCGTTCCAGGTAACGGCGTCCGACGTGATCATGAGGTCATGCTAGGGGGAAACTGAAACACGTTCTAGTCGCGAGACGTACTTCGCTCGTTCCTCGCTTCGTGCTGTTCGGCTACCGAACCCGAGATGGTGCTCGCCCGTCTTCCGGGCCACACGCCGTGTTCACCGTCCCGCCACCGAGCTGGGCGACCCTGGCGGCATGGCCAAGAAGCGCAAGGTCTTCCTCCACGTGGGTCTCGAGGCCGGGGCGGACGACGTCATCGAAGCCGCGCTGTTCGAGCACCGGCACGCCCTCGAGTCCCTCGGCGTACGCGTCGCGCCGGAGAACGCCGACGAGATGTTCCGGGCCGCCATCGAGATCACCCGGACCCACAAGGCGTGGGGCTACAAGCGGCGCGAGGTCGAAGGAGCCTGGGCCGGCATCTGCCGCCGGATCCTCAAGGCGAAGGGCACTCACGACTTCGTGCTCAGCCAGCCTCTCCTGGCCGGGGCCGCGCCGGAGCAGATCGAACTGCTCGTGGACCAGCTGGCCGGGCTCGCCGTGCACGTGGTCGTCCTCGCACCGGCCGGCCACGACGCCCTGCTCGAAGGTGTGCTCGACCGCTGGGCGCGCGCCGTACGCAAGCCCGAGCGGCTGCACGTGGTGGAGGTCGCAGACCAGGGCAAGCAGCATGTGTGGCGGGAGCTCGGTCGCGTGGTCGGCTTCGGCACCGCGTCGCTCTCGGTGGCCGGCCTCGGCGAGCAGCCGCTCACGTCGCTGCCCGACGCCCTCGACCACCTCGCCCGGCTGCGCCGGCGCAACCAGACCCTCGAGCTCAAGCTCTCCGCGGAGAAGAAGCGCAGGCGGCTCCGGCGCCGACAGACCGCCGCGTGAGCTCGCTCAGTGGGGCTGCCAGGCGTCGTCGTCGGAAGTGCGTGTGGTGACCGCCTTGGGCAGCTTGTGGTCGGCCAGGTGCTGGATCGTGACCGCCTCGAACACGTCGCGCAGCGAGCGCCGCGCCGCGATCCACACGTGCTGGAGCACGTCGGCCGAGGCGTTGTAGCTCACCGCTTCGGGCCGCAGCCCGTAGACGGAGACCAGCGGCCCGTCGACGGCCCGGATCACGTCCGCCACGGTCACGCCGTCAGCGGGCCGACCCATCCGCCAACCGCCTGACTGGCCTC
This sequence comes from Actinomycetota bacterium, assembly GCA_030862825.1. Lineage (GTDB taxonomy): Bacteria > Actinomycetota > Actinomycetes > Propionibacteriales > Nocardioidaceae > Nocardioides. Next base: position 1,939 of record JALZCZ010000294.1, on the reverse strand, counting down.
GCTGGGACATCACGATCCCGGCCCGGCGCAGGTCCGCGAGGATCGCCTGCAGGAAACCATGGGGGATCTCCTGCAGCTTGCCGAGCTCCTCAGCACTCACCGCCCGCCCGTCAGCCCGTCCCGCCATCTCGATCAGCGCACGCAAGGCGTAGTCGGACTTGGCGGAGACTCGCATACGGCCAGTGTGTCAGATTCTCGATTCAGTCACTCCACCTAGGCGTCTTCGGGCCATGCCGGCGGGGAATCCCAACGGGAGAAGGAGATTCGGCTCACCTGTGCCGGCGTTCGCTTGCGCCACCGCGGGACCCCTCCTATCATTAAGTTACCGACAAGTAGCAACCGTGCTGCACCAGGCGCAGCCGCCGACGCCCGACCCGACCGGGTCGACCCGAGAGAGAAATGGTGGGTCAGTGAGCCACTACAAGAGCAACCTCCGCGACATCGAGTTCAACCTCTTCGAGGTGCTGGGCCGCGACGAGATCCTCGGCAGCGGTCCGTTCGCCGAGGTCGATGGCGAGACCGCCAGGTCGATCCTGGTGGAGGTCGATCGGCTCTCCCGCGAGGACCTCGCGGCGTCGTACGAGGACAGCGACCGCAACCCGCCCGTCTTCGACCCGGAGACCGCGACCGCGCCGCTGCCGGAGTCGTTCAAGAAGAGCTACCGCGCCTGGATGGACGCCGAGTACTGGCGCCTGCAGATCTCCGAGGAGCTCGGCGGCACGCCGGCCCCTTCCACACTGAACTGGGCCATCGGCGAGATGGTGCTCGGCGCCAACGCCCCGATCTGGATGTACGGTGCCGGCCCCGCCTTCTCGGGTGTCATCGCCCGCAACGGCAACGACCGTGACAAGCGCATCGCGCAGCTGATCGTCGAACGCGAGTGGGGCACCACCATGGTGCTCACCGAGCCCGACGCCGGGTCCGACGTGGGCGCCGGCCGCGCGAAGGCCACCCCCAACGACGACGGCTCCTGGAACATCGAGGGCGTCAAGCGGTTCATCACCTCGGGCGAGTCCGACCTGCAGGAGAACATCATCCACATGGTGTTGGCCCGTCCCTCGGGCGTCGAGGGTGCAGGCGGCCCGGGCACGAAGGGTCTCAGCCTCTTCATCGTGCCGAAGCACCACTTCGACCACGAGACCGGCGAGCTGACCGGCGAGCGCAACGGCGCCTACGTCACCAACGTCGAGCACAAGATGGGGATCAAGGTCTCCAACACCTGCGAGGTCACCTTCGGCGACCCCGCGATCGGCGGCGGCGAGCCCGCGAAGGGCTGGCTCCTCGGCGAGGTGCACAACGGCATCGCCCAGATGTTCCAGGTCATCGAGAACGCCCGGATGATGGTCGGCACCAAGGCGATCGCCACCCTCTCGACCGGCTACCTCAACGCCCTCGACTACGCCAAGGAGCGCGTCCAGGGCGCCGACCTGAGCCGGGCGGCCGACAAGACCGCGCCGCGCGTGACGATCACCCACCACCCCGACGTACGTCGCTCGCTGATGGTGCAGAAGTCGTTCGCCGAGGCGATGCGGGCGCTGGTGCTCTACACCGCGTCGTGGCAGGACCAGGTGATGATCGCCGAGCACAACGGCGAGGTCGACACTGAGGAGACCAAGCTGGCCGCTGCGGTCAACGACCTGCTGCTGCCGATCGTGAAGGGCTACGGCTCGGAGCGTTCGTGGGTGCTGCTCGGCACCGAGTCGCTGCAGACCTTCGGCGGCTCCGGCTTCCTGCAGGAGTACCCCGTCGAGCAGTACGTCCGCGACGCCAAGATCGACACCCTCTACGAGGGCACCACCGCGATCCAGGGCCAGGACTTCTTCTTCCGCAAGATCGTCAAGGACCAGGGCAGGGCCCTGGGCCACCTCGCGGGCGAGATCCAGAAGTTCCTCGGTTCCGAAGCGGGCAACGGACGGCTCAAGGTCGAGCGCGGCCTGCT
>JALZCZ010000293.1 GCA_030862825.1 Actinomycetota bacterium | reverse complement strand
GGGGCGGGGCCACGAACGTGGTGCCCGCGCCGGGCACGGTGCTCGGGTAGATGAAGTCCGCCCACTCGAGGTCGTCGTCGACCAGCTTCATCGCGTCGCCCCAGATCGGCGCCGCGAACGCGGATCCGGAGGCGCCGGTCCGGTAGACGCCGCCGATGGTCTGGCCGTCGAGCCCGATGGGGGTGCCGAGCCGGTTGGCGCCGGCGATCATGGCCGCCGCGGCCATGCTGGGGGTGTAGCCGACGAACCAGACCGACTTGCCGCCGTTCGTGGTGCCGGTCTTGCCGGCGGCCGGCTGGTCGAGCGCCTGGGCGGAGGCGAAGCCGCCCTCGATCACCCCGCGGAGGATGTCGTTGACGGCGTCGGCGGTGGTCTGCTCGATCACCTGCTCGCACTCCTCGGGGTACTCGCGGATGACGTTGCGCCGGGCGTCGCGGATCTCGAGGACCGGCCGGGCGGTGCAGTGGAGGCCGCGGGCGGCGAAGGTCGCGTAGGCCTCGGCCATCTCGAGCGGGCTGACGTCGGCCACGCCGAGCGTGAAGGAGGGGATCCGCTCGGCGCCCGGGCCCGTCGGGTTGGTGAGGCGGACCCCCATCTTCTTCGCCAGGTCGTACGGCGCGCACAGGCCGGTCTGCTGCTCCAGCTGGGCGAAGAAGGTGTTGATCGAGTCCCGGGTCCCGCTGTAGAGGTTCGCGGTGTGGGAGGTGTCGTCGTAGTTGCCGACCGGCCAGGTGCCGTAGCCGTAGGTTTCACCACCGCAGGTCCGGTAGCTGCTCTCCTGCAGCACCATGTCCGCCGGCGCGCTGATCACGTGGTTGAGCGGAATCCCCTGCTCGATCGCGGCAGCCAGCACGAACACCTTGAACGTGGATCCAGCCTGGAAGCCGTTGGCGTCGCCGTACTCCGAGGGCACCGTGTAGTTGAGGTAGGTCTGGCCCTGGTTCTTGGCGGCACCCATCGGCCGCGACTGGGCGATGGCCTTGACCTGCCCGGTGCCAGGCTCGACGAGGGCGAGGGCGCCGATCGCGTTGTCCCTGGCGTCGACGTGGTTCTCGACGGCGTCGTCGGCGTACTCCTGGTAGTCGAGGTCGATCGTGGTCCGGATGGTCAGGCCGCCTGTGTAGAGGACCTCCTTGCGGATCTTCTCGGTCTTGCCGAGGCGCCGGTCCTCCATCAGGTAGCGGACGACGTAGTCGCAGAAGAACGGCGCCTGCGAGTTGACGCAGCCGTTGTCGGACGGCTGCGGGTCGAGCTTGAGTGGCTGCGCCTTGACGGATTCGGCCGTCCGCTCCGGGATCACGTTGAGCTCGGCCATCCGGTCGAGCACGACGTTGCGGCGGCTGGTCGCTCGCTCGCGGTAGTCGACAGGGTCGTACTTGGGGTTCTGGACCAGGCCGGCCAGCGTCGCCGACTGGTTCAGCTTGAGCTGCTTGGCGTTGACGTCGTAGTAGTGGCGGGCCGCGGCCTGGATGCCGTAGGCGCCGTCGCCGAAGTAGGCGGTGTTGAGGTAGCGCTCCAGGATCCAGTCCTTGGAGTACTCCTGCTCCAGGGCGATGGCGTAGCGGAGCTCACGGAGCTTGCGGGCGTAGGAGTCGTCGGTGACCGCCTCCTGCTCCGCCTTGGTCTTCGCCTGGTTGAGCAGGGTGAGCTTGACCAGCTGCTGGGTGATCGAGGAGCCGCCCTGCACCACGTCGTCGCTGGCGGCGTTGGTGAGGAAGGCCCGGATCGTGCCCTTGACGTCGAGCGCGCCGTGCTCGTAGAAGCGGTAGTCCTCGATGGCGAGGATCGCCTTGACCATGGTCCGCGAGATGTTCCTCAACGAGACGTTGATCCGGTTCTGGTCGTAGAGCTGGGCGATCGTCTCGCCCTTCGCGTCCACGATCCGGGTCCGCTGCGGGAGGTTGTCGGTCTCCAGGACGGTGGGCAGGTCGTCCATGGTCTCGGCGACGTTCTTGGTCGTGAAGCCGAGCACGCCCGCGAACGGGATGGCGAGCCCGGAGACGACCACCCCGAGGATCACGGACACGACGAGCATCACAGCGAGGTGCGACAGGACCCGGGGCGCGGAGAGACGCTCGGAGCGTGGCCTGGGCATGCGTTCAGGGTACGGGAGCGCTCGGAGCGACCTGAATTCCCGGACCCGAGGGTGGCGCGGCTAGTCAGGTCTAGTCATTTCGGACTAGACAGATTGAGACGAACGAGCCTGTCGTGAATGGAAGAAGTCTCTTAACTTTCTCTCAAGAGTAAAGCTCGATGGCGTCATGGGGACGCAGGCGAGCTCTTGCAGACGATGTGGGGACAACATCATGTGGGTAGAAGATTGGGCACCGCGGGCCGCTTGCCGGGCCTCGCAGCCGGACCAGCTGTTCGTGCGGGGCGCTGAGCAGAACAAGGCCAAGCAGCTCTGCACCGGTTGCCCGGTGCGTACTGAGTGCCTCGCTGAGGCGCTCGACAACCAGATCGAGTGGGGTGTCTGGGGGGGCATGACCGAGCGCGAACGCCGGGCGCTGCTGCGCCGCCGCCCGGACGCGTCGTGGCGTGCGGTGCTGGAGACGGCCCGCGAGCAGGCCGACCCGGCCCCGAAGATCTCGGCTTCTGCCTGATTTCCCCGACTCTCCGGATCAGGGCGCACGCGGTGGGATCGTGCGCAGGCGATCCGAGGTCGTAGTACCCCGTCCTACAGGTACTAGGACTACCGGCCGCCCAGCAGGTTTCCGACCCGACGCAGCCCGCCCAGGTCGTGCACGTCGCCGGGGAGGGCTGGCACCACGGCGGTCGCGACCTGCGGGTGCGCCGCCGCGAAGCGGCTGCGGAGCAGCGCCTCGCGCTCCACGAGCCGCGACTGGTCGGCGTGCAGCCGCAGCAGGCCGGCCGTCAACGAGTCGGGGTCCTGCTTGCGCAGCCGGGCGGCCGCGGCCATCGCCTCGTCGGCCGAGAGCGTCCCCTCGGGTTCCGGGCTCGCCCGGTTGACGATCAGCCCGGCCAGCGGCATCCGGTCGTCGCTCAGCCGCTCCACGAAGTACGCCGCCTCGCGCAGCGCGTCGGGCTCCGGCGCGGCCACCACGATGAACGCCGTACCGTCCGCCTGCAGCAGCGCGTAGGTCTTCTGCGCCCGCTGGCGGAAGCCGCCGAAGACGGTGTCGAGGGCGGCCACGAAGGTCTGCAGGTCGCGCAGCACCTGGCCGCCGAGCAGCTTGGTCAGCGCGTTGGTGATCAGTCCGAAGCCCGCGGTCATCAGCTTCGCCGGGCCGCGGGCGGGCATCAGCAGCAGCCGGATGAAGCGGCCGTCGAGGAAGCTGGACAGGCGCTCGGGTGCGTCCAGGAAGTCCAGGGCCGAGCGCGAGGGCGGGGTGTCGACGACGATCAGGTCGTAGCTGCCGTCCGTGCGGGCATCGGCGTGGATCTGGCCGAGCTTCTCCATCGCCATGTACTCCTGGGTGCCGGCGAAGGAGCTGGACAGGGCGATGTAGAAGGGGTTCTCGAGGATCTGCTTGGCCTTCTCCGGGGTGGCCTGACTCTCGACCACCTCGTCGAAGGTGCGCTTCATGTCGAGCATCATCGCGTCGAGGTTGCCGCCCTTCGTCTCGTCGACGCGGGCCACCGGGCGCGGGGTGTTGTCGAGCGCCTCGATGCCCATCGACTGGGCCAGCCGGCGGGCGGGGTCGATGGTCAGCACCACCACCTTGCGCCCACGCTCGGCGGCGCGCAGGGCGAGCGCCGCGGAGGTGGTCGTCTTGCCCACCCCGCCCGAGCCGCAGCACACGATGATCCCGGTCCGCGGGTCGTCGAGGAGCGCGTCGACGTCGAGCTCCTTGCTGCCGTCGACCGCTGACAGGGGTCCGACCCGGGTGCGCGCCTTGGTCATGCGGGGTCCCCGGGTCGTTGTTCGTCGGAGGAGCGCAGCGGGGGAGACGAACAAGGTCCTGGGGTGTTCATGTCATCCCCTGCGTCTCGAGGAGCTTGGCGAGCTCGTAGAGCGCGCCGAGGTCGACGCCCTCCGGCAGCCGTGGGAGCTCGTACGTCGGCACGTCCAGCTGGCCGACCAGCGCGCGCTGCGAGTCCTCGAGCGCCCGCCGCTCGGCGTGGTCGTGCGCCTCGGCGAGGAGGCCGTCGACCAGGTCGTCGTCGCCGTCGATGCCGGCGGCCTTGAGGTCCTGCTCGATCACGGACCGCGGGAGCGTGCCGGCCCGCGCGGCGGCCAGGTCGGAGGCGGACAGGTCCTGCGGCCGGATCAGGTTCACGACCACCCCACCGACCGGAAGACCCGCCGACCGCAGCTCGGCGATGCCGTCGACGGTCTCCTGCACCGGCATCTCCTCGAGCACCGTCACCAGGTGCACGGCGGTGCGGGGGGACCGGAAGAGGGTCATCATCGTGTCCGACTGGGACTTGATCGGGCCCATCCTGGCCAGGCCCGCGAGCTCGTTGCCGACGTTGAGGAACTGGACGATCCGGCCGGTCGGAGGGGCGTCGAGCACCACGGCGTCGTACTGGATGGCGCCCTTGTTGCGGCTGTTGCGCTGCACCGCCTCGAAGACCTTGCCGGTTAGCAGCACGTCGCGGACACCCGGGGCGATCGTGGTGGCGAACTCGATCACGCCGAACCGGTCGAGCGCGCGCCCGGCCCGGCCGAGCTTGTAGTACATCGACAGGTACTCCAAGAGCGCCGACTCCGGGTCGATGTGGAGGGCGTGGACGACACCGCCGCGGGTCTCGCCCGGGCCGGGCAGGCCCGTGGTGAGCCGTCGCTCCTGGTAGGGCAGCGGGTCGACGTCGAACATCCGGGCGATGCCCTGGCGCCCCTCGACCTCGCAGAGCAGCACCTGCTTGCCGTTCGTGGCCAGCGCCAGGGCGAGCGCCGCCGCGACCGTGGACTTGCCGGTGCCGCCCTTGCCGGTCACGACATGGAGCCGCACCGAGTCGCGGTGTATCTGTCCATCCACGAGGGCGAGCCTAATGGCCTACCGTTCCGCCCTGGGCGCCGAAGGATCGCTCGTCGGACGTGACGCGGAGCTCGCCACGCTCGCAGGCTTCCTCGCGTCCGGGCACCCGGGGGCCCGGTCCTGCTCGGGAGACCGGGATGGGCAGTCGGCGGAGTAGGCGGCGGCCGCGGCCCGAGGGCGGTGGAGACCGGCGTGGAGCTGGCCGAGCTGCCGCCCGAGCGATCTCCCGAGGGCTCGACCCATCGCGCCCAGCGTGTCCTGGATCTGGCTGCCCGGCTGGCCGCTGCCGGCTCCAAGGAGATCGCCCGGCGTACCAACGTCTCGATCCACACCGTCGAGGTGCATTCGACCCGCACCTGCGCCAGGCTCGTCATCCGCTCCCGCAGCCAGGTCGCCGGCCCACCTCCCCTGACGCCCGAAGTGCGCGAACCAGCGCCTCGAGATGCGCCATCTGGTGCCGCAACAGCCGGCACCTCGGCGACGATCAGCGCCGTGATGCCTGCAGGACCTTCGACAGCTCGTGCGCTTCGTGCAGCAGCAGCGGGCCGAGCTCGCGGCGGCGCGGCTCGTCGAGACGGCGCTCGATGCCGGTGAGGCTGAGGGCTCCCAGCGGCCGCTCCGCCGCGTCGAAGACGGCGGCCCCCATGCCCCAGCTGCCCTCGACGAGAAGGCCTGGGTTGATGGCGTAGCCCGTCGAGCGGGTCTCGGCGACCCGGACCCGCACCTGGTCGGCCGCGTGCGTCTCGCCGTACGACGTGGTCAGGTCGGTGCGCCGCAGGAAGTCGTCGATCTCGGGATCGGGCAGGAAGGCCAGGACCGCCAGGCCGGCGGAGGCGACGCCGAGCGGGAACCGGATGCCCTCGTAGAGGACGTGCGAGCGGATCGGAAAGCTGCCGTCCTCGCGGACCAGGCAGATCGTCTCGTCCCCGCGGCGGGTGGAGAAGAAGGCGCTCTCGCCGGTGGCCACCGAGAGCCGCCGGACCACCGGCTGGGCGATCGCGGTGACGTCGTAGCGCGTGGACGCGGCAGCGCCGAGGAGGTAGAGCTCGGGACCGAGCACCCACCTGCCGGCCTCGTCGCGGTCGACCAGGCCCTCCGCCTGCAAGGAGCTGAGCAGCCGATGGGTGGTCGGGCGGGCCAGCCCGGCCTCGCGCCCGATTGTCGACGTGGTGGTGCCGCCCGGCTCGTGGGCGGCCAGGGCCCTGAGCACGGCGCCGACCCGGCCGATCACGTCCACCGGTGCGTTCACTCAACGGACGATATCCGAGCGGTGCTTTCGCTCTGTGACTGATCGACGTCTGGTGAGTGGTCGAGCGTTGACGGGACCTGCGCCGGTGCCTTGAATCGGGGCATGGACAAAGTGGTGGGCTCGGCTGCGGAGGCCGTGGCGGACATCCCGACGGGTGCGACGTTGTCGGTGGGTGGGTTCGGGTTGTGCGGGATCCCGTCGGTGCTGATCGATGCCGTGCTGGAGTCCGGGGTCTCGG
>JALZCZ010000283.1 GCA_030862825.1 Actinomycetota bacterium | reverse complement strand
GCCGACACCACCCGGTCCGCACCGAAGGCCTCAGCGAGCAGGTGGGCGCTCGCGTCCTTGCTGCCGGTGTCGACCGCGACCGTGCACGAGACCGTCACCTGCTGCCCGGCCACCCCCTCCAGCACCGTGGGGAGCCAGCGCGCCCCGTCGTGGCAGACCAGGAGCAGCCCCACGTCCTCGGGCTCCCAGTGCCCCGGCACCGACGAGGGTGCGTGGCGACGATCGGTGGCAGGCACGATCGCTCAGCCTAGGCGTGCCCTGGTGAGCCCTGCTCGCCGCCGCGAGCCTGTCTGGACTGACGAGCGAGGCGAGCGCAGTGAGGAAGGAAGACGGGCTCTCAGGCGGCGGCGAGCACCGCGAGCGGAGCGAGCAAGTTCACACAGCGCGCTTCTTGAGCTTGCGCCGCTCCCGCTCGGACAGCCCGCCCCAGATCCCGAAGCGCTCGTCGTTCATCAGTGCGGACTCCAGACACTCGGTCCGGACCTCGCAGGTGAGACAGACCTTCTTGGCCTCCCTCGTGGAACCACCCTTCTCGGGGAAGAACGCCTCGGGATCGGTCTGAGCACACAGCGCGCGCTCCTGCCATCCCGGGTCGTCGGCGTCCCCGCTGAGGAGAAAGAGTTCTCTCACGGCACTCGCCTTTCGGACTAAAGGCCTTGTCTCGACCCTGGTTTTCTCTCGACCCTGCACCTGTCCTGATCCCCGAGGACCCTGCCCTTCGCGCTGGTGACCCGTCCGCCGCTTGTGAAGAACACTGTTGGAATTACATGCCTGTCGTACCGCAAAGTCAAGCCCTGATCTGGTATGGACCAAACCACCGGCCCGACCTCGTGAGTTCTGCTGCGCGCGATGCGACAGGCTGGGACCATGCCGGCCACGATCCGATCGATCAGCGTGCTCTCCGGGGGCATGGGCGGGGCCCGCTTCCTCCAGGGCCTGCTGCACGGCGTCCGAGGGGGCCTGCTGCCCGGCGTGGCCGCGGACGCCCGGGTCGCCGTGGTGGCCAACACCGCCGACGACATCTGGGTGCACGGGCTCAAGGTCTGCCCGGACCTGGACACCGTGATGTACACCCTCGGCGACGGCATCGACACCGAGCGCGGGTGGGGGCGCCGGGACGAGACGTGGAGCGTGCGCACCGAGCTGGCGGAGTACGGCGTGGAGCCGACCTGGTTCGGGCTCGGCGACCGCGACGTGGCGACCCACCTGGTGCGCACCCAGATGCTGGACGCCGGCTACCCGCTGTCGCAGGTGACCGAGGCGCTCTGCAAGCGCTGGCGTCCCGGAGTGCGCCTGCTCCCGATGACCGACGACAGGGTCGAGACCCACGTTGCCGTCGCTGATGCCGACTCGCCCAGCGGACGCCGGGTGGTGCACTTCCAGGAGTACTGGATCAAGCTGAAAGCCGAGGTGCCGGCCGAGGCCGTGATCTTCGTGGGGCTCGACGACTCCACCCCCGGTCCCGGGGTCGTCGATGCCATCACCGACGCCGACCTCGTCATCCTGCCGCCGTCGAACCCGGTGGTCTCGGTCGGCACCATCCTCGGCGTGCCGCGGGTGCGGGCGGCCGTCGCCGCCACGAAGGCGCCGGTGGTCGGCCTTTCCCCCATCGTGGGCGGCACTCATGTGCGCGGGATGGCCCAGCAGATGTTGACCTCGATCGGCGTCGAGGTGAGCGCCGAGGGGGTCGGCCTGCACTACGGCGCCCGCACCCAGGGCGGTCTGCTCGACGCCTGGCTCGTCGACGAGCGGGACGCCGACGCGCTTCCGCGGCTGCACGAGGCGGGGCTCGCGGCAGCCGCCGTACCGCTGATGATGACCGACCACGACGCCACGGCAACGATGGCGGCCGCGGCGATCGAGCTGGTCGGGTCGTGACCGCGGTCTCCGCGTTCGCCCCCGAAGGGGTGCCGGAGGTGCGCGCGGGCGACGACCTCACCGCGCTGCTGCTCCCGCTGATCGAGCTCGCCGACGGCGACATCGTGGTCGTGACCAGCAAGGTGGTCAGCAAGGCGGAGGGACGGGTGGTCGATGGCACCCGCGACGAGCTGCTGCCCGGCGAGACGGTGCGGGTGGTCGCCCGCCGCGGCCCGACCACCATCGTCCGCAACCGCCAGGGCCTGACCATGGCCGCCGCCGGCATCGACGAGTCCAACGTCGAGCGGGGGCGGTCCGTGCTGCTGCCCGACGACCCCGACCGCTCGGCGCGAGGGCTCCGCGCTGCCATCGCCGAGCGCACCCGCCGCAACGTCGGCGTGGTGGTCACCGACACCGCGGGCCGGGCCTGGCGAGAGGGCCAGACCGACATCGCGATCGGCGCCGCGGGCCTGGTCGTGCTCGAGGAGTACGCCGGCCGGCTCGACGCCCACGGCAACGAGCTGGCCGTGACCGCACCCGCCGTCGCCGACGAGATCGCCGGCCTGGCCGAGCTCGCGGCCGGCAAGCTCGCGGCCCGCCCGTTCGTGGTGGTGCGCGGGCGGGCCGACCTGGTGCTGCCCACGGACGACGAGGGCCCCGGGGCGTCATCGCTGATCCGGCCGGACGGCGGCGATCTGTTCGGCTACGGTGCACGCGAGGCCGTGATCCGGGCCGTGGCGGGCCGACCGGCCGACCAGCTGCCGTTCGGCTCACCGGCCTCGGCGGAGGATCTGGCCATGGCCGTCACGGTCGCCTGCGGTCTCGAGGCGACGGTGGTCGCGCCCGACGGGGTCACCTGCAGCCCGGACCGGCTCGACGGGGTCCGAGCCGTGGCGTTCGCCCACGGCTGGCTGGTCGAGACGGGCGAAAATGCCCGGGATCTCCGGTTGCGACCCTCCACTACGTAGACTCTCCGCGGACCTGAGCGACCCGCTCGCACGGTCATCACCATCCCCCATCACCATCCGAGGAATGCCGAACCGTGGCCAAGCCCGCCAAGACCGAACGCCAGAAGGTCATCGACGACATCCGCAAGCAGCAGAAGAAGGCCGACAAGCGCCAGGGATACCTCATCGTCGGCGTCTGCGCTGTGATCGCTCTGCTCATCGTCGGCGCCGCGGTCTACCAGCCCCTCAAGAACTCCTGGGACCTGCGCTCTTACAACGACAAGGCGCTCTCGGAGATCGGAGCTCCCGCGTCGGCCTGCCAGGACATCACCACGAAGCCCGCCAACGGCAACCAGGAGCACGTGGGCGACGACTCCCAGGTGACCTACGAGGACGCGCCCCCGGCGTTCGGCTCCCACTGGAACAACCAGGAAGCCCCGGCGCGGATGTCGACCAAGTTCTGGCGTGAGAGCGACCGGCCCGAGCTCGAGGCCCTGGTGCACAACCTCGAGCACGGCTTCACGATCGTCTGGTACGACGAGACCATCGCGGACGACGACGAGGCACTGACCGAGCTCGAGGCCGTGGGCAAGAAGTTCCCGGGCACCACCAACA
>JALZCZ010000243.1 GCA_030862825.1 Actinomycetota bacterium | reverse complement strand
CCGCGAGCGCTGCCTCCGCGCACAGCCGGGCGAGGTCGGGATCGGGCGCCGCCTCGGCCGCCTGCGCCTCGGCCACCAGCCGCCGGAGCTCGAGCGCGTCGACGTCGCTCTCGCCGAGGCCGAGCCGGTAGCCGGCGCCGGTGAGCTCGACCACTTCCGGCGCCGTTCGGCTCCGCGTCCGGGAGACCAGGACCTGGAGCGCCTTCTCGGGATGCTCGGGCGGGCCGTCGACCCAGACCCCTCGGACCAGCTCGCCGGTGGAGACCGGCCGCGGTGCCGTGGCCGTGAGCATGGCGAGGAGCGTGTGGGTGCGCGCTCCCGGCACCGGCCGCCCCTGCCAGCGCACCCCGTCGAGCAGGGTCAGCGCCGGCCGGGACATGTCAGCGACGGGCGACGCCGTCGCGGCGGGCGGCGGCGGACACCGCGCTGGCGACCGCGGGACCCACCCTGGGGTCGAAGGGCGAGGGGATCACCATCTGTTCGCTGAGCTCGTCGCCGACCAGACCGGCCAGGGCCATCGCCGCGGCCAGCTTCATGCCCTCGGTGATCGCCGTGGCGTGCACGTCGAAGGCGCCGCGGAAGATGCCCGGGAACGCCAGCACGTTGTTGATCTGGTTGGGGAAGTCGGAACGGCCGGTGGCGACCACCCGCGCGTGCCGGTGGGCGACGTCGGGGTGCACCTCGGGCGTCGGGTTCGCGAGCCCGAAGATGATCGAGTCGGGAGCCATCGTGGCCACGTGCTCCTCCGGCACGGTGCCGCCGGAGACGCCGATGTAGACGTCGGCCCCGACCAGCACGTCGGCCAGCGAGCCGGTGCGTCCGAAGTGGTCAGCCGTGTCGGCGGCGAGCGCACGCTTGACCGGGGTGAGGTCGCCACGAGCGGAGTTGAGCACGCCCTTGCGGTCGGTGACCGCGAGATCCTTGATGCCGGCCTCGAGCAGGATCCGGGCGACGGCCACGCCGGCCGCACCGGCACCGGAGATCACCACCCGCGTCGACTCGGCGTTGCGTCCGGTCAGCTTCAGCGCGTTGGTCAGCGCGGCCAGGGCGACCACGGCGGTCCCGTGCTGGTCATCGTGGAAGACGGGGATGTCGAGCCGCTCCTTGAGCCGCGCCTCGATCTCGAAGCAGCGCGGGGCGGAGATGTCCTCGAGGTTGATCCCGCCGAAGCTCGGCGCGAGCCGCGCGACGGTCTCGATGATCTCGTCGGTGTCGGTGGTGTCGAGGCAGATGGGCACGGCGTCGACGCCGCCGAACTGCTTGAACAGCACCGCCTTGCCCTCCATCACCGGCATCGCCGCGGCGGGGCCGATGTCGCCGAGACCGAGGACGGCGGTGCCGTCAGTGACCACGGCGACGGTGTTGGGCACCCACGTGTAGTGCTGGGTCAGCGAGGGGTCGGCGGCGATCGCCTCGCACACGAGGGCGACACCCGGGGTGTAGGCCATGGAGAGCTCGTCGGCCCCGGTCAGCGCGACCGTGGAGACGACCTGCATCTTGCCGCCTACGTGCAGGTCGAAGATGGGATCTCCGGCTCGCGGGTGCGGAGTGTGGTCAGCGGCAGGCACGGTGGGCAATCCTTCCACAACGAGGCGCCTGCCCGGACGGTTGCCCATCAGAGTCGACGTGGTCGTGGCCACACCCGGCCCAGCGCCACGGCCAGCACCTCGGGCACCGGGCCGCGGTGACGGGAGTCGACGCCCTCGTCGGGGTTGTCGCTGAGCAGCCACCACCCCGTCGTACGCCGCTCGGCGACGCGCTTCACGGCCAACGTCCCGTCCGCGAACCTGGCCACCACCACATCACCCACCCGGGGTGTCCTCCGGTAGGAGACGAGCAACCGGTCACCGGGCCGCAACACCGGCGTCATCGACGCGCCACGTACGACCGCGAAGCCGATGGACGCCCTGGTGGCCGCGTGGTTCACGCGGAGTAGTGTCCCAATCGTAAGGACCACCGACTCGAGAGGACCCGCATGTTCGCGCGAATGTTCGCACCCACCGTCGAGGTATCGGCCCACTGCGACCTGCCCTGCGGCGTCTACGACCCCGCCCAGGCCCGCATCGAGGCGGAGTCGATCAAGGCGATCATCGCCAAGGTCGCGGACAACGACGACCCCGACTTCCGCACCCGCGCCATCGTGATCAAGGAGCAGCGCTCCGAGCTCGTCAAGCACCACCTGTGGGTGCTCTGGACCGACTACTTCAAGCCTCCGCACTTCGAGAAGTACCCCCAGCTGCACACCCTCTTCAACGAGGCCACCAAGCTCGCGGGTGCCAGTGGCACCAAGGGTGAGCTCGATGCCGGGGTCGCCGACCAGCTGCTCGCCAAGATCGACGAGATCGCGGAGATCTTCTGGGAGACGAAGAAGTCCTGACGCTCTGCCTCACTGCTTCGACGGCGCCGCCCTCGTCCATCTGGACCGGGGCGGCGTTCTGCATGGGAGAGGCC
>JALZCZ010000219.1 GCA_030862825.1 Actinomycetota bacterium | reverse complement strand
CCGAGAGCTCGGAGTCTGGGTCACGGACATCCATCATGAACCCCACTGCCGCAGCACTCGTATCGAGAAGGCGCCGTTCGTCTCCGAGAGGCGGCGCCCGCTGTGCCTCGGGTCACATTCCAGATCTGCGTCAGATTCAGCTGTGGCTGCGCGTCTGGTTGGCGGTAATCCTCCGTCTACTCAGAAAGCGAGAGCCATGAGCTCGCCTTTCCCTCCTCCGTCGTCGCTCAGGCGAAATCTGCTCATCCCCCTTGCCGCTCTGGCCACAGGAGTGGCGCTCGCGGCGCCACTCTCTCCGGCATCTGCGGCGGCGTTGCCGGCTGCCTACAGCGGCTCTGCGCACGGCGACATCATCAATCTTGACGCAGATCTTGCTGCGGGAGACCTCGTCGACGTCGTGCTCGCGCACTCCGAGGTGGCGGCCGACAGCCAGGCCACCCCGCGCGTCTCGGCGAGCAGCGCCAACCTCGGTCTCGCCCTAGGCGGCTCGGGTGGTGCCCTCGACGAGATGGTCGCCACCGCGCCTCCGGCGTCGAACCCGGCCCCGAGGACCATGCTTCCCGTCAACCTGAGCCCGTTGGCGAACGTGCAGGCGATCCGCGGGGACGTGGGAGCCAACTACGTGTCCGACACGCAGTGCGTACCGGCGGTCAGCGGCCTGCGGCCGCTTGCGGGAGCACGGACGAGTCTCGCCGGTGTCACGGTGCTCGGCGCGCCACCGCTCACGGGCGCGCTCGTCGAGGCGGAGGCCTCTGAGACGGTGTCCGGCACGGGGTTGCTGGACCTGCCTACTGGAGGGGACGCCGTCGTCTCCAACACCGAGACGACGATCGGCGACATCTCGCTCCTCGGCGGGGCAGCGGTCGTCCGGGTCACCGAGCCGGTTCGGCTCACGGCCACGTCCACCGGCACGACGGGTGACGTCAGCATCACCGACCACCTGGTCCAGGTCGAGCTCGGCGGAGGGCGGGTCATCGACATCCCGATCGGCGAGGCCGCGGTCCGCATCCCCGTTGATCTGGGCCCGCTGGTCGACCTGCGCGTGCAGGCGTTCGCGCCGCACGAGCAGATCACCGGCGGCGACGTCACCGCCAATCTGGACGCAGTCGTGGCCATCGACCTCAAGGTGCTCCAGGCGCTGGGCGGGGCTTCGCTGGTCGACCTCCACCTCGGCGTAGGCCAGATGGCCGCCTCGGCGAAGGCGCCTTCGGGTGGGGTCCAGTGCGACGCGACGCCCCCGCCCGTCGAGGGGGACACCGATGGCGACGGGCTGACCGACACCGAGGAGGCGACCGCGGGCACCGACCCGAAGGATTCCGACTCCGACAACGACGGCCTCTCCGACGGTGCCGAGGTCAAGAGCCACCGGACCGACCCGCTCGACCCGGACACCGATGACGGCGGTCTCATTGACGGCTACGAGGTGCGCAACGGCCTGAACCCGTTGAACAAGAACGACGACCTCCCGGGCGTGACCGATGCCGATGGCGACGGGCTGACCGGGGCCGAGGAGTCGACCGCCGGCACCAACCCCAACGATGCGGACTCCGACGACGACGGTCTCTCCGACGGGGCCGAGGTCAAGACCCACAACACCGACCCGACCAGGGCGGACACCGACGGGGGCGGCGTCAACGACGGCGCCGAGGTCAACAACGGCACCAACCCGGTGAACAACCCCGCCGACGACCTGCCGGTCTCCGGCGACGCCGACGGTGACGGCCTCACCGACGGGAGGGAGGGCCAGCTCGGCACCAACCCGAACGACGCCGACACCGACAACGACGGACTGACCGACGGGGCCGAGGTCAACACCCACAGGACCGACCCGCTGGACCCCGACACCGACAACGGCGGGGTGCGTGACGGTGCCGAGGTGGTGCGCGGAACCGACCCTCTCGCTCCCGCCGACGACATCCCCGCTGACCAGGACCGTGACAACGACGGCCTGACCGACGCCCAGGAGACGAGGCTGGGCACCGATCCCCTCGACCCCGACAGCGACAACGACGGGCTGAGCGACGGCAAGGAGGTGACCGGTTCGAGCAACAAGCAGTACCAGAACCGTGCCACCGATCCGCTGGACCGCGACAGTGACAACGACGGCCTGGACGATGGTCAGGAAGTACAGGGGGTCACGGTCAGGCAGCTGGTGACGGCGTCGGTCCGCGGGCCCGCGAGGCCGATCGGCCGGGTGCGGACCAACCCCAACGACAGTGACACCGACAACGACCGGCTCAAGGATGGTCAGGAGGTCGCTGGCTTCTGGATCGACCAGAGGGTGATCGTCGGCGGGAACGGCCGCACGTCGTACGTGATCGGCGAACGGTCGACCAATCCGCTGCGCAAGGACACCGACCGTGACGGTCTGGACGACCGAGCCGAAAAGGTCGGGACCACCATCCGGAGGCACGGCATCGTCCAGTCGGACCCGACGCATCGAGACACCGACCGCGGCCGAGTCGCGGACGGCGCCGAGGTACGTGCCGGCTCCAGTCCTTCCGACAGCCGGTCCGTGCCGCATAACGCGCGGAACGCGCACCGGACCGGATAGCTCGACCGGGCATCAGCGAGCGATGTCGTGGGCATGGCGGCGGAGGGCGGTGTGGCCCGGGAGTCCTACTGGCTCCCGGGCACACCCCGCCCCGGACGTGCGCAGGACGTCGGCCCGCGCGTGTTCACGACGGCACGCCCATGAACTGTAGGCGGTCTGCTATATGAGCGAAGCGCAGGAATGCGCGCGGTGCGGCGCGCTCCACACCGACGCCGACAAGCACCGACTGTTCCATGACGACATCGCCGCATGGATCGAGCTGATCGCACTCGAGATTGAAGCCCGTCTGCGCTCGGAGCGACGTCAACGTCGAGATGAAGGGTGATCGCGAAGTCATGCCTGGGGCGGTGATGCGGGACGTCCGAATCCGGCCATCTCCCACGGCCGAACCTTTACGACATTCGCCTGCGAAAACGGATCGCCTTCGCCCATCATGGGGCCCGCAATCGATGTGGGTGTGTCCTCGGGCGACCCGGGCGGCTCGGGTTCAACGGACGGAAGACAGATGACCGGGGCATGGGGCGCGGGGCCGCTCGAGCCGAGCGCGGGACCGGGCGACGAGTCGCTCCTAGCTGGGGCGCGAGCCGGCGAGCCGTCCGCCGTCGAGCACTTGTACGCCGCCCACGTCGCCTCCGCCCGGAGGCTGGCCACCATTCTGGCCGGTCCGGAGACGGCGGATGAGCTGGTCGCGGAGGCATTCGCTCGCGTTCTCGCACAGCTGCGTGCGGGCCGCGGCCCGACCACGAACTTCCGCGCCTACCTGCACACGACCATCCGCAACATCCACCGAGACACATTCCGCGGGGCACGTGAGGTGCCGGCCTCGGACCGGCCCTGGCTGCTGGACGTGAGCGAGTCGCCCATCGACGAGCTCATCGAGGGGCTCGACGCCAACGGCGCCACGGCCGCGCTGGCCAGCCTGCCCGGAACCTGGCAGCAGGTGCTCTGGCACCTGGAGGTCGAAGGGCGAAAGCCCGCGGAGATCGCGCAGCTGCTGTCGACCACGCCGGCCGTGGTCTCCTCCCTGGCATACCGTGCCCGTGAGGGTCTGCGGCGCGCGTTCCTCGACCAGTACGCCGGACCGGTTCCGAAGGACGCCGACTGTCGCTGGACCCGGGCCCGGCTGAGCCAGTACGTGCGCGACGACCTCAGCGCTCGAGCCGCCACCAAGGTGGCCGACCATCTGGCCGACTGCGCGGCCTGCGCCACTGCGCACACCGAGATGGCCCAGCTGAACACGCAGATCGCCGCGTACCTGTTCCCCGTGGTGCTGGTGGGAGGGATGCACGCGCTCGACCGGGCATCCGACGCAGCTGTGGGGGCTGGCGTCGCCGAGGCGCCGGGCCGGCTGGTCACAGAGCTGGCCGCGCGCGCCGAAGGGACACCGACCCAGGACGCGGCGACCGGGGCGGCCAGCAGCGGGTCCGAAGGGCGGGCCGGGCTGTCCGGGCGGGTGTCGGCGGCGGCAGCGGCCGTGGCCCTGGTGGCGATCACCGCGACGGCGTTCGCCCTGACCGGCGACGATGGCGATCCGAGCAGCGCGCCCGACGACATGATCACGACGGGCGAAAGCAGCGGAGGCCCCCCGCCGGCCACGCCGACGCCTTCGCCGGCGAGGCTGCCCGATGTCTCACCGTCGCGCTCGGCCCCGACGACAGGGCCCGGGGCTCCCGTCGTCGCGACGCCGGTTGTCCCGGTCCCGGGTGTGACGGCCCCGACGGTCCCCGCCACCACCAACCCGACCGCGCCGGCTCCGACATCCCTTCAGCCGACGGCGCCACCACCGACGAGCACGCCGCCGGTGCCCGACCCGCAGTCGGTCGAGGTCCTCCCGATGGCGCCCTCGGCCACGCCGATCACCCGCTGCGGCACCCACGGGTCGCTGCGGATGCCGCAGACGCAAGGGGTCCGCTACTCGCTGGTCGTCGGCGACGGGCGCGAAGGGCCGTGGGTGGTCGTGGCCACCGCGGAGTCGGGTTACGAGATCAGGGGCGGATCGGCAACCAGGTTCAGCGGTGACCTGGGGCGGTTCGAGCCATGTCCGGTCCCGCTCGCGATCCGCGAGGTGTCGACGAGATCCACCGGTGACGCGGTGAGGGATCCCTGGGTGGTCACGGTCACCCCGTCGGTGCCCGACCAGGAACGGCGTGCGCTGTCGGTGACCTACTGGTTCGACAGTCCCGTCCTGGTGGTCCGGCGGGAAGGGGCCGGATGGGCCTGCAGAGGTCCAGGCGGCGCTGAGCTCGGCGCCGGCAGCTCGTTCGAGGCCGGAGCCCGACTCACCTGCGACTTCCACGGTCGCGGGCCTCGCCCCTCGCCGGTGTCCTTGGTGGTGCGCGCCGTCGACGGGTCCGGATCGGCCGTGCAGCCGTCGGGCACCGCGGCGCTGTCGGCCGACGGGGACGTGGTCGACATCGAGGACTTCGACTCCGTGGATCGCTGATGCGCCGAGAATCGTTCCGAAATTGCGCGAGAATTCGCATCCGTGGCCGTCTGGGCTCTGTGGCGCTGAGACCAGGCGAAGGCATGCGCCGGCGGCTGTTTTCCCGGAACGCCGGACGAGTATCAAAGCGCTGTGTTTACGTTGTCGCATCACGACCGTCGAGGAATCGGGTCCGCCCGGCGTGATGCACGTATTTGAGGGAGCGCACACGTGTCCGCAGCACGGGGACGGACCACGGGCGCTCACGCGCGCCTCCGCACTTTGACGCCTCGTCGTGTCGTGTCGACGCTGGCGTCGGCATTGATGCTGGCCACGACCGTCGCCGCAAGCGTTGTGGTGGCCGGTCCCGGCCTCGGGCCCGCATCGGCCGCTGACCCGCTCGAGTGCGGCACCATCTACTCGCTCCAGGGCGCGTCTCCGCGCAACCTGCGGTCGGTGGACACCAGCACCGGCACGATGACCAATGTCGGCTCGTTCAGCATCAGCAGCACCACCGGGAGCCTGAACGGCCTGGGCATCTCGGCCGACGGCGGGTCGGCCATCGGCGTCTTTCCAGCCGCGAGCAACGTGAAGGAGATCTACCGCCTGACGCGGTCGAACGACACGACGACACTGCTAGGAGCCGGCGTTACGGTCAGCGCCACGATGACGCACGGTGCCATCAACCCGGCGACCGGCATCTACTACTACGGCGGCTTCGTCGGCGCCGGCACGTCCAGTGACCCGCGGGAGATCCGGATCTACGGCTTCAACCCGGCCACCAGCACTTCCCTGGGTCTGGTCGCTAGTGGCCAGGTCCCGGCCGCGGGCGGCAGCGGCGACTGGGCGTTCGACCCGCAGGGCCGCCTCTACGTCATCGGCGGCGACGTCGGCAACAACGTGCTCTCCGTCATCGACCAGGCGCTGCCGACCACGGAGACCTCCATCACGGTCACCGGCACCGAGCTCGCCACCATCACCGCCAACGAGGCGATCAACGGCATCGCCTTCGGTGGGGATGGTTTCCTCTACCTCGCCAGCGGTGCACGCATCTTCAAGGCGAACCCGACCACGGGCAGCATCGTCAACGACCAGCCGCTGTCCCCGACCGGCTCCGTCGACCTCGCGTCGTGCGCCGCGCCGAGCACCGTCGAGATCCGGAAGAACTTCCCGGACGGGCGGGCCAACCCGGGCGACCAGGTCACGGTCACCGTCACCGGCGGCGGTGTCCCTGCCGGCACGACCGGCACCACCGCCGGCAGCGACACCGGTATCCAGGGCGACCCAGCCGAGACCGCAGGTCCGGTGCTGGCACTGACCGGCACGACGTACACGATCAGCGAGAGCGGCGCCGGCACCGGCGCCGACTACACCTCGTCGTGGGAGTGCGTGAACCAGAACACCGGCACCGCGATCGCCAGCGGCACGGGCACCGGCGGCAGCTTCACGATGCCCGACGGCGGCGCGGACGGCGTGGCCGCGCTGTGCACGTTCACGAATATCGCCGCTCCGGACCCGCTCGACGGCGGCGACGCGCCCAGCTCGTACGGCACCACGAACGCCAGCAACGGCGCCAGCCACAACGTCCCGGGCTACACCGCGACCACCAACACCGCGCCGCTGATGCTCGGCGCGCGGATCGACGTCGAGGATGATGGAGTCCCTGGACTTGCAGCCGACGGCGACGACGCGGCCGGCACCGACGACGAGGATGGCTTGGCCGCCCCCATCGTGATTACGGCAGGCGAGCCGACGACCCTGTCTGTCTCGGTCACGAATGACACCCCCCAGCCCGCCACGCTGGCAGGTTGGATCGACCTGGATGACGACGGCACGCTCGAGGCGGGGGAGCGGGTCACCCGCGCGATCGAGCCGGCCAGCGGCGCCGCCGCCTACGACCTGACCTTCTCGGCGTCGACCGCCCCCGGGGACGGCTATGCCCGTTTCCGGCTCTTCCCGGGCAACCTGGTCGACCCGCTGCCCACCGGAGCCGCGGAGGCCGGCGAGGTCGAGGACCACCCGACCACGTTCGACGCCGGCGACCCGATCATCGGGGGCTGCTCCGACCTGGTCACCTTCGACAGCGACAACGAGAGCTGGCGTGCCGCGACCGTCAGCGGCTCGAACGGCAAGGACGTGGCCCTGCAGCCCCAATCGGTGGAATGGGGCGCGAACGCGGGCAATCCGGGCGGCGCGGTGATCGAGGACGACCTCCAGGGCGGCACCTTCACAGAGCTGTGGACGCCCGCGCTGCTCGTGAACGGGTACGCGACCGACTACACGCCGCTGATCGGCGAGACGCTGCAGTTCGACTACCGCAACACCACCGGCATCGGCATCAACGTCTACATGGGCGTGGTCGGACCCAACGGTGAGTTCTACTGGTTCAACTTCCGGTCGCAGATCACCAACTCGCAGGCATGGAACCGGATCCGGGTGCCGATGGACGCCGCGCAGTGGCGGACAACCTGGACGAGCGGCCTGGGCCCGAACCAGAACAGCGCGGCGCCGACGGCGGCCCAGTTCCAGGCGGCGCTCGGCAACGTGGACCGCTTCACGTTCTCGATCGAGGGTCAGTCGGGCCCCGACCGCACGGCCTTCGACAACTTCGGGCAGCTGTGCTCGGACTTCGGTGATGCGCCCAACAGCTATGGCACCGAGATCGGTGGCGAGTCGCCGAGCCACGGCCAGGACGACAGCCTCCCGGCACTGCGCCTGGGCGACACCGTCGACAACGAGGACGCCGGCCAGCCGGGCACCGGGGCCGACCTGGACGACCTCAACGGCACCGACGACGAGGACGGCGTCGCAGCCGCCATCGTGATGACGACCGGGGACACCACATCGGTCGATGTCGTGGCTACCAATGCGACGGCGGGGCCTGCCACGCTCGCGGGCTGGCTCGACGTGGACGGCGACGGCATTTTCGAGGCCGCGGAGCGGGTCACCGCCCAGGTGCCTGCCGGCCCGGACTCCGCCACCTTCACGCTCGCCTTCCCGGCCGGCACGACGACCGACGACACCTACGCCAGGTTCCGGCTCTTCCCGGGCATCGTCGCCGACCCAGGGCCCGCTGGTCCCTCGAGCAGAGGCGAGGTCGAGGACTACCCGGTCACCGTGCAGCACCGCGACCTGGTGCTGACCAAGACCTCCGACGCGACCGCGGACTCGCGGCCGGGCGACATCGTGACCTACACCGTGACCGCGACCAACCAGGGCGACGCCGACTTCACCGTCGACAACCCGGCCGTGGTCGTCGACGACCTCAGCGACGTGCTCGACGACGCGGGCTACAACAGCAACGCGGCCGCGGACGTCGGCAACGACCCGACGTACGCCGCGCCGCGCCTCACGTGGGAGGGCGCGCTCGGTGCCGGCGGCACCGTCACCATCACCTACACGGCGACCCTGAAGGGCGGCGGCGACGGCACCGTGCGCAACGTGGCGTGGTCGCCGCCGGGCGGCCAGCCGCCCGGTCCTACGCCGGACTGCGCCGACCCGTCGACGACGGTGCCCTGCGCCGAGGAACAGTACGAGCTGCCCAAGCTCACCCTCCGGAAGTCGTCCAACCGCACCGAGCTCTCCGCGGACGGTCAGCAGCTGATCTACACGGTCGTCGTGAAGAACGAAGGTCCGGGCGACTACACGGCCAGCGACCCCGCCACCCTCACCGACGACCTCTCCGAGGTACTCGACGACGCGACGTTCGACGCCGGCTCGATCACCGCCACGGTCGGTGACGCGACGTTCGATACGCCCAACCTGTCCTGGACCGGCGTACTCGCCGCTGGAGATTCGGCGACGATCACCTACTCCGTCACGTACCACGAGGGCACCGGCGACGCGCAGGTCGACAACTCCGCGTGCATCCCCGAGGATGAGGCGCTCGACCCCGCCACCGCCTGTACCACCGTGCGCGTGCCCGGGTCCGGACTGGAGCAGACCAAACGCTCCGACCCGCCCAGCGGTACCGCCGTCGACGTCGGTGACGAGATCATCTACACCCTCGAGTTCACCAACACCGGGCGGGCCGCGGCGACCGTCGACACCGTCGACAACCTGGCTGGCGTGCTGGACGACGCGGAGCTGATCGCAGGTCCGACCGCGGATGTCGGCCTGACCGCATCACCGCCCCTCGGCGGCCAGATCAAGATCACGGGCGCCGTGCCCGTCGGCGAGTCGCTGAGGGTGACCTACACGGTCCGGGTTCGCGCGATTGCTGACCAGGGCGACCAGGTGCTGCGCAACGCGCTCGCCTGCCAGCCCGGCGACCCGCCGTCCTGTGTGCCGGAGACGACCGAGCACCCGACGCGCGCCCTGGCGATCATCAAGACCTCCAACGCCACTGAGGACTCGCGACCCGGCGACGCCGTGACCTACACGGTCACTGCCGAGAACACTGGTGCCGGCGACTACACCGCCGACGACCCGGCGCGCGTGGTGGACGACCTGACCGGCGTGATCGACGACGCGATCTACAACGGCGACGCGAACGCCGACGTCGGTGACGATCCGGTGTACGCCGAGCCGCGGTTGACCTGGCAGGGCGCGCTTCCGGCCGGCGCGACGGTGACGATCAGCTACACCGTGCAGCTCGCCGGCGGTGGCGACGGTGACCTGCTCAACGTCGCCTGGGCGCCCGCCCCCGGAGGTCCGCCCGGCCCGACGCCGGACTGCGACGATCCTGCGACCACGGTGCCGTGCGCCGTGGAGCAGTACGAGCTGCCCAGGCTGACCATCTCCAAGACGGCGCTGCCGGCCGAGGTGAACGCGGTCGGCACCGAGGTCACCTACACCGTTGTCGTCACGAACGAGGGACCCGGCGACTACACCGCGACCGCGCCGGCGCGCTTCTCCGACGACCTGACCGAGGTGCTCGACGACGCGACGTTCGTCGCCGGATCGGTCACGGCGCCAGCCGGCACGACGGCGTCCTTCTCCGACCCGACGCTGTCGTGGAACGGCGTGCTGGCCGCTGGCGAGGACGCGACGATCACCTACAAGGTCCGCTACACCGGGGCCGGCGACCACTCGTTGGCGAACGCCGCGTGCGTCCGGGACGTGGAGGCGGTGGATCCTGACGAGAGCTGCGCGACCGTGGTCACCCCGGGATCCGGGCTGGCGCAGACCAAGACCGCGAATCCGCCGAGCGGGTCGTCCGTCGGCGCCGGCGACAAGGTCACCTACACGTTGACCTTCACCAACACCGGCCAGGCGCCCGCGACCGTGGACACGTACGACGAGCTGTCCGGCGTGCTCGACGACGCCGACCTGACGGCGGGACCCACTGCGGCAGCGGGTCTGACTGCGGCAGTGTCCGGAAGCCGGATCAACGTCACCGGCACGGTGCCAGCGGGAGAGACGCTCACCGTGAACTACACCGTCACGGTCGAGCCGTACGCCGAGCAGGGCGACCACGTGCTGCGCAACAGCCTGGCCTGCCAGCCGGGGGACCCCGCAACCTGTGAGCCGAAGACCACGGAGCACCAGATCGGGCACCTCGCGGTGACCAAGACGTCGGATGCCCAGGCCGGGATCGACACCGGCGACGAGGTGACCTACACGATCACCGTCCTCAACGACGGCGCCACCATCGAGGACCCGGCGGTGGTGCTCGACGACCTGAGCGACGTGCTCGACGACGCGACGTACGGCGCCGCCAGCGCCGACCGGGGCACGGCGACATTCGACGACCCGAACCTCACCTGGCGGGGCAGGCTGGAGCCTGGCCAGAAGGCGACGATCACCTATCACGTCATCGTCACCAACCAGGGCGACCACGACCTGGGCAACATCGCGTCGGTGCCCGGCTGCGACGAGCCTGGCTGCAACCCCGCGCCCGTCGTGACCGACCTGCCCTACGTGGTGCCGTCCAAGACCACGGACCCGTCGTCGGGCGAGGCCGTGCAGTCCGGCGACGTCGTGACGTACACGCTGTCGTGGACCAACGACGGCAAGGCGCGCGGCCGGGTCGACGCCACCGACGATCTGTCGGCCGTGCTCGACGACGCCGACCTCACCGGCGAGCCGGTCAGCTCCAGTGCCGCGGTGACCGCCACCCGGACGAGCACCACGACGCTCCGGATCGAGGGGACGATCGAACCAGGCCAGACGGTGACGGTGACCTACGAGGTGACCATCAAGTCCGAGGGCGCTCGCGGCGACAACCGGATGAGCAATGTCCTGACTCCCGACGTGCCGCAGGTCCACTGCGACGCCGCGGCCGCCTGCAAGCCGGTGGACCCGCCCGTCACCGAACACCCGATCGGGCGGCTCGTGGACTGGAAGACCGTGGATCCGCGCAACGGCAGCGTCGTCACGACGGGTGACGAGGTCACCTTCACCCTCCACTTCGCCAACACCGGCGCCGGGGACGTCGTCGTCGACCGTGAGGACGACCTGGGCGGCGTCCTCGATGACGCCCGGCTGATCTCGCGACCGGCCGCCTCGCATCCGGCGCTGACCATGTCCGGCGTCCGTGGCGGGCGGTTCTCGATCGCCGGCACCCTTGCTCCCGGCCAGACGGTCACCGTGACGTACACGGTCCGGGTGATGTCGGAAGGCAACCGAGGCGACCACGACCTCGGCAACTTCCTGGTCGATCCGGGGGTCAAGCCTCCCGCCACCTGCAAGATCGGCACCGCCGCGCGCGGAGACTGCACGGAGAACCCGGTCAGCACCATCGACGGCACGAAGACGGTGGCCGGGGGCGGTGCGGTGGTCGATGCCGGAGACCGGCTCACCTACACGCTGACCTTCACCAACACCGGCACGCGACCCGGCAAGGTCGACTACGTCGACCACATGCGCGACGTCGTCGACGATGCCGATCTCGTGTCCGGCCCGACCAGCTCCGCCGCGGCCCTGCAGGCGACGCCGAGCGGCCGCCGGATCCGGGTTGTGGGAACCCTCGCCCGCGGGCAGACCGTGAGGGTGACCTACACGGTCGAGGTCAAGGACCACGCTCAGCAGGGCAACCACCGGCTGGTCAACTTCCTCGCACCGTCCGACGCTGAGCTGCCGCGGCGATGCCCCGTATCGAGCGACACCTGCACCACCAACGGTCTGTCGCCGAACCACGCGGGCAACGACGATCCGGGAACCTCCCCCAACGACGGCGGTCTCCCGGACACCGGCGCGACGCTCGGGACCGGGATCGTCGGCGCGGCCCTGCTGTGCCTGCTCGCGGGGGCCGCCCTGGTCGTCGCAGGCCGGCGCCGCGGTCGCAGCGACGGCCAGGCCGGGTGATCGGCGGGCCGCGATGACCTCGCACCTGGATGCCGTGCCCTCCCGCCCTCGCGGGAGGGCGGGCCGGCCGCTCCGATGGTCGGGCTACGGTCTGATCGCTGCGGCCCTCGTCGTCCTGGGCTTCGCTCTCTGGCAGTACGTCGGCAGCAACTGGGTGGCGCAGCGCAAGCACGCGGACACGGTCAACGCGCTGGAGAAGGCCTGGGTGGGCGAGGATGCCACGGCACAGACCGACGACGGGGTCGCGGACGCGATCATCCGGATCCCACGCTTCGGCGAGGACTACGCCGTACCTGTTCTCGAAGGCACTTCGGACGACGTACTCGCCTCCGGCTTCGGGCACTTCACCGGCACCGCCGGCCCAGGCGAGGTCGGCAACTACGCCCTCGCGGCGCATCGGGTGACGCACGGTGAGCCGCTGCGCGACATGCCGGACCTCCGCGCCGGTGACACGGTCACCGTGGAGACGCTCGACCGCATCTACACCTACGCGCTGGTCTCCGATGGTGACGCGCTGGTCGTGCCGTTCACCGAGACATGGGTGATCGACGACAGGCCCACCAACCCGGATTCGTCCGACATCCAACCCTCGCTCTCGACCGGCCGACTGCTGACACTCACCACGTGCTCCGAGTTGTTCCACACCGACGACCGGATGGTGGCCTTCGCCGTTCTGGACAAGGTCAAGGACAAGAAGGCCGACCAGAGCTGACCGGAGTCGTCACGCGAGGCGCTCACCGATCAGGCCGGTGGCGCCACCCGTACGGGTGTCTCCGACGCCTTGCACCGCCTGTTCGACTTCGAAGTCCAGCTGGCCGCGCAGCTGCTCTGCGAAGTTGGAGGCGATCATCCCGCCCGTGCGGTCGAGGACGACGACCTCGGCGACCCGCTCATCGTCGGTAGGCCGAGCGACTGCGACAGCTGTCGAGGAGACCGTGAAGAGCACGTGGCTATCGGTGCGGCGTAGGAGCTCGATGGCGCTGATGGAAGAGAGGGCGGCGGCGACCGACTCGAACGGAGCGCGCACCACTATTCGGTACCGATCGTCGCCCATGCACCCGATCGTTCCAGCCTCGAACGAGGAGTGAGCCCGGTTTCGCTCGGACTTAACCTCCTCGTGCGAGTTTCGGTACCTCCTGTCCCGGGTGCCCGGAACGGGTCCATCTCGTATCGAGCCGGTCCGAGCATCGTGCGGATCGTCCCACCGGTCCGGCCGCAGATCGGGTCGTCCATCTCGTCCATCTCGTCCGACGCGATCGGCGCCGACGGCGTGCGGACTGTGCCAGTGCCGCCGGGACCGCGGCTTGAACGCGGCCTCGCCCTCGGCCTGGTACCGCTGAAGCAGCTGATGGATCCGGTACCGTGGAGACCTTGTAGCCGCGGGCAACCTCGCTCTTGGTCCTGCCCTCCACCGTCACCGACGTGATCACCAACTCGGCCAGCGACATCGCGCACCTCCAGGATCCGAGGTGCCAACTATGTCCCGGGACAGCCGTCGACCATGTCGTGGGATACGACAGCCTCAGGCCCACCACCGAGAGAGAGGCGCCGGTCAGGCCGTGATGGCCTCTCCGTCGGGAGAGGACGCGGCACCGAGCAGCCCGTCGCGCAGGGCCACCAGCTCGGACACGGCGCCAAGGAACCGGACGGTGCTCTCGCCGACCTGGAGGTCGTCGAAGTAGTGACGGCGCATGGCCGCCCGGGCGAGGTGGTGCTCGTCGTGCTCCAAGCGGGCCGTGATGAGTGCGGCCAGGCCGGTCACGTCGACATCAGCGATCACGTCGGCGCAGCGACTCACCGGCACGTCCTGCCGGAGCTGCTCGGCGTTGCGGTGTCGGTCGGTGATGAAGATCGGCTTGTCGGTCCGTAGGTAGAGCCAGTCGAGCCCCACCGAGGAGACGTCGGTGATCATCGCGTCGCAGTCCGGCATGAGCGCCAGGATGTCGCCGCTGGTCATCGACGCGTGACCGGCGTCGGGCTCGCGCCGGATGGCCTCGTCGACCAGCCCCAAGATGCGGTGGTGCGCCTCGCGCACGGCCGGAGTCACGCTCGTGACCACCTTCGGGTGGGGCTTGTAGACCAGCCGGGTGTCGCGCACGGCCAGGATGGCGCGGACGATGTCGGCGCCGATGGTGTCCACGGAGGTGTAGTCGTTGTACTCAGCGTCGCCTTCCCAGGTCGGTGCATAGAGGACGGTACGGCGTGGGCTGGGGGTCAGCACCGGCGCAGGACACAGGTCCAGCTGCGGCCTCCCTGTGCGCACCAGGTGGCTGATGTCGAACTCGAGGAGGCCGGCGGCGTGACGCTGCACC
Organism: Actinomycetota bacterium; assembly: GCA_030862825.1. Lineage (GTDB taxonomy): Bacteria > Actinomycetota > Actinomycetes > Propionibacteriales > Nocardioidaceae > Nocardioides. The sequence goes on along the minus strand of JALZCZ010000219.1, from coordinate 1,128 downwards.
GCGGCCTCGCCTGCCACGAAGATCCGGTCGTAGGCCTTGGCGTTGTTGCTCGCCATGCTGTGCTTGTCGCTCTCGCCGTGGTTGATGTGCACGTGCAACATCCGACTGTCGAGGAGCGACTGGAAGTTCAGCATGGAGTTGTTGCAGTAGAGCACGACCTTGGCGCCGAGGACGGCGTAGAGATCCGTGAGCTCGGGGAACGACGGAGCCGCGAAGACAGGAAGCGACGACTTGGCCTGCAGCAGGACCGCGGACTCCGGATCGCGCGCGACGATTCCGACCGCGTGCTGCTCGTGCAGCAGGTCGAGGACGGGCAGCCACTGGACGAGCTGGTAGGTCCGAGTGGGATCGTCGGCGAAGTAGGCAATGACGGAGACCTCGTTCACTCCATGATTCTAGGCCCCGCCGTGCAACGTGGAGCCAGGGCAACCCGTCTCAGCGGACGGTGCTGTTGTCGTGCACGAGAGACAGCCGGGCCTTCACGCTCAGCAGGGTCTCGATGATGAACTCCTCGCGACCGTTGTCGAGGCGGCTGATCGGGACCGCGACGCTCAGTGCGTCGACCGCCGTACGGGCGAAAGGCAGCGCCACGCCGAAGCAGCGAACGCCCAGGCAGGACTCCTCGCTCTCCACCGCGTAGCCGACACGGGCCGCCTCGTCGAGGAGCGCCAGCACGGCATCCTTGTCGGTCGTCGTCTGCGGGGTGAGGGCGCCGATGGTGTCCGGGATGAGCTCAGCGCGGACGTCCTCGGGCCGCTCGGCCAGGAGCGCTCGACCGAGGGCGGTGGAGTACGCCGGCAGCCGGCGACCCACGGCGGAGTGCATGCGCAAGGGGTGCACGGACTCGCGCTTGGCGGTGTAGACGACGTCGGCGCCGACCAGCCTGCCCAGGTGGACCGTCTCTTCGGTGGCCGCCGAGATCTCGTCCAGCACCGGTGTGGCGCGGGAGAGCACCCGGTCGCCGTCCAGGTAGGCCGAGCTGACCACCAGCGAATGGATGCCGAGCTGGTAGACGCTGCCGGTCGGGTCGGTCTCCAGCCACCCGCGCGACGTCATCGTCCGCAGCAGGGCATGGAGGCTGCTCTTGGGGATGTTCAGGCGGGTCGACAGCTGCAGCTGGGTGCCCGG
>JALZCZ010000213.1 GCA_030862825.1 Actinomycetota bacterium | reverse complement strand
AGGAGCACGACTTCCACGACTTCAAGGTCTCTGTCAAGCACAACGACCCCGTGGTCATGGTCCGCGCCTACGAGCTGCTCGCCGAGGCCGGCGACTGGCCGCTGCACCTCGGCGTGACCGAGGCGGGACCGGCGTTCCAGGGCACGATCAAGTCCGCCACCGCGTTCGGAGCGCTGCTGAGCAAGGGCATCGGCGACACGATCCGCGTCTCGCTCTCCGCCCCTCCGGTCGAGGAGGTCAAGGTCGGCATCCAGATCCTGCAATCGCTGAACCTGCGGCCGCGCAAGCTCGAGATCGTCTCCTGCCCGAGCTGCGGGCGCGCCCAGGTCGACGTCTACAAGCTGGCCGACGCGGTGACGGCCGGCCTCGACGGGCTCGAGGTGCCGCTCCGCGTCGCCGTGATGGGCTGCGTCGTCAACGGACCCGGCGAGGCCCGCGAGGCCGACCTCGGCGTCGCCTCGGGCAACGGCAAGGGCCAGATCTTCGTCAAGGGCGAGGTGATCAAGACCGTGCCAGAGTCGCAGATCGTGGAGACCCTGATCGAAGAGGCGATGCGGATCGCCGAAGGCATGGAGTCCGTCGACGGCGCGGGAGCCCAGGTCACGGTCTCCTGAGGTTCAGTCCTCGTCATCGATACTCGTCGACGCCCACATCATTCTGCTCGTCGATGCCGTAGCGCGTCAGGTAGCCCCAGCAGTCGGGGCGGGACCCGTCGGTGTCGGTCACGCCGTACTCGTCGGACAGCTCATGTGACGTGAGCACCCGCCCGGCGAACCGCGCTGCGTCGGGGTCCCCGGCCAGCGCGGCGACGCCGCGAGCGACGTACGTCGGCGACTCCGAGATGGCGAAACCGGGGACCTTCACCAGGGCGTCCCGCCAGGAGGCCTCCTCCACGCCGAAGTGGTCGAGCATGTTCTCCGATCGCAGCCAGCCCGGCGTGACGCCGAGGGCCGTCACCGGGTGGTCCCGCAGTTCATGGGTGAGGCCGAGGACGATCCGGCTCACGTTGGCCTTCACGAGGTCGTAGTAGAACCCCACGCCGTCGCGGAACTCCGCGTTGAACTCGTCGGTGCCGTCGGTCATCTCGATCAGCAGTCCGGGTTCGCCGCGCAGCAGCAGCGGCAGCGCGAAATGGGCCGTGATCAGGTGCGTGTCGACGCCCATCCGCAGCATCCGCAGACCGCCGGCGAGGTCGTGCTCCCACAGGGGATGCGACCCCTCGGCGTAGCGGTCGCCACCGAAGATGTCGTTGACGAGGACGTCGAGCCGGCCCCGCTCGGTCTCGACCCGGCCGACCAGGCGGCGTACGGCGTCGGGGTCCTCGTGATCCACGACGACCGCGGTGCCAGCGCCGCCTGCCGCCGCGATGAGGTCGCCGGTCTCCTCGATGGTCTCCGGGCGCTTCATCTCCGACGGACCGTTCTCCCGGCTGCTGCGCCCGGTGGCGTAGACGTGTGCTCCGGCACGCGCCAGCTCGACGGCGATCGCCCGCCCGGCGCCTCGGGTGGCGCCGGCCACCAGTGCGACTCGTCCCTCCAGGATGCTCATGGTCTGGATGCTGGCAGGGCGACCCCGGAGCCTGCCTGACCTTTCTTGCCACGTCTCTTGCCACGTCGTGGTGCGTCACTCCTGCGCGGTGACCGCGGCCCAACCTCGTAGGCTGCGCCCGTGCCGATGACGCGACACGGGGTCCGACCGTTGGGGTCGGCCGACCTCGAGGCGTTCCTGACCCTGGCGCGTCGCGACCCGGTCACCAACGTCTTCGCGATCTACCGCGCCCGCACCACGAGCCTGGAGCCGCGCTGGCTCGGTGGCGAGGTCTGGGGGCGCTTCGACGGCGGCGAGCTGGTCGCGGCCTGCCACGTGGGCGCCAACCTGGTGCCGGTCGAGGCCGACGAGGACGACGCGCGGGCGTTCGCCGAGCGGGCGATGACCCGGATGCGCAGCGTGTCCACGATCGTCGGCCCGCACGACGCGGTCCGGACGTTCTGGAACACCGTGGCCGACACCTGGGGACGCCCGCGCGAGATCCGGTGGCGGCAGCCGCACCTGGTGATCGACCGGCCGCCGCTGGTCGCGCCCGACCCGGCCGTACGCCGCACCGACCGCCAGGACCTGTCCGTGCTCTACCCGGCGTGCGTGGCGATGTACACCGAGGAGGTCGGCGTCTCTCCCGAGGTGGGAGGTAAGAGCGACCTCTACCGGGCGCGGGTCACCCAGCTGATGAGCCGGGGCTGGTCCTTCGCCAGGTTCGAGGAGGGCCGGCTGTTGTTCAAGGCCGAGGTCGCCTGTGCGACCCCGGACGCCGCTCAGATCCAGGGCGTGTGGGTGCCACCGGACCGCCGCGGCGAAGGGCTGGCCGTCTCCGGCATGGCGGCAGTCGTGAACCTCGTGCAGGAGAGCATCGCGCCGAAGGTCTCCCTCTACGTCAACGAGTGGAACGAGCCGGCCCGGCGGGCCTACGAGCGGGTGGGTTTCCGCGAGACAGGCAGGTTCTCGACTGTCATGTTCTGACAGGATCCGAGCCGTGAGCCTTCGCAGGAGCACCCTCGCCCTGGCCGGTCTCTTCGCGGCCAGCGGCACCATCCACCTGGTCCGGCCCGCGGTCTACGAGCAGATCGTCCCGTCCTGGGTGCCCGCCGCCCACGGGGTCGTCCTGGCCAGCGGGGTGGCCGAGCTGCTGCTGGCGGCCGGGCTGGTGCTGCCGCCGACCCGCAGGCTGGCCGGCTGGGGGAGTGTGGGCCTGTTGGTCGGCGTCTACCCCGCCAACATCACGATGACGATGGACGCCGCCAAGAGCGACAACAAGCCGATGCTGGCCGCCACCCTGGCCCGGCTCCCGCTGCAGCTGCCGATGATCAAGGCAGCTTTCGACGCCACCAGGGGCTGAAGCCCCACCAGACCCCGGTGCGTGGTCATCGGACGGCCGGGATCGTGGGCATGTTCGCCTCGGCGCCGAACGTCGGGCCGAGCAGCAGGGCGAGTGCGGCGGCGATGATGATGGCCGCCGCGAAGCCGGTGACGAAGGTCCGCATGGCTCTCCCGGGTCGCGGCCGGGTGGTTCCCGGTCTCACGTTGAATGACGTCGGTCGGGGCCGGAAGGTTGCGTCCCAACTCGGTCGACCCGGGCCCGGGGGGCACAAGTAGCCTGTGCCGCATGAATGCCACGTCCGGGACCACCCGCTCCCCCCGCATCCTCCGGATGTCGAGCCTGTTCGTGCGGACCCTGCGTGACGACCCCGCCGACGCCGAGGTGCCGAGCCACCGGCTGCTGGTCCGCGCGGGCTACATCCGGCGGGCCGCGCCAGGCATCTACACCTGGCTGCCCCTGGGCCTGCGGGTGCTGCGCAACATCGAGGCGATCATCCGTGAGGAGATGGACGCGATCGGGGCCCAGGAGCTGTCGTTCCCGGCACTGCTGCCACGCGAGCCCTACGAGGCCAGCAACCGTTGGACCGAGTACGGCGACGGCATCTTCCGCCTCAAGGACCGCAAGGGCGGCGACTACCTGCTCGGGCCGACCCACGAGGAGATGTTCACCCTCGTGGTCAAGGACCTCTACAACTCCTACAAGGACCTACCGCTCGCGATCTACCAGATCCAGACCAAGTACCGCGACGAGGCGCGCCCCCGGGCCGGGCTGCTGCGGGGTCGCGAGTTCATCATGAAGGACTCTTACTCCTTCGACGTCGACGACGCAGGGCTGGACGAGAGCTACCAGAAGCACCGCGACGCCTACGTGCGGATCTTCGACCGGCTCGGCTTCGAGTACGTCATCGTCAAGGCCACGTCGGGCGCGATGGGGGGCTCGAAGTCCGAGGAGTTCCTCGCGAAGGCGGCCGTCGGCGAGGACACCTACGTGCGCTGCACCAACTGCGACTACGCCGCCAACGTCGAGGCCGTGCAGGTGCGTCCGCCCAGCCCGCAGCCGTACGACGACGTACCTGCCGCGCACGCGGAGCCGACGCCCGACACCCCCACCATCGACACGCTGGTCGCCCACCTCAACGAGAAGTACCCGCGCGACGACCGCCCCTGGCACGCCGGCGACACGCTCAAGAACGTGCTCGTGGTCTTCAAGCACGCCGACGGCAGGCGTGAGCCGGTCGCGATCGGCCTGCCCGGCGACCGCGAGGTCGACCAGAAGCGGCTTGAGGGGCAGCTTGAGCCCACCGAGGTCGAGGCCATGAACGAGGACGACCTCGCCCAGCACCCGTCGCTGGTCAAGGGCTACATCGGTCCGGCGGCGCTGGGGGAGAAGAGCTCGTCCGGGATCCGCTACCTCACCGACCCGCGCGTGGTCGAGGGCACCCGGTGGGTCACCGGGGCCAATATCGAGGGCAGCCACGTGATCGACCTCGTGGCCGGCCGCGACTTCACTCCCGACGGCACCATCGAGGCCGCGGAGGTGCGCGACGGCGACCCCTGCCCCAACTGCGCTACCGGCACCCTGCAGAGCGCCCGCGGCATCGAGATGGGCCACATCTTCCAGCTCGGCCGCAAGTACGCCGACGCGCTCGGGCTCCAGGTGCTCGACGAGAACGGCAAGCTGGTCACCGTCACCATGGGGTCCTACGGCATCGGCCCGTCGCGGGCCGTGGCCGCGATCGCCGAGGGCACCCTCGACGACATCGGACTGTGCTGGCCGCGCAACGTCGCGCCCGCCGACGTGCACCTGGTGGCGGCCGGCAAGGACGAGGCCGTCCTCGCCGTGTCCGAGCGGATCGCGCACGAGCTCGACCAGGCCGGCGTCACGGTGCTCTACGACGACCGCGCCGGCAAGATCAGCCCCGGCGTGAAGTTCAAGGACGCCGAGATGATCGGGGTCCCGACCATCGTCGTCGTCGGCAGAGGCCTGGCCGACGGGGTGGTCGAGGTCAAGGACCGCCGGTCGGGCGAGCGCACCGAGGTGCCGACCGACCATGTGGTCGACCACCTCGTCTCGCTGGTCAGGTCCTGAGGAGAAGTCCCTCGACCAGGCGGAGGAGAGAGGCGCGCACCTCGGCCGTCGCCTCCTCGCGGTCAGCCGCGCCGGCGACATAGAGGGCCGCCTCCTCCAACGCACCGATGAGCACATGGGCGAGCGGGCGGACCGGCTGGTCGGCGATCACCTCTCCGTCGACCAGCAGCTGGAGCGTCGCCTCGACGAGTCCGACGCCGTAGCGGCGCCCGACCTCACGCCAGCGTTGCCACCCCAGGGCGGCGGGTGCCTCGATGAGCACGATCCGGCGGACCTCGGGCTGCGCGCACGCCTCCAGCCAGCCGTCAATGCCGTCGCGCAGCAGGGCGAGGGGATCATCGACGGACCCCAGCCGCGCGGCGAGGCGGTCGGCGATCTCGGCCTCCATCTGCTCGAGCAGGGCGGCGAACAGCTCCTCCTTTCCGGCGAACTGGTGGTACAGCGCGCCGCGGGTGACCCCTGCGGCGCGGGCGATCTGGTCGGTCGACACGGCGGCGTACCCGTGCTGGGCGAAGAGTGGACGCGCGGCCCCGACCAGCGCCTCGCGGGTCGCGGCCGTCCG
>JALZCZ010000176.1 GCA_030862825.1 Actinomycetota bacterium | reverse complement strand
TGATCGCCACGGCCGGCTCGTCGAAGTCGGAGGCCGTACGCCGGGCGGCGTCGGTGTCGACGTAGTTGTTGTAGGACATCTCCTTGCCGTGCAGCTGCGCAGCGCCCGCGAGCCCGAGCGACCCGTACCCGCGGGTGTAGAGGGCGGCCGGCTGGTGCGGGTTCTCGCCGTAGCGCAACACCGAGGTCTTGTCCCAGGTGGCGGCGATCCAGGCCGGGAAGCCGGTGCCCTCGGAGGTGTCGGTCAGCACGTTGCCCATCCACGAGGCGACGGCCACGTCGTACGTCGCGGTGTGCACGAACGCCTCGGCGGCCAGGGCCTTGCGCTGCTCGAGCGTGAACCCGCCGGCGGCGACCGCAGCCAGCACGTCCGGGTAGCGGGCGGGTGAGGTGACGATCGCGACCGAGGGGTGGTTCTTGGCGGCCGCGCGCACCATCGAAGGCCCGCCGATGTCGATCTGCTCGACGCATTCGTCGGGAGAAGCCCCCGAGGCGACGGTCTGGGTGAAGGGGTAGAGGTTGGACACGACCAGGTCGAACGGCTCGATGCCCAGCTCGGTCAGCTGCTGCACGTGGGTGTCGAGCCGCCGGTCGGCGAGGATGCCCGCGTGCACCGCGGGGTGCAGGGTCTTCACCCGGCCGTCGAGGCACTCGGGGAAGCCGGTGAGATCCTCCACCTTGGTCACCGGGAGGCCGAGGCCCTCGATCAGTGCGGCCGAGCCGCCGGTGGAGACCAGGGTGACGCCCGCGTCGTGCAGGCCGCGCGCGAGCTCCTCGAGCCCGGTCTTGTCGTAGACCGAGACCAGGGCGCGGCGAATAGTGCTGCGTCCCATTTCTTGGGGGTCAGGCATGTCCGAAACGGACCTTTCTGTCGGTGATGAAGAAGCCCTCGCGGACCATCCGGCCCACGGCTTCGACGAGCATCCGCCGTTCGGCGACCTTGATCCGCTCGTGGAGGGTCTCGACGCTGTCGTCGTCCTCGACCGGCACCGCCACCTGCGCCACGATCGGGCCGGTGTCGACGCCCTCGTCGACCACGAAGAGCGTGGCGCCGGTGACCTTGACCCCGTGCGCGAGCGCCTCGGCCGGCCCGTGCATGCCGGGGAAGGAGGGCGAGAGTGCGGGGTGGGTGTTCACGATCCGGCCGCCGAACCGCGACTGGAACTCCGGCCCGACCAGCTTCATGAAGCCGGCGAGCACCAGCAGGTCGGGGTCGAAGTTCGCGACCGTCTCGGCCATTGCCCGGTCCCAGTGCTCGCGGGTGGTGAAGTCCTTGACCCGCTTCACGAACGTGGGCACGCCGGCCCGCTCCGCACGCTCGAGCCCTTGGATGCCGTCGCGGTCCGCGCCGACCGCGACCACCGAGGCACCGTACGACGGATCGGCGCACGCGTCGAGCAGGGCCTGGAGGTTGGTGCCGCTGCCCGACACGAGCACGACGAGACGCGCGGTGGGGGCGGTGGGCACGCCTTGAGTCTAGGAGGAGGCCGGCTCGCCGGGCTCGTCGGTCTCGAGGGTGGTCCGGCGCTGCCACCAGGTCATCGCGAGCCCGCCCAGCAGACCGCCGATGCCGAACGCCGTGACCGACTGCAGCAGCACGTCGCCGACCAGCGGGTGCACGTCGTGCATCCGACCGGGACCGACCGCGCCGCCGGCCACCGCGGCCACCGCGGTGAAGCCCACGGCGGCGAGGATGCCGCCGGCACAGCCACGCAGCGCGCCCTGGTCCCAGCGCACGGTGGGGAAGCTGCGCTGCACGTGCAGGGCGGCGAGGAGGGCGACGAGCACTGGGAGACCCACCAGCCAGGCGGCCCACGACGGCGCGGAGCCGTTGTCGGGCAGGGCTGCCAGCAGCGGAAACATCGGAAGGGCGCCGAGCACCGCGGCTTGGGGGGTAACCAGGGTGCCGGTGCCGACGGTGAAGCCGGGCCCGAGCAGGTAGGAGCCGGAGAAGGCCATCGCGTTGGGCAGCACCAGCAGGGTCAGCACCACGAAGACGACCGTGTCGCCGGCGTCGGCGTCGAGCTGCGACATGATGTTGGCGGCGGTGTCGACGTCCACGACCAGCGCTGCCGCCAAGGCGACCATCGACACGGCCAGCCAGGCCGTCAGGATGACCCGGGCCAGGGTGAGGGCGGACCGCGCCGGCAGCGGCGCCGGCGTGAGCCAGATCGCTGCCCGGCCCGCTCCCACCGCGATGGCCGGCGCGCCCACGGCCAGGCACAGCGCCAGCGACCACCCGACCACGCCGGGGGTGCTGGGGCTGGTGGCCGGGGTCGCCGCGACGCTGGCGACCAGCACCGCGGTCACGACGTAGCCGAGTGCGAAGAGTCCGGCGGCGAGCGGCACGGTCCAGTCTCGTTCGCCGTCGCTGATCCCGGCGGCGTCCGGGCCGTGGCCCGAGATGGAGTCGCCCACGCGCTTGCCGATCCGCCAGACGGCCCAGGCGCAGACCAGGGTGACGCCGAGCGGCATGGCCGTGATCGCGACGCCCTCGACGTGGACCCCGGAGCCGTGGCCGAGCAGCCAGCCGAGCGCGCCGATGCGCAGGCCGTCGCGGGGGGCTCCGTGGACACCACCGTCGGTGAGGAACCAGCCCACCACGCCGAGGCCCAGGAAGACGACCAGGGTCGACGCGGCCGCGGTGACGCCCCCGAGGAACGCCAGCGGCACCAGCGGGCGCCGGTGCCCAAGGTGGTGCTCAGTGTCGTCCAGGGTCTCGTCGGCCCGGGCGGTGCGGGTGCGCGCCCGAGACGACGGCAGCAGCGAGGTCATGGCGCCAGTGCCCCGCGACCGAGGGCCTTTGCGCTTCGCGCACCCATGACACGCACCCCGCTTCGCTGTCGTCGCTTGATTTGACGCTGCCGGTCCGGCGCTCCTCCGCCTCGCGATGCGCACACCCTGAGCACGCCAAACGGAAAAGGCCTTCGGACGCCAGGCACTGGCATCATCGCCCGAGGCCGGGCGCCGTCTGCGTTCCCACGCCGAGCGACCCGAGTCCGGGGATCGCCGCCATTCGGCGCCGCGTGCGGGCTGGCGTACCGTTAGGGGCTGCCATGAGGGATCCCGATCTTTTCGACACGTTCTACAAGGACGCGCGCGAGCGGCTGCTGCTGCAGACCTACGCGCTGACCGGCGACCTCGCGGCCTCGCGCGCGGCCGTGCGGGACTCCTTCATCGTGGCGTGGCACCACTGGCGCAAGATCTCCGCGCTCGACGACCCCGAGGAGTGGGTGCGTCCGCACGCCTGGCGCCATGCTCAGCGCCGGCACACCGCCCGCCTCTGGCACCGCGACAAGAACATCGACGCCGAGGTGAAGGCCACCCTCGACGCCCTCGGCAAGCTGCCGATCACCCAGCGACGTGCCCTGCTGCTGACCCAGCTGGCCACGGTCACGATGCCCGAAATGGCCCGTGAGATCGGTCTCCCCCAGGAGGACGCCGAGCGCGAGCTGCAGGCGGCAACGAGCCAGTTCTCCCTGCTCCGCAACCTGCCCACGTCCGAGGTGCGCTCGGTCTTCGAACCGCTCCTCGCGGTGGTCACCGCCGCCCGCTGGCCCCGCGGCTCGATCATCCGGCGCGCGGGCTCGGCCCGGCGGCGTACGCACACCACGGTCGGAGCCGTCGCCGCCCTGGCCGCGGTGCTCGTCACCGGTTCCATGGTCACCGATGCCGCCGGTGTGCGGCCCACCCTCGACCGCGACCCGCCGCCAGCGGCCGCTGACCACGGGTCGCTGCGCACCGACACCTCGGTCTCGCTCACCAAGGACGCGATGATCGGCGAGACCGACGTCACCAAGGCGGTCGGCGGCCGAGGCTGGAAGGTGACCACCGACGACAACGCCGAGGGCACCGGCCTGGTCATCCCCTGCCAGCAGGACCGCTACGCCGACCAGGGAGGCTCCGCGGCGCTGGTGCGTTCGTTCGAGAGCAAGGACCTGAAGCGCGGCCCCACGAGGTCCGCCGTGCAGGCGACCGAGCTGTCGGCCTCACCGCGTGCCGCGAGGCGCGCGTTCACCACCACGCTCGGCTGGTACGCCGGGTGCATGGAGGAGCGCACCCAGCTGGTCTCCACTCGCCGGGTCACGTCGGTCGGCGACCAGGCGATGCTGGTCGTGCTGCGCGACTGGGAGGACCCGCTGACGACGATGACCGTCGGCATCGCACGCACGGGCCAGTTCACGACGACCACCGCGACGATGGTGGGCGACGCGGCTCGCCCGAACGTCGACGGCCACACACAGCTCCTCGCGTCGGCCGTGTCCGCCTTGTGCACGCTTCCCGAGGGGGGCGAGTGCTCCGGTGGTGCCCGCGCACGGCAGGTCGCGCCGCTGCCGGTCGGCAAGGCGCCGGCGATGCTCAGCGAGCTCGACCTGCCACCGGTCCCCGGGGTCGACCGGCCCTGGGTGGGCACCGACCCGGAGCGCGCCACGAACAACCTGGCTCAGACCCGCTGCGACAACGCGACGTTCTCGGGCCGGTTCGACGAGGCCGAGTTCGCGGCCAACTGGACCCGCACCTTCCTGATCCCCGAGGCCAAGCTGCCGGACGAGTTCGGGCTCACCGAGACCGTCGGCACCCTGCCCGAGCGCCGGGCCAGGGCCTTCGTCGAGATGGTCCGGCAGCGGCTCGGCAGCTGCGAGGCCGAGGACGACGGGCTCGGCACCGAGGTCGACCAGGTGGCGGACTTCGACGACGCCAAGACCTCCCTCTCCGCGTGGCGGGTCAGCATCGAGGTCACCGACAGCCGTTCGGTGAACTACACGATGGCGATCATGCGCCGCGGCACCGCGCTCGCCCAGCTCTCGTTCGTGTCGGCACCGAAGGCGGAGATGACGAACGACGCGTTCGTCGACCTCGCCTACCGCGCGCTGGCCCGGCTGGTCGAGCTGCCGAAGCCTGGTAAGAAGGACTGACCAGGAAGTATCTGAGGCTTCCGTGCAACCGGGCCGCTCGCCCAGGCGTCTCCCCCTCGACAGCAGCATCGGGTGAGGAGGTCGGCCGCATGGACGAGCGGGAGTTCGACGAGTTCTACGCCGCGTCGTTCCGGCGGCTCATCAACCAGGTCTTCGCCATGATCGGCAACCGCGACGAGGCGCAGGAGTGCGTGCAGGAGGCCTTCGTCAGGGCCTGGGCGCACCGGCGGTCGCTGGCCCGGGCCGACCACCCCGAGGCCTGGGTGCGCACCACGGCCTACCGCCTCGCGGTCAGCCGGTGGCGGCGTACGACGCGGGGCCGGAGGCAGCCGGACCGCGCGGTCGCCCCGCCGATGTCCGCTCCCCCGCTGGATGAGTCCCACGTCGCGCTGGTCGCGGCGCTCAAGCGGCTCCCCGAGGCGCAGCGCCGGGCGCTGGTGCTGCACCACATCGCCGACCTGCCGGTGCAGGCCGTGGCCGACGAGGTCGGCGTACCGGAAGGCACCATCAAGGCCCGGCTCAGCCGCGGCCGCGCGGCGCTCGCCTCGCTGCTGTCCGACGAACCCAACGGACCCACGCCCCTCGAGGGAGGAGTGAGCCATGTCTGACCCCGCCGACCGGCTCTCGAGCTTCGATCCAGGACCTTCCATGAGCCCCCTCCCTCCCTCCGACGTACGCCGCCAGGGCGACCGGCTCCGCCGGCGCCACACGGCGCTCGCCGGCATCGGCGCGGCCCTGGCCGTCGCCCTCATCGCCACCCCCATCGCCGTACTCAGCGCCGGCGACGACGGCGACGCCGGGCCGGACCCGGCACCGCCGCCGAGCTACGGGGTGGACTGGCGGCAGTCGATCCCGGACGGGTTCCCGCTCGACGAGGGCATGACCGCAGACATCAACATCCCGGCGAGGGTCGGCACCGAGGTCGGCTCCAGTCAGATGGTGCTGCCGGCGATCAACATCTGCGGCGCCGACGTCTGGTCCTCCGACGACGCCGTGGACCTGCTGGGTGCGGTCTGGAGCGACCGGGTCGAGGGCGGCGAGAAACGCACGCTGGCCCTGTACCCCGACGACGGCACGGCAGAGAAGTCGTTGCTCGCCATGACCAGGGCCGTGGACGAGTGTCGCGTCGCGGAGCCGGGAGACGTCACCTACTGGCTCTCCCTCCGCTCCGAGCTCGGCGAGCAGTCGTTCGCGTGGGTCGAGCAGTTCCACCGGGGAGGCGAGCCCAACGGCACCCGGGTGTGGCAGGTGGCGCGGGTCGGGAACGCGCTGCTGCTCGACCAGACCGACGTGCCGGAAGCCGACCCGGCAGTCTCCCAGGAGGCGGCCGACCTCCTGGCTGATCGGGCTTCTGGCGTGATCGACGCCATGTGTGTCTTCTCGGCCGACGGCTGCGAGACCAGCGAGCCGAGTCCGTCAGAGACCGTGGAGCCACCGTCGGGCGCGACGGGCTCCGGCGAGGTCCCGGAGGACTTCCCGCTGGCAGCCGGCTGGCCGAAGGACTCCGAGCCCGGAAGGAGGTACGGGCTCACGGGTCCGAGCGCCTCGCTCGAGCCGTTCGACCTCGCCGCCTGTGGTGCGTCCGTGCCGACACCGGCCGCGACCGGGGTCCTGCGGGCGAGGTGGGCCAACCCGGAGGACTACCGCTCTCGGGAGCTGTACGCGTTCAGCGACGCCGACGCCGCGGTGAGGTTCATCGACGACGTGGTCGACTTCTACTCCGGCTGTCCCCGAGAAGACACCGGTGACGGCTTCACGACCGTTCGCCAGGTCAGGATGACCGGCGTCGGGGGGCAGTCGTACGCGGTGATCCAGACCAGCGAGTTCGACGGCGCACCCGCCGTCGGCATGCAGGTGGTCCACCTCATCCGGGTCGGACACGCAGTGCTCATCGACGTCGCGGCCAACGAGGGCGGCGCCGGCCCCGACCTCGAGGCCGACAGCCAGGGCCAGATCGATGCTCAGACCACCGCAACCGCCGACGTCGTCGCGGCGATGTGCCGGTTCACGGAGGCCGGGTGCGGCTAGGCCCAAACATCACGTCGACCCGTCAGACACCTCCTGCCGGGTCGACGAGAACAGCCAGATTCAGAGGTTCTGCAAGATCTCCCGCATCAGCTCGGCGGTGGCCGACGGGGTCTTGCCGACCTTGACGCCGACCGCCTCGAGGGCCTCCTGCTTCGCCGCCGCGGTGCCCGAGGAGCCGGAGACGATGGCGCCGGCGTGGCCCATGGTCTTCCCCTCCGGAGCGGTGAAGCCGGCGACGTAGCCGACGACCGGCTTGGTCACGTGGTCCTTGATGTACGCCGCTGCCCGCTCCTCGGCGTCGCCACCGATCTCTCCGATCATCACGATCGCCTTGGTGTCGGGGTCCGCCTCGAACGCAGCGAGCGCGTCGATGTGGGTGGTGCCGACGATCGGGTCGCCGCCGATGCCGATGGCGGTCGAGAAGCCGAAGTCACGCAGCTCGTACATCATCTGGTAGGTCAGCGTGCCGGACTTCGACACCAGGCCGATCGGCCCCTTGCCGGCGATCGTGTGCGGCGTGATGCCGGCCAGCGACTCCCCCGGAGTGATGATGCCCGGGCAGTTGGGACCGATCATCCGGGTGGACTTGCCGTCGAGGTAGGCGAACACCTCGGCGGAGTCCTGCACCGGCACGCCCTCGGTGATCACCACGAGCAGGCCGATGCCGGCGTCGATGGCCTCGATGCAGGCGTCCTTGGTGAAGGCGGGCGGCACGAAGACGACCGAGACGTCCGCACCGGTCTCCGTCATCGCCTCCTTGACGCTGCCGAAGACCGGGAGGTCCTTGCCGCCGAGCTCGACCGACGTACCGGCCTTGCGGGCGTTGACGCCGCCGACGATGTTGGAGCCGGCCTCGACCATCAGGGTGGTGTGCTTCGAGCCCATGCCACCGGTCATGCCCTGGACGATGATCTTGGAGTCCTTGTTCAGGTAAATCGACACTGTCTTGTCTTCCTCAGTCTCAGGCGTTCTCAGGCGTTCGCGAGCTCGGCGGCCTTGTCGGCCGCACCGTCCATGGTGTCGACGAGGGTCACCAGCGGGTGGCGGGCCTCGTCGAGGATGCGCCGACCCTCGACGACGTTGTTGCCGTCGAGGCGTACGACGAGCGGCTTGGTGGCCTCGGCGCCGAGGATGTCGAGCGCGCCGACGATGCCGTTGGCGACCTCGTCGCAGGCGGTGATCCCACCGAACACGTTCACGAACACGCTCTTCACCTGCGGGTCGTGGAGGATCACGTCGAGGCCGTCGGCCATCACCTG
>JALZCZ010000156.1 GCA_030862825.1 Actinomycetota bacterium | reverse complement strand
TCTCGAAGTTCACCAGCGTCCGGCCGTTCGGCGGCTGCACGACCAGCTTGCTCGGTGGGAGCGGGATGCGCGCGAACGCGCTGGCCACCATGTCCGGCGTTAGCTGGATGGTGGCTGCGGCCTCGGCCGGGATGTCGCAGAACTTGAGGGGATCCTCATCCTGGCTTAAGGCGAATCGGACGCAGTTCGTATCGAGGTTCATGTTCGTTGGCTGCGCATTGCTGACCTGGTCGATGGCTCCGTCGTCCTCGTCGCAAATCATGACGGCGTCGACCACGGCAACGCCATCTATAAAGCGGACTTGATCCGTGTATTCGCAGCCCGCATTCGCAGGGCTCGCGAAGGTTGGCTGAACCGCTATGACGACGAGGACAGCAAGGACTGCTCTGATCATGAGAGGTATCCGATGAAGCCGACTCGCCATCCTTTGTTGAAGGCCAGTCGGAAGACCGCGATCCGATTCTCCTCCTCGTAACTAACCGGTTCCGCCCCGATTGACGGGATAGTTGTGCCAGCTGAGGTGACCAAGGCGACAGACACCGTTGCACGAGCAGCGGTCTCTGATCTAACGCGCGATGAAGAGACCGTCCACCCATCGTTCTCGAACCTGCCACCGTTCTTGTGTACCTCCTTTAGTGGAGCGATCGAGTTGCGGCAGGTTTTGCAACTGGGAGCGCTCAACGCCTCCACGGCTGTGGCATCGCCTTCGAGCATCAGAACGTTCCGCGCATCAACCCACGCCCGTACGGTCTCCTCGGGACCGAGCACCTGGGCCGGCTCAGACGTCGGGGACGTCGAGGAAGGGCTCGTCGGAGACTCGGACGGCTCCACCCGCAGCTCGGGGTCGTCGGAGCAGGCCGCGAGCAGGGTGAGGGCCAGGAGGGTGGCGGCGAGGCGGAGCTTCATGGGAGCGGTCCTTCCCGAGATGAGCAGACGGTACCGAAGCGACGGCCGCTGGGATAGCGCTCGGACCGCCCCTGTGGAGAGCCCGCAGGCGCGCTAGACCACCACTCCGGGAACCAGTCCCGGTCAGGGTGGATTGCCCTACCGTGCTGCTCGTGGCAGAGCAGGATCCACCCCAGAGCGGCAACCCGTCCGGCGGCGACGAGACCTGGTCGACGTACACCCCGCCGACCTCGACTCCCGCGCCCGACGCCCCGCAGGCCTCACCGCCACCTCAGTCGATCGGGCCGACGCACGTGCCGTACGGGAGCCAGCAGAGCTACAGCGGCACGTACCCGCCGGCGCCAGGCTCTATCGGCGTCTCGGTGTCGAGCGACCTGGTCAGCACCACGTCCAAGGGGTGCGGCGGGATCGCCGCGATCATCGGCCTGGTGACCTTCATCCCGGTGATCATCGGCGTGATCTTCGCGATCAGGGCGCTCAGCAGCGGGTTCGACGAGCTGGATGACGGACTCGGCAACCCCTTCGAGGGCGCCGAGAAGCCCGACATGACCACCGCGGCCGGCTTCGAGGGGATGCTCGACGCGCTCCGAGAGGAGACCGGCGGCACCACGGTGTTCGAGGCGGGGCTCTACGACGGGTACGCCGTCATCTACACGCCGGCGGACAAGAGCAGCAAGCGGTACTACCTGTACTACTACGACGGCGAGATCCGCCGGACGAGCCAGGGGACCACCGAGAACACCCGCTTCGACCTGTCCACCATCGACGCGAGCGTGGTGGTCAGGCTGCTGAAGAAGGCGGAGACCGGGCTCGTCGAGGACCCGAACTCCGTCTATCTCAGCGTCCGGGCACCGAAGGAGTACGACGACGGCGCGTGGTTCCACGTGTACGCCAGCAACGAGTTCACGGAGTCCGGCTACTTCACCGCAGACAAGACGGGCAGGACCATCATGGAGCATCCGCCGACGCCATGACTCAGGACAGCGCGTAGAGGTAGCGGCTGGTCGGCACCAGGTCGAGGTCGCGGTCGGCGCCGATCCGCTCGACGCTGGCCATCAGCCGGGTGAGCCGGTCGTTGAGCTCGGCGTCGTCGCCGCCGCTGCCGTAGAACGCATGCATGTCGGTGATCGCCTCGGACGGGAACAGCTCCTCGACGAAGGCGCTGACGAACGGCGTCCGGTCGGTCACCGGGTCGACCACGATGTTCTGCAGGTAGCCGAACGTCGCCTGCGTCTCGATCGCGATCGGTGTGTGGTCGACCAGCCAGCGGTGCAGCCACTCCTCCTCGGTCAGCGCCTCGGGGCGGCGGATCACGGCCACGTTCGCGAGGGTGTCGGCGCGGCTGCCGTCCCAGGACTCGGGCGGACCTATCGGCCGGCGCTCGTCGACCACCCAGCCGTGATGGCGCTCCGCGACCTGGCCGACCAGCGAGTTCGGTCCGTCCGGCTCCGCACCTTCCTCGAGCCAGGTGCTGACGACGGCGGCGATCGGCTCCGCGAACGTCGGGATCCGCATCGCGTCGGCCACGTCGGCGTCGTCGAGGTTGAGCTGCAGCCGCTCGACACCGGTGGCGGCGAGCGCCTGGTGCCAGGCCGGATCCTTGAGTCCGGTCGCGACGTCGGGGCCCCATACGGCGTACATCAGCTTGGTCACCCGCACGAATGTACTCACGCAGGGGCGTGGACCGGCGTGTCGTCGATGGGCACCGGCCGCAGCGTCACGTCGGTGGCGAGGTGGACGACGTCGGTCGGTACGCCGGCGGCCGGGATCGCGGCATAGAGCGCACCCGCCCACTCGCGGTCGCGCGCGGTCGCCCCCTCGCGTCCTGGACGGGTGAGCAGGAAGGCGACCCGGCCGTCGGGCACGACCGCCTCCCGCAGGCTGGCGAGCATCTCGCCGAGCGCCTCGAGCTCGTCGGGCTCCGGCACCTCCTCGAGGTCCTCGATCCGGGTCAGCCCGGGCAGCGGATGGTCGTCGGCGTCGATCAGCATGAACCACAGGCAGTGCCCGTCGAAGCCGAGCGGCTCCATCAGGTGGCGCCAGGTGTGCTCGAGGTCGGCCTGGGTGCGGATGGTGGGGCAGTCGGTCATGCCGACCAGGGTCGCGCCGAACGCACCACCGCGCGAACGGCCATCCACAGGGCGCCCGGGCCCGGGTCAGATCACGCCGGCCGCGCGGGCCACCGCCGCGTACGCCGTCGCCAGCGTGGCCACGGTCTCGTGCGCGTTGAGGCCGCTCGGGTTGGGCACCACCCATAGCTCGGCGCCGGCCAGCGGCTCGGGCTGCACGCCCGGCACCGCCCTGGGCAGCCCGAACGCGGTGCGGTACGCCGTGATGCCGGCGACCGCGACCACGACGGGCCCGGTGCGGCGGACGGTCTCGACCAGCCGCGCACCGCCCGCGCGCAGCTCGTCGTCGGTCAGCTCGGACGCCTTCGCGGTGGCCCGTCGCACGATGTTGGTGATGCCGATGCCGCGCGAGCGCAGGTAGTCGCGGTCGTCGTCGCTCATGCCGGCCGCCGGGTCGATGCGGCGCTCGATGATGCCGGCCAGGAAGAGTGCGGGGTAGAAGCGGTTGCCCGGGTGGGCGAAGTGGGTCTGGGTGGCGGCGGTCCAGAGGCCCGGGTTGATCCCGACGAAGAGCAGCCGCAGGTCCGGGCCGAGCAGGTCGGGCACCTCCGCGTCGCGGTACGACTCGAGCTCGGCCCGCGTGAAGCTGCGGCGGACGGTCACGGGAGCAGCCTGCCAGCCGGCATCCGCGGAACCCACCTCGGGCCGGTAGCGTCGAAATGACTATGCGACGAGCTCTCGGAACCCTGCTGCTCGCGACCCTGCTCCTGGCCGGGTGCGGCGACGACTCCGGTGACGAGGCCGAGGAGCCGGCACCGTCGAGCCAGAGCTCCACGCCCGAGCCGACCTTCCCCAACGGCCAGTCCGGCCAGGGCTGGCACCTGGTCGAGATCGTGCACGCGACGGCGGTGGACGGCGGGGTGTCGACCACGCCCACGCCGATCACCAACCAGCAGGAGGTGGCGGACTTCAGCGCCCAGTTCAGCCGCCCCGCCATGCAGGAGGAGATCGAGCGCGTCGTCCGGGGCAACGCGCCGGCCGACGGGTTCCAGCTGGTGGCCGCGGTGATCGCGATCGGGTGCGACGTACCGCCCGGCGTGACCTACGTCGACGGAGAGATCAAGCCGCTGAAGGTGCTCGACCCGCACCTGGAGTGCTTCGCCCCGGTCACCTCGGTCGCGATCGTTGCGGTCGAGGAGTGACCGGGCCCAGGGATACCCGGTCGACCGGGTATCCCTTCACCTGTCGGCCGTAGCGACACCTGACAAGTGCAGGGAGTGCCCGCTCAGTGGGACGGATGGGGCGAACGGCGACCCGGCCGCGGTTCTTGCTCGCCTACGGCGTGTAGGTGACCTCGAGGCCGTTGGGCACGTAGCGCTGCTGGCCGTCGGAGGGGTGGTTGACCACGCTGACCTTTCCGGTCTTCTTCTTGGCGACCATGGTCGAGGACCCGCCGCCGTCGAGGTTGAGCGCCTCGTCGGCACCGAGGTCGATCATCCGGTTGGCCAGCTCGACCATGGTGTAGCCGCGGCTGAACGACTGCCGGCCGTCGACCACGAGCATGAGCAGCTGGTTGGTGGCGCGGTCGATGCCGATCGCAGTGCGGGGGTGCATCTCGCGGTCGTCGACCACCTCGATCACGCCGTCGCGGATCAGCACCTTGTTGCCGGTGATCGCCACGCGCGGGGTGCTCTTGAGCCACCAGCGCACGGTCGCCTTGGTGCCCTTCTTCAGCCGGCCCAGGTCCTTGGCACCCTCGCCGCGGCCGACGAGCATGATGCCCTCGATGGGCTTGTTCTGGGTCAGCTTGGACCGTTTCGCCACGACCCGGCCGCGGCGGATGAGCACCATCCGCACGTCCTTGGTCTGCCCGCCGGTGATCCGGTAGCCCGACGTACGGCCCCAGGCACGGGTGTAGACGCCGATGCCGCCGGGTGCCACCTCGGCCGAGTTCACGTTGGTGATCGAGAAGTTCGGCCGCTGCTTGAGACGGCCCACCATCGGCAGCGTCCCGACGTCGGGGCGGCCGGTCCTGTCGATGAAGAACGCCGCGTTCCACCCGCTGCTGCGGGCGTTGAGCAGCCCCTCCTGCCGGTCCTGGCCGAGGCCGAGCGGCGCGCCGGTGTCGCCGATGTCGAAGAAGTCGCCGTTGATGCCGCCGATCGCCTTGTGCCGGGCCAGGATGCGGGTCAGCGGCGCCGTGCGGCGCACCTGGCCGGCGTAGGCGTAGTCGACGGCCAGTCCGGGGGTGCCCAGCGCGACGCTCATCAGGTGTGCCCGGACCTTGCCGCGCGGGGTGACCTCGTCCCACGACGTCACCTCGACGCCCGGGGCGGCCGTCCAGCTCTGGAAGGTCGTGGTCCGGCTCTGTCCGCGCAGGAAGGCGGGCAGGGGAGCCGCGATCTCGCCGCGTACGCCGTCGGACGAGTGCTGCCAGCGAGGCGGGACCCGCTTCTCGCCGGTGGTGGCGGGGATCTTCGGGTCGGGGTCGCCGAGCGCGGTCGGGGCCGGCGCGGCCAGGGTCAGGGCGCAGGCGACCACGCCGACGACGAAAGCTGGACGGATGCGCACCGGTCCAACGGTAAAGGGTGGAAAGCCCGCTTCTGCGCCTTTTCTTTATGTGCGTGTCCTCAACCGCAAGAAACCCCGCCGAGCAGCGCCAGGCCCTTCCGGTCGCCCTTGCCCAGCGTGGTCCGGCCGAGGTTGGACTCGAACATCAGCTCGTGCCGGTCGTTCACGTGGTCGAGGCCGAGCAGGTGGCCGAGCTCGTGCATCAGGATCGCCTGCTGATGGGCGTCGCCGCCGGGCTGCGCCTCGAGGTCGTCGAAGGCACTGCGGTCGAGCACCACCATCCCGGACACGTAGCGGCTGAACCCGGCGCGGGTCTGGGTGATCGGACCGGCGACCCCGGCGACGTCGCCCTCCAGCCTGGACACCTCGTCGGAGTCCGCCCAGCCGATCAGCACCGGCGCGGCGCGGCCGACGCCGTCGAGGCGGTCGGTGAAGCCCCGGTCGTCGGTGGTGCCGTCGTACTCGAAGCTGAGGCCGGCCGCGTCGCTCATCACGTCGACCGCGTCGGCGACCAGCTCCTCCCAGCCGTCGGGGGCGCCGGACGGGTTCACGAGGTAGTGGATGACCTCGCAGGGGTTCCAGGCGACGGGGTCACGGCTGCCGGGCTGGGTGTCGAAGAACTTGTAATGCCCGTTGCCGCGCGGCTCGACGGCGCTGACGATGCGCTCGTCGATGCCGAGCCAGCTGCGGAAGCGGAAGCCGTTGGAGCCCGAGTCGACCATCAGCACGAGGACCGTCACCACCAGCGCGATCAGGCCGGCGAGGTAGGAGCGGGAGCGGTCGGAGAGCCGTCTGCCCCGCGACCGCTGCCTGTAGTCCACGCGTACATCATTGTCAGACGCGCAACCCGGCATAGGGTGCGGGTCGTGTGGAACACGTTCATCGAGGGTGACAACCTCGACGTGCTCCGTGGGCTGGAGCCCCACAGCGTCGACCTGATCTACATCGACCCGCCCTACAACACCGGCAACGACTTCGCCTACGCCGACGACTTCCGCGACGGCGCGCGCACGACTCGCCACGCCGCCTGGGTGGCGATGATGCGGCCGCGGCTGGAGGCGGCGCGGGCCGTGCTCCGCGATACGGGTGCGATCTTCGTCAGCATCGACGACAACGAGATCGCCCACCTGCGGCTGCTGATGGACGAGGTGTACGGCGAGGACAACCTGCTCGGACAGATCGTGGTGAACCTCAACGCGAAGGGCCGCCAGCTCGGCCGCGGCTTCGCCACCAGCCACGAGAACCTGCTGGCCTACGCGCGGGACGCGCGCAGCTGTGTGCTCGACGCCAGCAGCACCGAGACCGTGGTCGAGCGCGACTTCCCGTTGCTGCACGACGACGGACGTCG
>JALZCZ010000075.1 GCA_030862825.1 Actinomycetota bacterium | reverse complement strand
GAGGAACACCGCGTGGATCGCCTCGCGCACCGGGTTGTTGCCGCGGAACGAGAAGCTGACGTTGGAGATGCCGCCGGAGACCTTGGCGCCCGGCAGGTTCTCCTTGATCCACCGAGTGGCCTCGATGAAGTCCAGCCCGTACGACGCATGCTCCTCGATGCCTGTCGCCACCGCGAAGACGTTCGGGTCGAAGATGATGTCCTCGGCTGGGAACCCGACCTCGTCGACCAGGATCCGGTAGGCGCGCTCGCAGATCGCCTTGCGGCGCTCGAGGTTGTCGGCCTGACCGTCCTCGTCGAACGCCATCACGACCGCGGCGGCGCCGTACTTCTTGCAGAGCAGCGCCTGCTCGCGGAACTTGTCCTCGCCCTCCTTCATGGAGATCGAGTTGACGATCGGCTTGCCCTGGACGTTCTTCAGGCCGGCCTCGATGACCTCCCACTTGGAGGAGTCGACCATCACCGGCACCCGGCTGATGTCCGGCTCGCTGGCGATCAGCTTGGTGAAGCGGTCCATCGCTTCCACGCCGTCGATCATGCCCTCGTCCATGTTGACGTCGATGACCTGCGCGCCGTTCTCCACCTGCTGCGCGGCGACGGAGAGGGCCGTGTCGTAGTCGCCTGCCTTGATCAGGTTGCGGAACTTGGCGGAGCCGGTGATGTTGGTCCGCTCGCCGACGTTCACGAAGAGGCTGTCCTCGTTGATCGTGAACGGCTCGAGGCCGGACAGCCGCATCGCGGGCGCGACCGTGACGGGCTCGCGGCGCTCCTTGCCGGCAACGGCGTGGGCGATCGCTGCGATATGCGCCGGCGTGGTGCCACAGCAGCCGCCCACGAGGTTGACGAAGCCGGCCTCGGCGAACTCCTCGATGATGGCGGCTGTCTCGTCGGGCTGCTCGTCGTACTCGCCGAACGCGTTGGGCAGGCCGGCGTTGGGGTAGCACGAGACGAACGAGTCGGCGATCCGGGACATCTCCGCGATGTAGGGACGCATCTCCTTCGCGCCCAGCGCGCAGTTGAGCCCCACGGCGAGCGGGCGGGCGTGGCGGACCGAGGTCCAGAACGCCTCGGTGACCTGCCCCGACAGCGTGCGTCCCGACGCGTCGGTGATGGTGCCGGAGATGATCACGGGCCAGCGCCGGCCGTACTGCTCGAAGAGCGTCTCGACGGCGAAGATCGCGGCCTTCGCGTTGAGGGTGTCGAAGATGGTCTCGATGAAGATCAGGTCGGCGCCACCGTCGAGCAGACCCCGTCCGGCCTCCTGGTACGCCGCCACCAGCTGGTCGTAGCTGACGTTGCGCGCCGCCGGGTCGTTGACGTCCGGCGAGATCGACGCCGTGCGCGTGGTCGGGCCGAGCGCGCCCGCGACGTAGCGCGGCCTGTCGGGGGTCCGGGCGGTGATTTCGTCGCAGACGCCGCGGGCCAGCCGCGCCGCCTCGTAGTTCAGCTCGTGGGCGAGCTCCTCCATGCCGTAGTCGGAGAGCGACACGGAGTTGGCGTTGAAGGTGTTGGTCTCGATGATGTCGGCGCCGGCCTCGAGGTACTCGCGGTGGATGCCGGCGATGATGTCGGGCTGGGTGAGTGTGAGCAGGTCGTTGTTGCCCTGGAGGTCGCTCGGCCAGTCCTTGAACCGCTCGCCCCGGTAGCCCTCCTCGGAGGGACGGTCGCGCTGGATCGCGGTGCCCATGGCGCCGTCGATGACCACGATCCGGTTCCGCAGGATCGCGGTCAGCTCCTCGGTGACATCGGGGCGAAGGTCGGGCGACGGGAGGGACAAGCGGGACTCCTCTGCTGGGCCTGGCTCAAGCGTAGGAACGCTGTCCACACAGTGGACGTGATTCCCAAATGTTGACACTGCGGACAACGACGGAGAAATCCTCGCGTCACGACGGCATCACGACCACCGGACCGAGGCCCGATCAGTGGTGGTCGTGGCTAGGCTTCACAGGTGATCGAGATCGAGGACGCGCCGGAGCTGATCAACCCGTTGGTCATTGCTGCGTTCGAGGGCTGGAACGACGCTGCCGATGCCGCCTCCGGGGTGGTCGACCACCTGGTGAAGGTCTGGAACGCCCGGGTGGTGGGCGCCATCGACCCGGAGGAGTTCTACGACTTCCAGGTCAACCGCCCGATGGTGGGCTCGGACGACAACGGCCACCGCCGGATCACCTGGCCGAGCACCCACATCGCGGTCGCCTCTCCCCCCGACCTGGATCGCGACGTGATCCTGGTGCGCGGCATCGAGCCGAACATGCGCTGGCGGCAGTTCTGCGCCGAGATCCTGGCAGCGTGCGATGACCTGGGCGGTGAGCTGGTGGTGACCCTGGGTGCGCTGCTGGCCGACACCCCGCACACGCGGCCGATCCCCGTCACCGGCACCGCGACCGAGCCCGAGCTGGTCGACCGACTCAAGCTGGAGGCGTCGACGTACGAGGGCCCCACCGGCATCGTCGGGGTCTTCCAGGACGCCTGCGTCAAGCTCGACGTGCCGGCCGTCTCCTACTGGGCTGCGGTGCCGCACTACGTGGCCCAGCCGCCGTGCCCGAAGGCGACGCTCGCCCTCATCGGACAGCTCGAGGACCTGCTGGAGGTCTCGATCCCGCTGGGCGACCTGCCCGAGGACGCCCGGGCCTGGGAGCGGGGCGTCGACGAGCTGGCGGAGGAGGACGAGGACGTCGCCGACTACGTGCGTGCTCTCGAGGAGACTCGGGACACGGCGGACCTGCCGGAGGCATCGGGTGAGGCCATCGCGCGGGAGTTCGAGCGCTACCTCAAGCGCCGCGGCGACGACGAGCCCAACCGGGGCGGCTGACCCGTCCGCTCAGCCCATCTCGTCGATGGAGCGCTGCACCTCGTCCGCCGACAGGGTGAGCGGCGTCTGCAGCAGCCACTGGACGCCGAACGGGTCCCGCACGCGGCCGCCGCGCGCTCCGTAAGGCTGGTCGTCGACGGGGAAGACGACCTCACCGCCCGCCTCCACCATCCGAGAGGCAAGGCTGTCCGGGTCGTCGACCATGCAGTCGAGGATCGGGCCCGGCGTGGCCACCGGATCGGTGACGTCCGCGTCCTTGAGCGTGACCGTGGTGCCGAGCACGACGAGCTCGGCGAACACCGTCCGGTCGCCCGCCTCGTAGTGCTGGCCGATCTCCGCGCCGAGCACGTCGGCGTACCACCGCAGCGCGGCGGAGCCGCCGGAGACGACGAGCTTGGGGCGTACGGCGTTGTGACTCATGCCGTCCAGGCTGCCACCGCTGAGCAACGGGGCCTTGGACGAATGGGCAGGTTCCGACGGCAGGTCAGATGGAGAGGCCGAGCGCGGCGTCGAGCACCGGGAGCAGGGTGACCGCCGCCTCGGGGTCGCTCGTGTCGGCCAGACCGTTGCTGCCGAGGGTGGCGGCGACCCAGGCGTCGATGGCTGCCACCGCCCGCGGCGCGTCGAGGTCGTCGGCCAGCGCGGCCAGGATCTCTTCGACGACGGGGCCCGCCGCAGCTCCGGTGCCCAGGGAGAGCGCACGCCGCCAGTCGGTCAGCTCGTCGACGGCCGTCCACAGCTCCTGGTCGGTCCACTCCCAGTCGCTGCGGTAGTGGTGCCGAAGCAGCGCGAGCCGGATCGCCATCGGGTCGACGTCGCTGTTGCGGAGAGCGGAGACGAAGACCAGGTTGCCCTTGGACTTCGACATCTTCTCGCCGTCGTAGCCGACCATGCCGGCGTGCACGTAGGCCCGCGCGAACGACGTGTCGGGTCGCGCCACCTGGGCGTGTCCCGCGCTCATCTCGTGGTGCGGGAAGACCAGGTCGCTGCCGCCACCCTGCACGTCGAACGCGGTGCCGAGGTGGTGCTGGGCGATCGCGGCGCACTCGACGTGCCAGCCGGGCCGCCCCGGTCCGAAGGGGCTGTCCCACGACGGCTCTCCGTCGCGGGGTCCGCGCCACACCACCACGTCGAGAGGGTCCTTCTTGCCCTCGCGGTCGGGGTCGCCGCCGCGCTCGGCCGCGAGCCGCAGCATGGTGTCGCGGTCGTACCCCGACTCCTGGCCGAAGGCGGGGTCGGCGGCCGCGGAGTAGTAGAGGTCGCCGTCGAGGACATACGTCGCGCCGGCGCCCTGGAGCCGCTCCACCATCTCGATCACCAGCGGGATCGACTCCACCGCGCCGACATAGTGGTCCGGTGGCAGCACCCGGAGCGCCTGCATGTCGGTCCGGAACAGCTCGGTCTCGCGCTCGGCGAGCTCCACCCAGTCGATGTGCACCTTGGCGGCGCGCTCGAGCAGCGGGTCGTCGACGTCGGTGACGTTCTGGACGTAGCTGACCTCGTGTCCGGCGTTGCGCCAGGCGCGGTTGAGGAGGTCGAAACCGATGTAGGTCGCGGCGTGGCCGAGGTGGGTCGCGTCGTAGGGGGTGATGCCGCAGACGTAGAGCCGTGCCGGACCGTCCGGGTCGGGCGTGACCAGCCCACCCGTGGTGGTGTCGTGGACGGCGACCGGCGGCCCGACGACGGGCAGGGAGGGAACCTCGGGGACGGACCAGGCGCGCATGCCACGGAGCCTAGTTGGTGATGCTCAGAACGGCGGCCACGGGATGGACGGCCACTCGCCGCGTGAGACCGGCAGGCAACCGATCTGGAGCAGGCGGGCGCAGCGACGCTCGAGCGCGGCGATCTCGAGGTCGGTGAGGTGGGCGGCGAGGGTGACCCCCAGGTCGGCGTTCACGGCCTCGCGCAGCCGCCGGACCGTCTCGACCTCTGCGTCGGTCAGGGGCTGTCCGCCCCAGCCCCAGAGCACGGTCCGCAGCTTGGGCTCGTGGTGCAGCGTGACCCCGTGGTCGACGCCGTAGCGGTGGCCCCCCGGCATCTCCAGCACGTGGCCGCCCTTGCGGTCGGCGTTGTTGACGATCACGTCGAAGACGGCCATCCGGCGCAGCGCCTCGGTGTCCTCGTGGATCAGGGTGACGTCGCGGTCGCGGTCGTCGAGCGCGTCGAAGACCGCCAGGTAGCCGTCGGGCACCGCGCCCGCGCGCACCAGCGTGACCGCCTCCTGCCCCGGGTCGGCGTCCTGCCAGACCTGGAGCATGCCCGGGCCATGCGGTCCCTCGCCCAGCCACGTGGTGGGCACGATGTCGTAGCCCATCGCCTCGGAGACGGCGTACGCCGCCACCTCACGGTCCGCGAGGGTCCCGTCGGGGAAGTCCCAGAGAGGACGCTCGCCGGCGACCGGCTTGTAGACCACCTTCACGCCGTCGATCTCGCCGAGGAAGGTGGCGTTGGAGGCGGGCATGATCCGCCCGTGGAGCTCCAGCTCGCCGTGCGGGACCGAGACGGAGGTCACGGGTCCCGGCGGCGGAAGCCGTTGGCCCGGACGCAGAGGTGTCCGTCGGGGTCGATGGGGTTGCCGCAGAAGGGGCAGCTGGGCCGGCCCGCCTCGAGCACCTGGGCCGCGCGCTTGACGAACGCGCGGGCGAGTCCGGGGGTGATCCGGACCAGGAAGACCTCCTCGGGCTCGGGCTCCTCGAAGTCCTGGTCGACCTGGTCGGGCGACACGACCGCCGCCTCGGTGAAGGGGAACACTTCGACGACCACGCGCTCGTCGCTCGGGTCCCACGACAGCGTCATCGTGCCTGCGCGAAACTCCTCCTCGATCGGCTGGTCCAGTGGGTCGGCGTCCTCGAGATCGAGCGGCGCGACCGCGGGCACCACCGTCTCGGTGCCACCCGACATGACCTCGTCGAGGAGCTCGTCCATCCGCTCGGCGAGAGCGGCCACCTGCTGCTTCTCCAGCGAGACGCTGGTGATCCGGGCGCCGGCGCGCGCCTGGAGGAAGAAGGTGCGAGCACCGGGCTCACCGACGGTGCCCGCGACGAAGCGCTCGGGCGGGTCGAATCCGTGGACGATCGGCATGTTTGTCACCCTATGCGGGCGCAGAAGGGCCCGCGCCACCGCCAACGGCGGCGTCGGCCGGTTCGGCGGGGGCGCGCGACGTTCGTCGTTTCCTGCCCGGCTTCGGCGCCAGCCAGGACAGGTCGCCCTCGTGGGTGTTGCTCGCCAGCACGTAGGGGCGGGTGCTGCTGTAGCTGATGATGGAGACCGACGCCGGGTCGACGTGGATCCGCTGGAAGAGGTCCAGGTGCATGCCGAGGGCGTCGGCCAGGATCGACTTGATGACGTCGCCGTGGCTGACCGCCACCCACACGGCGCCGGCGCCGTGCTCGGCCTCGATGGCGGCGTCCTGGCGGCGTACGGCGATGACGGCCCGGCTCTGCATGCCGGCCATCGACTCGCCGCCCGGGAAGGCGGCTGCCGACGGTTGGGTCTGGACCGTCTTCCAGAGCGACTCCTTGGCGAGTTCCTTCAACTGCCGTCCCTGCCACTCGCCGTAGTCGCACTCGTTGAGTCCCCGCTCGCTGGCGACCCGCAGCCGGCTGGGGTGCGCGGCCGAGATCGCCTTCGCCGTCTGCTTGCACCGCTCCAGCGGGCTGCTCACCAGCGCGGCGAGCGGGACCGGCGCAAGGCGCTCCCCCACCCGGCGGGCCTGCTCCTCGCCGGTGTCGTCGAGCCGCACGCCGGGCAGCCGCCCCGCCAGGGTGCCACCGGCGTTCGCGGTGGTCCGTCCGTGGCGGACGAGGATCAGGGTTGCCATGCCGCGCAGCGTATCGGCGCTACCGTGATCGACGTGATCGTGGACAGCGCGGTGTACCGCAAGGGAGTGCGGGTTGCCGTCGACTGCCCCGACCATGACTACGCGGCTCTGCGGAAGGCGGCCAGTGAGCCGGGCGACTTCGTCTGGGTGGGGCTCTACCAGCCCAGCCAGGTCGAGCTCGCCGACGCCGCGGACGCCTTCGACCTGCATCCGCTGGCGGTCGAGGACGCGCTCACCGCCCACCAGCGCCCCAAGCTGGAGCGCTACGAGGACAGCCTGTTCCTGGTGCTCAAGACCCTCTGGTACGTCGACGAGGACGATGCCGTGGAAACCGGTGAGATCAACCTGTTCGTCGGCAGCGACTTCGTGGTGACGGTGCGGCACGGCCGCGGCTCGCAGCTCCAGTCGGCGCGGCACTTCCTCGAGAGCGAATCGCGCGTCCTCACCCACGGGCCGTCGGCGGTCGTGTACGCCGTGTGCGACACCGTGGTCGACGGGTACGTCGACGTGGCCAACGAGCTCCAGGTGGATGTCGACGAGGTGGAGGAGTCGGTCTTCTCGCCGGCCCGCACCAACGACTCGGTGCGGATCTACACCCTCAAGCGCGAGATCTCCGAGGTCCGTCGCGCTGTGCTCCCCCTGCGTGAGCCGATGCGGCGCTTCGAGTCCGGCGGGGTGCCGCACATCCACGAGGACGCGGCCCCGTTCTTCCGCGACGTCGGCGACCATCTCTCCCAGGCGGCCGAGATCGTCGACACCCTCGACACGCTGCTATCGACGGCATTCGACGCCCACCTGGCCCGGATCTCCGTGCAGCAGAACGACGACATGCGCAAGATCTCGGCAGGAGTCGGCCTGGTCGCCATGCCGACCCTGGTGGCCGGTGTCTACGGCATGAACTTCGACTACATGCCGGAGCTGCACTGGCTGCTCGGCTATCCCTTCGCGCTGTTCCTGATGGTGGCCAGCTCGTGGGCGTTGTGGATCTTCTTCAAGAAGTCCGGGTGGTTGTAGGCCTGTCGTTTGGTCCCCAACGACAGATTTCCGGCCCCGAATCCTGCGGTTGGTGACCAAACGGCAGCTGCCCCGACCGGTCAGGCGCTGAGCACGCCCACCCCGACCAGGATCAGCGTGGCCGAGCCGAGGGCGACCCGGTAGAGCACGAACGGCGTGTACGACTTCGTGGCCACGTAGCGCAGCAGCCAGGCGATGGCGGCGTACCCGACCACGAACGAGACGACGGTGGCGACGATCGTCGGACCCCAGCCGTAGGCGTTGTCGCCGTGCGGGATCTCCTTCAGCTCGAACAGACCGGCCCCGACCACGGCCGGGATCGCCAGCAGGAACGCGTAGCGGGTCGCCGCCTCGCGGTCGTAGCCGAGGAACCGCCCCATCGACAGCGTCGCTCCCGACCGGGACACGCCCGGCACCAGCGCGAGGGCCTGGGCCCCGCCCATGAGGACGGCGTCGCGCAGGGTGATCTGCTTGATCTGCTTGTGGGTGGACCCGAAGCGATCGGCGATGCCGAGCACGATGCCGAGCACGATCAGCGTGGTGCCGATGATCCACAGGTTGCGGAAATCACGCTCGATGACGTCCTTGAGCAGCACACCCAGGATCACGATGGGCAATGACCCGATGATGATGAACCAGCCCATACGCGCGTCGAGGTGACCGCGGTACTCCGGCTTGACCAGCGACTTCAGCCACATGGACGCAATCCGCCAGATGTCCTTGCGGAAGAAGATCAGCACGGCGAGCTCGGTGCCGATCTGGATGACGGCGGTGAACGCCGCGCCCGGGTCGCCCCAGCCGAACAGCTCGGGGAAGATCCGCAGATGGGCACTGCTCGAGATCGGCAGGAACTCGGTCAGCCCCTGAAGGGTGCCGAGGAAAACCGCCTTCAGGAAGTCCGCCACGACGCTGGATCCTAGG
>JALZCZ010000183.1 GCA_030862825.1 Actinomycetota bacterium | reverse complement strand
CCCGACCTGCTCCGCCCCGAGACCCTGGTGCGGGTGCAGGAGGCGATCGAGGCGCTGGGCTACCGGCCCAACCGTGCCGCGCGCCACCTCCGCACCCGTGCGTCGCACCTCATCGGTCTGCGCATGTCACCGGCCCAGGAGTTCACCGCGAACGCCGCCATGGACCGCTTCGTGCACGCGCTCGTCGAGGCGTCGCGCGAGGCGGGCTACCACCTGCTCCTCTTCTCCGGCGGTCCCGGCAGGCCCGACACCACCGCGGCCGACCTCGTGCGGGGGTACGACGACCTCCTCCGCTCCACCGCCGTCGACGCGTTCGTGGTCACAGACACCTACCTCGGCAACCCCCAGGCTGCCTGGCTGCGTGAGCGGCGGGCGCCGTTCGTGGCGTTCGGACGGCCCTGGGACGATCCCGAGGCGACCCATCCCTGGGTCGACGTCGACGGGGCCGCCGGCACCGAGATCGCCACCAACCACCTGCTCGACAAGGGCCACCAGCGCGTCGCCTGGATCGGCTGGCGCAAGGACCAGTGGATCGGCGAGGACCGGCGCTCCGGCTGGAGCCGGGCGATGAAGGCCCGTGGCCTGTCCACGACCGGCATGGCGTCGCGGGTCGAGGACACCGTGCACAGCGGGCGCGAGGCGAGCGCCGTACTCCTCGACGAGGCGCAGCCCTCCGCCTTCGTCTGCGCGTCCGACACCCTGGCCATGGGGGTCCTGCACACCCTCGCCGACCGTCGGCTCACCCCCGGACACGACATCGCGGTCGTCGGCTTCGACGACTCGCAGGTAGCGCAGGTGGTGCAGCCCGGACTTACCTCGGTGCGTCAGCCGCTCGAGCTGGTCGCGGTGGAGATCGTCAAAGCGCTCGAGGGCCTGCTCGCCACCCCCGCCACGGTGGGCCCCGGCGTGATGCTGGTGCCGACGCTGGCGATGCGCGGCACCAGCTGAGCGGAGGTCCTGGAATCCCCGGTGTGCCGGGGAAGCTGTCGCTTCTCGGGCGAAACTTCACCTGAGAAGTGCCGGTTTCCCCGGTGCACCGGGGAAACCGTGCCCTCCGCCGGCACCACCACTCGTCTCAGAACACCTTCGACCACAGGTTGACGGCGTAGTCGACCTCGAGGCCCTCGTGCTGGCGCAGGATCTCGGCGGCCACGTCCGGCTTGAACTCGATCCGCACGACGGCCTCCAGGTCGGCGCGCGACCCGAATCGCCAGCCCATGTCGACCGACGTGCGGGTCCAGCCCCGGACCGCCCAGAACCGCTCCACCTCGGTGGGTGGCGGCAGGTGGGGGTAGCCGCGCCGGAACCACGCGCCGAACGTCGAGCGCGACCCGTCGTTGTCGATGATGAGCGCGGTCCCGCCCCGGCCTACGACGCGGTCGAGCTCGGCCAGGCCCGGCTCGCAGCCGGGTCCGAAGAAGTAGGCCCAGCGCGCATGGGCGACGTCGACCGACCGGTCCGGCAGCGGCACGGCCTGGGCGGTTCCGGCGACCAGCGACACGTTGTCCAACCTGCGGGTACGCCGCCTCGCCAGGGCCAGCAGGTCCGGATGCGGCTCGACGCCGATGACCGAGGCGGCGGTCTCCGCGAAGCGGGGCAGGTGGAAGCCGGTGCCGCAGCCGAGGTCGAGCACGGTCCGTCCGGTCCACGACGCGATCGACGACATGGCCGACCACAGCCGCCCGTCGGGGTCGGCCGCGTGGTTCTCGACCTCGTAGGTGCCCGGGGTCTTCCAGATGTTGGGGCTCGGAACGGCGCCCCGGAGCGGCCGGCTCAGGTGAGGCTCAGATACGGACGAGGCCGGCCGGCGTATGCAGCTGTACGGCGATCACGCCAGGCGTGCCGTGCGGGGCGACCCACTCGACCTTGATGTCCTCCAGCGGGGCCTCGACGGTCTCGCCGAGCCACTCGCTCACCCGGTGCGGGTCGCCGGCGATCTCCAGGCAGGCCAGGGAGAACGCGCCGTCGGCGCCGGCGGACGGGTGCAGCTCGGCTGGGCTCTCCCACTGGATGAAGAAGGGGAGCTGCGGGTCGGCGATGAGCCCGTTGACGCCGATCTGCTGCCAGCGCAGCTCGGTGCCGTCGGGGCGGTGCCGGTTGCCGGTCGCGGCCTCGCGACCGAGACGCGACTCCTGAACCCTGATGTCGTCGACGGCGACGACCCAGCCCAGCCAGCCACCGCCGGCGGCGGAGCGGGCGCGCACGGCCTGCCCGAACGGAGCCTTGTCGGAGGCCGGGTGGTCGAGCACCTCGACGATCTCCAGGTAGGTGTGACCGGCAAGCGGCAGGATCATGTTGCGGGTCCCGAAGCGCGGGTGCACACCCCCGTCGGTGAAGTCTCGGCCGAGCAGTCCCCCGAGGCGCTGGGCGGTGCTGACGAGACCATCCGGTCCTGCTGCGAAAGAGAGATGGTCAAGGCGCATGTCGAACATTCTCGACAACCCCGATGCGCCCCGGGACGGCGGGGTCACCTTCTCTTGATGTCGAGACTTCGGGCCACGAGCCCCGTGTTGAAGCGAACTTCAGCTCGGGTCAGCAGGGTGGAGGGCGAGTGCCGACCGCGAGCGGACGTGGGCGTCGCAGTGGCGTTTCAGCTCGGCGTACGCCGCCTCGCCCATCAGTGCGGTGAGCTCCGGCTCGTGGGTGATGTAGACCGGCTCGACGGCGACGTGGGCCTCGGTGTTGCCCGAGCAGTACCAGTCGAGGTCGTGGCCGCCGGCACCCCAGCCGCGTCGGTCGTACTCGCCGATCGAGACCTCGGTGTAGGTGCTGCCGTCCTGCTGCTTCACGTTGCGGAACGTACGCCGGATGGGCAGCTGCCAGCAAACGTCCGGCTTGGTCTCCAGCGGGTTGCGGCCCTGCTCGAGCGCCAGGCCGTGCAGTGCGCAGCCGGCGCCGGTGGGGAAGTCTTTGCGGTTGTGGAACACGCAGCCGCGCTGGCCGTCGACCTCGATCGCCCGCGTCTTGCGCTCGCCCTCGTCGTCGGTCTCGATCCAGTCCTTCTTCTTGACCGGCCGCCCGGGGTGGAACTGCCACTGCTCCGGGGTGAGCTGGTCGACGAAGCCCGCCACCCGCTTCTCGTCGTCCTTGTCGGCGAAGTGGGCACCGAGGGTGCAACAGCCGGTGTCGGGGGAGTCGGCGTAGATGCCCTTGCACCCCTGGCCGAAGATGCACGTGTAGCTCGACGTCAGCCAGGTGAGGTCGCAGCGCATCACCTCCGTGTCGTCCGCCGGATTCACGAACTCCACGTAGGCGCGCGGAAACACCAGGTCGACCTCGGGCATGCGGTCAAGACTACGGCCCCGACGGGTACGTTGGAGCCATGCGCCTCGGGGTCCTCGACATCGGCTCCAACACCGGTCATCTGCTGGTGGTGGACGCCCACGACGGTGCGGCCCCGCTGCCCGCCTTCTCCCACAAGCAGCCGCTGCGGCTGGCCGAGCACCTCGACGGCGACGGCGCGGTCTCGCCGACCGGGCTGGCCGCGCTGACCGCCTTCGTGGCCGACGCGCTGGTCGTCGCGGAGGACAAGGGCTGCGAGGAGATGCTGTCGTTCGCCACCTCGGCGGTGCGCGACGCTGGCAACTCCGACCACGTGCTCGCCCAGGTGCGCGAGCGCACCGGCGTCGACATCGAGGTGCTCACGGGTGAGGACGAGGCGCGGCTGACGTTCCTCGCCGTGCGCCGCTGGTTCGGGTGGTCCGCCGGGCGGCTGGCCGTCTTCGACATCGGTGGCGGGTCGCTGGAGATCGCCGGTGGCACCGACGAGCGGCCCGACACCGCGTGGTCGCTGCCGCTGGGCGCGGCCCGGCTGGCCCGCACCTTCTTCGAGGAGCCGCCGGACGAGTCGGGGCTGCGCGCGATCCGCAAGCAGATCCGCGCCGAGATCGCCCGCGACGCCGGCAACCTGCTGCGCGGCGGTGCCCCCGACCGGGCGGCCGCGACCTCCAAGACCTTCCGCTCGCTCGCCCGGATCTGCGGCGCCGCCCCGTCGGGCGACGGGGCGCTGGTGCCGCGCACCCTGGTGCTGAGCGACCTGCGGGAGTGGATCCCGAAGCTGGTGGCCACGAGCCCCGACGACCTCGCCGACCTGCCCGGCGTGTCCCCGAGCCGCACCCACCAGATCGTGCCCGGCGCTCTGGTTGCGGAGGCCTGCATGGACATCTTCGACCTCGGGGAGCTCGAGATCTGCCCGTGGGCCCTGCGCGAGGGTGTGATCCTCGAGCGAATCGACCGGCTCAGCGTGCGCGACGAGGCCTGAGGCTGCCGCCCCATGGTGACTCGCATCGGCCTCTCCACGTGCTCGGTCTATCCCGAGTCGACGGCGCACGCCTTCAGCTACGCCTCGAGCATCGGCTACGACGCCGTCGAGGTGATGGTCGGAATCGACGCGCTGTCGCAGCAGACGAACGCCGTCAAGCAGCTCTCCGACCACCATCAGATGCCGATCAGCGCGATCCACGCGCCGTGCCTGCTGTTCACCCAGCGGGTCTGGGGCACGGAACCCTGGGGCAAGCTCGAGCGCTCCGCGGCGATGGCGTCCGAGGTCGGCGCCGAGGTGGTCGTCGTACACCCCCCGTTCCGGTGGCAGCGCGAGTACGCACGCGACTTCGTCAACGGCATCGCCGCACTGGAGAACTCCACCGGCATCGCGTTCGCCGTCGAGAACATGTATCCCTGGCGGGCCTCGTCGCGTCGCGGTGCGAAGATGTACGCCCCCGGATGGGATCCGTCGGAGGAGTCCTACGCCAACACCACGATCGACCTCTCGCACGCGGCGATCGCCGCCGACGACCCGGTCGAGATGGCCGAGCGGCTCGGCGACCGCCTCCGCCACGTGCACCTGACCGACGGCAGCGGTTCCGCCAAGGACGAGCACCTCGTGCCCGGCCGCGGGACGATGGGCGCGGACGTCTTCCTGCGCCATCTCGCGAAGGTCGACTTCGCCGGCGAGATCGTGGTCGAGATCAACACCAGGCGGTGCGGCACCAAGGACGAGCGCGAGGTCGACCTCCGCGAGTCGCTGGAGTTCGCCCGCGAGCACTTCTTCGCGACCACTCCCTGAGCGCCGCGCGCTACCCCGCCAGGCTCACGACACCGGTCTCGTAGGCAAGCACCACCAGCTGGGCACGGTCGCGGGCGCCGAGCTTGAGGAAGAGCCGGGACACGTGGGTCTTCGCGGTCAGCGGCGAGAGCACCAGGTGGGCGGCGATCTCCTGGTTGTACAAGCCCCGGCCGACCAGCGCGAAGATCTCCAGCTCGCGGGGCGTGAGACCGGCCAGCCGCTCGTCGGGCGCGGAACCTGCGGGTACGGCGTCCTCGGTGGCCGGCGTCGACGCGACGAACGCCTCGATCAGCGCGCGGGTCATCCGGGGCGCGATCAGCGCCTGACCGGCCGCCACCACCCGGACGGCGTCGATCAGCGCCACCGGCTCGAGGTCCTTGAGCAGGAAGCCCGAGGCGCCTGCCCGCAACGCGCCGAAGACGTACTCGTCGAGCTCGAACGTGGTCAACACGATCACCCGGGTGTCGGCGAGCCGCGGGTCGGCAGTGATCCGGGCCGTGGCCTCGAGCCCGTCGACGTTGGGCATCCGGATGTCCATCAGCACCACGTCGGGGCGGGTCGCGACGGCCAGCTCGGTCGCCTGGGCGCCGTCCATCGCCTCGCCGACCACCTCGATGTCGTCCTCCGAGTCCAGCAGCGCGCGGAACCCGGCCCGGACCAGCGTCTGGTCGTCGACGACCAGCACCCGGATCATGACGACGGCCCGACCGGGAGCGATGCCGCCACTCGCCAGCCGCCCTCGGGCCGCGGCCCTGCGT
>JALZCZ010000109.1 GCA_030862825.1 Actinomycetota bacterium | reverse complement strand
CGGCCATCGCCTGCAGCGCCGCACAGCGGAAGCGGTCGGCGATGGCGCCGAGCTCCTCGGCGGCGGCCCGCGCGTCGCCTGCAGCGTCGGCGGCGAGCAGGATCTCGACGACGGCGGGCAGGAGTCGCGAGCGGTGCACCGGGTCGGAGACCTCGGCGAGCAGCCGGCGGGTGGCGGCGAGCGCGGCCGACGTGCGGCCGCGGGCCACCCAGAGCAGGGCGAGGCCGGGCTGCGGCTCGAACCCGTGGAGAGCTGCCTGCTCGTAGCTCTCCTCGGCGGCGTCGAGATCACCGAGGGTCCGCAGCACGTCGCCGCGCTCGGCGTAGGCGAGCCCTGCCGCGGCGGTGGAGGGCGACGCGAGGTAGCGGCGTACGGCGTCGTCGAGCTCCTCGATCGCCGAAGCGAAGGCGCCGTGCAGCCGCATGATCTGGCCGCGGTGCACCGCGCACTGGCCGGTGAAGGCCAGCAGGCCGGGCTGCTCGGCGCACCACCGGCTCAGCGCCGCGGTCCAGGCCGAGGCGCGGCCGAGGTCGGACACCTCCTGGCAGCCCTCGATCATCACGCAGTAGACGTTGCCGGCGGCGATCGGCGAGAGCTTGCCCGAGGTCACCACCGTCATCGCCTCGTCGAAGAGCGCGAGCCCCTCGATGACCTTGCCGTCCTGCACCTGGGTGCGTCCCAGCGCCGACAGCCCGAGGGCGAGCAGGGTGCGGTCGGCGAAGCGGCGGCCGTAGTCGACCACCCGGGCGGCGTAGTCTCTCGCCGTCGCCCAGTCCGACTCTGCGACGAAGCGGAACATCATCAGGAACTCGACGTAGCCGCGCTCCACGACGTCGCCCTCGATCTCGTCGAGCAGCCGCTGGGCGCGACCGGCCCAGCCGGCCCCCACCATCGGGTCGCCGGAGGAGGAGAGGCACATGCTGAGGTGGAAGGCGGCGACGACGGCGGCGCGGAGATCACCGGCGTCGACGTTCATCTGGAAGCTCCGCTGCCAGGCGGCGACGGCGTCGTCGAGCTTCCCCAGCAGGTACGCCGAGGTGGCCAGGCCGTCGAGGTCGGCGCCGGTCAGGGCCTCGGGCGGCGTGTCGCTCCAGGCGTCGTACGCGGCCACCCAGTCGCCACGCTCGTAGGTCTCCCGAGCCGCCACCAGCTCCTCGACCACGCCCATCGCACGGACCTCCTCCTCGGAGGGTACGACGCTCCCCGGCCCTGGGCGACCGGTCAGGCCACCTTGGCCGGCGGCTTGATCCGATCGGCGGTCCGGGCGCGCTCGGCGATCTTGCCTGCGAGGTAGTCGGCGTCGCGGCCGACGCCCGGCAGCACCATCGAGCTGAACGCGTACTGGAACGCCAGCCCGCAGAAGAACAGCCCCGGGGCGGAGTCGACCACCCCGCGCATCTCCACCGGCCAGCCGTCGTCGCCGACGATCGGCAGCCCGATCCAGTCGAAGGTCTGCCGGAAGCCGGTGGCCCACACGACGGTGGCGACGTCGAGCGGCTGGTCGCCCACGACCGGCCGCCCGTCCTGCACCCCGGTCACCCGGCCGGTGAGCCGCTCCACGCCGCGGGCGGCGAGGTCGGCGCGCTTCACGCGCAGCATCGGGTGGCCGTGGAACCGGATCTTGGGCATGACCTTCCGACCGATCGGCGTACGCCGGGTGAGGACATGGCGCCACGCGAAGAGCAGGATCGGAAACACGCGCCGCATGGCCCGACCCTCGATCCGGAACGGGATCTGCCCGCAGTCGCGGCCGGCCAGGATCGTCGGATGGCTCTCCGCCACCTCGTAGGCGATGTCGGTGCCGGAGTGGGAGCCGCCGACCACCAGCACGGGGCCGTCGCGCAGCTGCGCGGGGCGGCGGTACTCGCTCGAGTGCAGCTGCAGGATCGACGGGTCGAGGGCCTGCGCGAAGTCGGGTACGGCGGGCGTCCGGCCGAACGTGCCGGTGGCCACCACGACGTTGTCGCAGACGAAGGTCTCGGCAGCCGTGGTCACGAGGTAGCCACCACCCGGTGCGGGCCGGATGCCCTCGACGCGAGTGTTGAGGCGCACCGGCAGGGCCTGGTCGGAGGCGTACATCTCGAGGTAGTCGGCCACCTGATCCTTGCCCGGGAAGGTCCATTTCTTCGCCGGGAACGGCAGGCCGGGCAGGCCGTCGTACTGCGCGGGCGAGTAGAGCGTGAGCGTGTCCCATTGCTGGCGCCACTGGTCGCCGACCCGGGCGGCTGCGTCGAGGATCACGAACTCGCGACCGCGGCGCTTGAGGTGGTGACCGGTGGCGAGGCCGGCCTGGCCGGCGCCGACGATGACGGTCTCGATGTGGGTCTCTGGGTTGGTGTTCATGGCTCGAACGCTAGGTACGGCGCCGCCCCCGCCGCGTCGGGCGGACGACGCATCTTGCCCGCGTCGGCCATGGGTAGGAATGTGTACGTCTCAGTCGAGCACGCTGAGGTCGGGAGGTACGTCGACGGCGTGCTCGCGCAGCATCTCGATCGGGATCAGCTCGAGAGCGCGCTCGTTGGTCGAGGCGAGCACGACGGGTGCGGCCGCGCCCGCCTTGTGCGACTGCAGCCAGCGCGCGGCGACCACGCACCAGCGGTCGCCGGGCGTGAGGCCGGGGAAGCTCCACTCCGGCCGGGGCGTCGAGAGGTCGTTGCCCACCGACTTCTGGTGCTCCAGGAACTCCGCCGTCACCACGGCGCACACCGCGTGCAGCCCTGCGTCGTCCGGTCCGCACGAGCAGTTGCCGTCGCGGTAGAAGCCGGTCACCGGGTCGGTGCCGCAGGGTTCGAGAGGTTCACCCAGGACGTTGCGCTCGGTCATGACTGCTCAGTGTTCACGAGGATCTGGGTGGCGATCCTCGGAACCCACGCTGGCAGGTCACTGTGCACCCTGAAGCACCCCTCCGGGCCGATGACCACGACGATCGTGAGCTGGGTGAGGTCGTGGACGTGCCACGAGCTCAGGGGTTCGCCCTCGCCCAGCTCCCCACCGCGGGCGGTGAGGAGGTGGGCGATCCCGTCGTGCAGATCGTCGTCGCTTGCTCCGGCGGCCAGCCCCAGGAGCGCGAACCATCCCGCCTCCTGCTCAGCCTCGGCCTTCCCGAGGGGGAGCCGGTCGGCGACGTGCGCGAACAGGCCCGCGGGATCGCCGTCGAGCTCCTGTGCGCTGGCGGTCGGAGAGAGCTCCCCCTCGACCTTGCGGACCAGACCGAGCCGCTGGGCCGCCTCTCGGAGTCGGGCCACCGGTGGCGTGTGGTTCTCGCGGTTGCCCTTGCTGGGCCACCACTCCCCGGGCGAGAAGACGTCGAACATCTGCTGCACCACGGCCGGCGGCAGGTAGCCGGCCGAGGTCAGCTTCACGCCGTCGCCGATGGCGTCGAGCAGCACGCGCCAGTGGTGGGTCGCCGCCGTCACGTCCTCTGTGCTCGGAGGCTCGTCGGCAATAGCGGTCACCCACTGCATGGCCAGCTCCGTCCCGGCCGGATCGAGCCTGCCCAGCAGCTCGACCAGCTCGGGGCGCAGCCGACCGAGCAGCCGCTCCGCCATGTCCGCGGCCCGGAACCTGAGATCGACGTCGGTGGCATCGAAGGCGTCGGGGTCGAAGTCGTCGGGGAGCCGGTCGACGAGGCGCTCCACGGAGTGGACGTGGGGCGGCAGCGCCGCTGCGGTCCGGCCGGCGCGGTGCCAGGCCACCACCTCCTCGTAGCCGGAGATGCCACCGACGTCCTCGGGCGGGCAGGCCATCCGCCCGTCCGGGCAGCGGGGGAGCGGGTCACCGGAGAGGTCGGTCACCGACTCGAGGCGTACGTCGTGGATCCACCCGTCGCCGAAGTCGTACTCGTAGCACAGCCGGTCGCCCGGCTCCCGCAGCACCTGGTCGACCCGCACGTCCATCTCGGGTGTGCCCTCGTCGCCCTCCTCCAGGTCGTCGTCGGTGACGAAGTAGGAGCCGCGGTCCTCGGACCCGGGGTAGAACCGGTGCAGGTGGGAGTCGGTCCACCCCATCGCGATCTGCAGCACCTCGTGCAGGGCGTCGAGGGTCGTGTCGCCCGCCACCGCCAGCCGCCGCCAGATCGGTGGGCTCGCACCGCGCAGGGCGACCCTGACCGTCAGCTCCCGGACGGTCTCGGGCGGCGTGGGCAGCGCGATCTCGCCGTTCGCGAACGGCGAGACGCGATGCGTCGGCGTCTCCGCGGCGAGCTGCTCGAAGAACGCCCGGAGCTCGTCCGGATCGGAGGGCACGGCGGTCAGATGGCGCACGGATCTACTCAAGCACGGGACGGACGCGGATGCTGACAAGCAATGGGGATTGTCGGTGCCCGGCGGCGTGTCACATGGGCCAGCGCGGCGCGACCACCCCCGCGGTCACCACGGTGGCGTCGACCCCGAACCACGGCTCGCCGCCGGTGGTGGGGCGGTAGCCGACCAGCGCCTTGAGCAGCGACCCGTCCTTCTCACCGGTCGTCGGGTCGAGGTCGATCACGCCGCAGCGCCCGACCGGGGCGCGGACCCGGACCACGGCGTCGCCGAGCGTGAGCTCGCGGCCGAACCACGACTCCTCGACGTACGGCTCGTCGCCGGCGTCGACGACCATCGTCATCCGGAACCTCGACGCGGTGTCGAGGAGGTCGGTGCGGCCGGTGCGCTCGCCCAGGTCGCGGAGCGAGGCGGTGGTGAGGATGCTGACCGGGGCGCCGTAGACGGCTCCACCGCGGGGTGAGGCGACGAGGCGCACGTCCTTGCCGAGGTACGTCGACAGCGCCTCCGAGTGCGGGCCGTCGGTGAGCTCGTGGACGACCGAGCGGCCCCAGTAGTCGCAGGTGACGTGCTCGCCGCTCGGGGTGGCCGGGCCGGAGACGGACTGGCCGGAGGGAAGCGAGAGCTCCAGGGTCTCGCCGTTCCAGGCCGCGCGGACCGCGAGCAGCGCCCGGTGCGGCACCGTCTTCAGCAACCTGCGGTTGGCGGCGCCGATGAGGCAGAAGGTGCGGTCGCCGACCGGCCCGTGCCCGTCGAGCGTGACGGCGTCGTACGACGTGTGCCGGGTGCCCTTGACCGGCGCGAACCCGACCGAGACGACCTCCATGGGCCGAGCCTGCCACAGGTGAGAGCTCAGCCGACGAGCCGCGACACCAGCGCGCAGTAGTCGAAGTCGTCGGCCAGCGAGGGGAAGTGGCCGAGCGTGTTCGCCACCTCGTGCTCGAGCTCCTGGCTGCTGGGGCGGCCGTCGCCGAGGGTGTCCTGGACGGACCTGGTCAGCATCACGCCGTGGTCGGCGAGCACCACGCGTCCCCTCGCGTCGCGCACCACGAACGGTCGCCCGGTCTCGACAGCGAGCAGCTCCCAGACGTCGCCCTCGCGGTGGGTGGCGCGCACCTCGCGGTAGTGGCCCCGACCGGTGACGGACATCGTCTTCCCGGTGGCGGGGTTGGTGATGAGCTTGCGGTAGGAGTAGCGACGGCGCTCCAGAAAGGCCTGCCCCGACGACCCGGGCACGGCGCGGATCGCATAGCGCTCGCTCGTCTCGCCCTCGACCTGGACGGAGAAGCCGCAGTCGTCGTCGACGTACGAGAACGGCTCACGAGTGGTGCCCCTCTCGTAGACCTCGGGGTCCAGCAGCCGCGACTGCGCCGCAGGTGCGGAGAACAGCGCGACGACCAGCAGGCCCAGGGCCGTGTTGACGAGCAGGTGACGCACCATGGGGGGCTCCAGTGGCCGGACGAAACGACACCTCCTTCGTACGCCGCGGACCAAACCCGCACATCGCCAAATTGGGGGGCACCCGCCGACCGCCGCCAGCGGGGACAGTCGATCGCCGCTGCAGGCGCTGCTGTCCAGGGCCGGTCGATCCGCGTTCCCTAGTCCTTTCGGGTGGGATCGACTGCCGAAAGGTCGGGCTCGTGCCGACCTCCAGCCGGGCACCGACCCCGCGGCGTACCGTCCGGCCAAGGACTTGGGAGGGTTCATGGCAGCGGAGTCTGCGCGCGCGAAAGCGCGACGCTTGCGGCAGGTGACCGGGCGCGGGCATGGAGCCACGGAGGGCGAGGAGGCCACGGCAGCGGCACTGATGGCGCTGCCGCCGTCGTGGGTGGTGCTGGACGAGCTGGACTGGCCGGGACGGCGGTTCACGAACATCGACCACGTCGTGATCGGACCGCCCGGCGTGTTCGTGATCGACACCAAGAACTGGTCCGGCCGGGTCGTGGTGGAGAACGGCGTACTGGCCCAGAGCGGACACGACCGCAACACCGCGGTCTGGGGTGCGGCAGCCGCGGCGGCCTCGGTGTCCGACCTGGTGCCGTCGCTGCGGCCCGACTACGTGCACGGCGTGGTCTGCCTCGCCGA
This sequence comes from Actinomycetota bacterium, assembly GCA_030862825.1. Classification (GTDB taxonomy): domain Bacteria; phylum Actinomycetota; class Actinomycetes; order Propionibacteriales; family Nocardioidaceae; genus Nocardioides. The sequence goes on along the minus strand of JALZCZ010000109.1, from coordinate 2,250 downwards.
CGCCGAGTCGCGCGTGAGCTGGGTCGACGGCGTGCTGGTCTGTCCGTCGAGCCGCCTCGTGGACCAGCTGACCCGCTACGCGGAGGTGCTGCCGGGCGGGCTCGCCAGTGCGATCGCCACCGACGTCGGCCGCCGGCTCGGGCCCGCGGACCGCCCGGAGCCGGAGCAGGCGAGCAACCACAACCGCCGGCCGCTGGCGGCCGCGGTGCCGATCGTGCTCGCCCTGGCGATGGGGGCCGCGCTGCTCCCACAGCCCGACATGATCACGTCGCTGCTGGACGACCTCGCCGGCCTGGTGCGCTGACCGCTCACTCGTCCCAAGGGGGCGTGTCGTCCATCTTGGCGTAGTACTTGGCCAGGTGGCTCTTCACGCGGCCGATGTCGTCGTCGGGCAGGTCGACGCCGCCGCGGGCGCCCTCCATGATCCCGCCGGCGGCCATCACGCCCCGGGGCACGACCTTCAGCCTGCCGTCGATCACGTCGGCGATGAGGAGCTTGTACGCCGTGAAGTTGTCCTTGTTGTCGGCGTCGTACCAGACATGGGTGTCGCGGTACTTCTCGTTGGGCCCGTCCTCGGCGCCGGCCCAGCTGCGTACTCGCTTCTCGGCGGCGGCCCCGTCCCACTCGCGGTCGCGGTCGGCGAGAGGCAGGTCCTGGAATGCGGTGACAGCCATGACTCTCCTTCCGTCGGGGTGTGTCCGGTACCCCGGGATGGCCGGCGCTTTCGCCGTTCGGCAACGGCGGGCCTGGGTTCGTCCTACCTTGTACCGCCACCCCGGCCGGCCACGGCTGCTGCGGCGCCGGCGGACGCGGGAGGCGTCCGTCGATCCACCGACCCGATCGAGGACGACATGACCGACCACATCTCACCGCCCAGCGTGCCCGCTACCGACGGACCGGTCGTGGCCCCCACTGCCGGGTCGGTCGCACCGGCGGCAGTGCCTCCGCCCTTCGGAGTCAGTCCATCGCCGCACGCCAGCCACGTCGCACTCGGAAAGATCCGGGGCACGGGTCTGTGCATCCTGCTGGTGTTCGTCACGCTTGGCATCTACTCGATCGTGTGGTTCTACCAGACCCACGCCGAGATGAAGCGTCACTCCGGCAACGGTCTCGGCGGCGGCCTTGCCCTCGTCCTCGCCATCTTCGTGGGCTTCGTGTCGCCGTACATCTCGTCGAGCGAAGTCGGACAGATGTACGAGCGAGCGGGCCAGAAGAAGCCAGTGAGCGGCGCGACCGGTCTCTGGTACTTCCCCGGCCTGCTCATCCTCGTCGGACCGCTGGTGTGGTTCATCAAGACCAACGGTGCGCTCAACGCCTACTGGCGATCGCAGGGCGTTCGCTGACGCCTCGGCTACGAGGATCCCGCACCACCAGCCTCGCTCCCGAGCCGGTAGGCGCGGACGGTGCTGGCCGACAGGTGCAGCCGGGCCGCGAGGTCCGCGATGGGCTCGCCGGCGCGGACCCGCCGGATGATCCGGGCAGGGTCCTCGACCGCTCCGCACCAGGCCGCCGCCTATCGCATCCAGCAGGACGAACGTCCTGTACGACTCCAGGACGAGCCGGCTCCTCCTAAAGTCGGATGTGCTGGCCGGCTCGGCTGGTTACGGTGGTGCCCATGCAGAATCTCGCTCCCGACCCTCGGCGGTCGTGGCGTGGGCTGTCGGTGCAGGAGAAGCAGCGGCGGCTGGCCACCCTCCGTCGCACCCAGCAGCGCCAGATCGAGCTCGAGGTACGCCTCCTCGAAGCGCTGCGCTGAGGGACCGCACCCGATCCGATCCTTCGTGCCGCTTGCGGTGCGTCGCCGACGACGACGGAGTGGTCTGCGAGTCCTGACCGTCCTGATCAGCCGACCAGCTGTGGGCTCGCGGTGACCACCTGGAGCGACACGGGTGCGCCGGGGATCGTGACGCTGCCGGGCACGGGCTGCGACGGGCCGCCGTTGACGCGGTAGCTGGCGGTGTAGGTCGTGTCGACGCTGGCCGCGACCCGGCCCTTGCGCAGGTACCTGTGCGTGACCTCGAGGTCCGGGTACGCCGAGCCCGGGCTGGACGTCGACCGTGACTCGCCGTCCCCGAACCTCCACCCGAACGAGGCCGGCGTGATCTCGAGCTGTACTCGCTGGTCGAGCAGCGTGACGGAGCGGGTGAACGGCTCGGACTCGGTGTAGAAGTTCGTCTCGAAGTTCACCAGCGTCCGGCCGTTCGGCGGCTGCACGACCAGCTTGCTCGGGGGGAGCGGGATGCGTCTTAG
>JALZCZ010000181.1 GCA_030862825.1 Actinomycetota bacterium | reverse complement strand
GAGCCGCGTCGCTGGGCGTCCAGAAGGCCGGCGTGCGCAACCTCGTGCAGAGCCTGGACGCGACCCTGCAGCCCGACGGGATCCGGGCGGTGACCGTCACGGTCCGGGGGACGCTCGGGAAGACCGGACCCTTCACACCTGAGCGGGTGGCCGAAGCACTGGTCGCGGCCGCGCGCCAGAACGAGTCCGACTGGCGGGTGGAGGTCCCGTACGACGGGCCGGTCTCCGCGTGAGTCTCGACAACCGCGCCCGGCCGATGTCGTAGGCCGCACTGCAGCCGACACCGACGACGAGCGAGGCCATGATCGCCTCGGGGGCGTGGCCGGCCGCCTCCAGCCCGGGGTACACCTGCCAGTGGGTGAGGTAGATCCAGAGGCTGGCCGCGGCCACCACCTGGACGAGCCGGCCCACCATCCGCGGGAGCGGCACCGGCCGCGCCCACAGCAGCAGGGCGACGCTGCCGGCCACCAACAGCTCTCGCTGCGGGTCGCCGAAGAACCCGAGCGTGGCCACGACGGCCGTCCCGCCGACCATCACCCGCTGCCACCGGGTCCGGGCCTCGGCTGCCGCCCAGCCGAGCGCCAGCACCCACAGCACCGGCGCCACCGAGTACTTCTCCGTGCCGTGGGCCTCGAGCCCGACGAAGAGGTAGCGGACGAGCAGCGCGATCGCGACGACCACCATCGCGGTGGCGAACGGGCGCAGGCGCTGCCGGTGGTCGACACACCGGATCGCCAGCAGGGCGGCGACACCGAGGTAGAACCAGACCAGTGTCTCGAGGAACCAGAACTGCCAGTCCGGGCCCCATGTGTCGGCGCCGACCAGCCCGTTCAGGTAGAAGGCGGTGATGATCCGGTAGTCGCCGGTGACCGCGGCGCAGCCCGCGATCCAGGCCGACGCCGGCACGACGACGGCCGCCAGGGCCATCAGCATCCGACGGCTCCGCTCCCGGCGTCCGGCGACCCGGAGCGTGAAGCGGCCCAGGTTGTAGCCGGCGACGGCGAGCAGGACGTGGGCGCCACCGGGGACCAGCCAGACATCGGTGTGGGTGACCACCACCATCACGATGGCGAGGGCGCGCAGCAGCATGCCGATCTCGACGGGGGTGGTGAGGCGGCGGGGCCGACGGGTGGTCCGGCTCAGTTCGTCGATGCTCAGGTGCGGCCAGTCGCGTGGCAGGTGGCCGAGGTGACGGGCGAGCCGCGTGGAGACCTCGACGAACGACAGGGAGTCGCCGCCGAGGCTGGTGAAGCTGTCGCTGCCGGAGACGTCCGCGCGGCCGAGTGCGACGGCGTACAGGTCGCGGACCGAGGTCTCGGCCGGGTCGTTGGTCGCGGTGACGGCCGCGGCCGCGTGACGGGTCAGCGCGGCGTAGTCGGTCTTGCCGGACTCGGTGAGCGGGAGGTCCGTCAGCGTGTGCACCCGGACGGCCCCCGGCGGCACCGACGCGAGCAGCGCCACCTGGTCGCGGGTCCGTCGGCCCTGCCGGGCATGGGTGACGAACGCGTGCAGGGTGCCGTCGTCGCTGACCAGGCGGGCCGACAGACGGGCCTCCCGCAGCTGCCGCTCCACCCGGTCGAGGTCCACCCGGAGTCCGAACACCTTGGCGCAGCGGTTGAGCCGGCCGGTGACCTCGAAGAGCCCGTCGTCGGCCTGGCGGGCGAGGTCACCGGTGCGCAGCTCGGGGGTCTCGGGCCCACGCGCCAGGTCGGCCGGGCTCTCGGCGTAGCCCATCATCACGTTGGGGCCGCTGTAGACGAGCTCTCCGACGTCGGGCGCTCCGGTCACATCAGGAAGTGGGTCGATCCGGAGCTCGCCGCCCGGCACCGGGATGCCGATCGCGTCCGGCCGGTCGGCGGCCAGGTCGGGCGGGAGGTAGGCGATCCGGGCGGTCGCCTCTGTCTGCCCGTACATCACGAACAGCTCCCACCCGCGGCGGCGGCCGAGCTCGGCGAACCGGATGACCTGCTCCGGCGGCATCCGTCCGCCGGCCTGCGTGACGTAGCGCAGCGTGGGTAAGTCGCGGGCCGCGAAGTCGCTGGCCTCCAGGAGGTCGAACGTGTAGGGAACGCCGGCGAAGCTGGTGGCCCCGGTGGAGCGGGCCAGGTCCCAGAAGCACTCGTCGGCGACTGACAGGTCGGTGAGGACGACCGACGCGCCGCTGACGAGATGGCTGTTCAGCACCGACAGGCCGTAGCAGTACTGAAGGGGCAGCGAGGTCATCGCGCGATCGGTGCTGCGAAGGTCGAGGTACGCGGCGATGCTGCGCGCGTTGGACTCGATGTTGGCACGTGACAGCCGCACCAGCTTGGGGGAGCCGGTCGAGCCCGAGGTGGAGAGCAGTACGGCGAGGTCGGGGTGCAGGTCGTGCCCAGGCAGGTCGGTCGCGTACGTGCGGACGATGTCGGCCTGCCGCTCGGAGTCGCCGGCACCCACCAACAGCACCGGATGGTGTCCAGCGAGCGCGGCGAGGTAGGTGACCACGGTGCCCACGTCGTTGGCGGTCTCGAGCAGGACCAGCCGACGGGTGCTGCCGAGGTCGGCGGCACGGCCGCGCACCGCATCCGCGAGGTCGGCGTAGGTGAGGGTCTGGTCGGCCGCGACCAGCGCGACGTCGCCGGGCGCCCCGCCGAGGAGGAAGGGCTCCGGGGCCGGAGCAGGGGGAGGCTCGCGGCGGGTGGTCGGGATCGTGGTCACCGGTCGCCTCCGCGGGGGAAGCACAGTGCCTCGCCGATCACGCCCAACCGGACCTGGTCGCCCGATCGCGGCACGGCGTTGGCGGGGGTGCGAGCGGTCAGGGTGCCGTCGTAGCCGGCCACCCGCGCGCGGATCGTCGCGTCGTGCCCGAAGAAGCTGACGTCCACGACCTCGGCGTCGACGCCGAGCAACGCCTCGGCCGGCACCACCTGGAGCTGCTCGGGGCGGATCGCCACGGTGACCGGTCCGGGCTCGACCCGCCCGGTGACCGGCACGCTGCCGAGCACACAGGTGGCGGTGGGGATGCCGGCTCCTGAGGCGATCTCGCCAGGCAGCAGGGCTGCGTGTCCGAGAAAGGCCGCGACCTGCTCGTCGGCAGGGGAGAGGTAGATCTGGCGCGGCGCATCGACCTGGAGGAAGCGGCCGGCGGACATCACCGCGACCTGGTCGGCGAGCGACAGTGCCTCGCCCTGGTCGTGCGTGACGAGTACGCCGGCCGCCAAGCTGGCCTGCAGCGCGCGGACCACGGCGCGGCCGGTCTCCTCGCGGAGACCGGCGTCGAGGGAGGAGAACGGCTCGTCGAGAAGCACGAGCGAGGGCCGAGGGGCGAGCGCGCGAGCCAGCGCGACCCGCTGCTGCTGGCCGCCGGAGAGCTGGTGGGGGAAGCGCGTGGCCAGGTCGCGCGGCAGTTCCACCAGCTCGAGCAGCTCACCGACGCGGGCGCCGACGCCGCGGCGCTCCTCGCGCCGGAGGCCGAAGGCAATGTTGCGGGCGACGTCGAGGTGCGGGAAGAGCGCCCCTTCCTGCGGCACGTAGCCGATGTCGCGCTTGCGCGACGGCACGGACCGGCCCCGCTCCACCATCGAGCGGCCGCCCAGGTGGATCGAGCCCTCGTCGGGGTCCAGGAAGCCGGCGATCGTGCGGAGCAGCGTCGTCTTGCCGCAGCCCGACGACCCGAGCACCGCGGTCACGCCGTCCTCCACCTTCAGGTCGACCCCCGTCAGCACCGAGTGCGTGCCGAACGAGAGCCGCAGGCCGATCACCTCGAGCGCGGTCATCGCACGGCTCCGACGGTGAGCCGGCTCAGCAGCCAGGTGGCGGGGATCGACAGCACGATCAGGGCGAGGGCGTAGGGAGCAGCGGCGCCGTAGGCGACCGACGATGCCCGCGACCAGAACTCCGTCGACAGAGTGGACGTGCCGATCGGCGAGAGCAGCAGGGTCGCGGTCAGCTCCGTCGATACGGCCAGGGAGACCAGAGCCACGGCCGCACCCAGGCCGGGGAGGATCAGCGGGAGGGTCACCCGGGCCGCCGCGCGGGGCCCGGTGCAGCCGAGCGAGCGGGCGACGTCCTCGAGCACCGGCGGCGCCAGCTCGAGCGTGCCCCGGACGCTGACCAGCGCGCGGGGCAGGAAGAGGATGACGTAGCCGAGCACCAGCAGCGGCAGGGTCTGGTAGAGGCCCGGCACCACCCGGATCGAGACGGTGACCAGGGCCAGGGCGACCACGATGCCGGGCAGGGCGCTGGTCGTGTAGGCGCTGCGCTCGGCGAGGGTGGTCAGCCACCCGCGGTGCCGGACCGCGAGCCACGCGACGGGGAGCGCGGCGGCCGTGGCGACCAGTCCCGAAGCCAGCGCCAGGCCGAGGGTGGTGCCGGTGGCCGACGAAAGCTCGCCGAGCTGCAGGGTGGTCGAGGAGCCGCGGACCAGCCACCGGACCAGGCTGACCAACGGCACGCCGAGCGAGAGCGCGGTCAGCGCGACCAGGGACGCGGTGACGAGCGGGCGCCGCCGGCCGAGGGTGACCCGCTCGGCGGGACGGCTCGCTCCGGCGCCGACTCGGGAGTGCACGCGGCGACGGCGCAGCAGGAGCTCGAGGCCGAGCAGCGCCAGGCAGTAGGCCACCAGCACCGCGGCCAGCAGCGTCGCCTGCGGTCCGTTGAACGCCGTCCCGTACTGGGCCAGGATCGCCGTGGTCAGGGTGGGGTAGTTGAGGAGCTGCAGGGCGCCGTACTCGGCGAGCAGGTGCAGCCCCACCAGCAGCGAGCCGCCCAGCACCGCCGTGCTGATCGCGGGCAGCACCACTCGGCCGAACGTGGCCCAGGGTCCGCGCCCGAGTGAGGCGCAGACCTCCTCGAGGCTGGGGTCGAGACGGCGCAGCGCGGCGACCGTCGGCAGGTAGACGAGGGGGTAGTAGGAGAGGCTGACGACCAGCACGGCACCCCAGTAGCTCTGCACCGCGTGGGTGGTCGAGACCCAGCCGTAGCCGTTCACGAACGCCGGCACCGCCAGCGGCGCGCACATCGCGCCGTGCCACCAGCCACGACCGCGTACGTCGGTGCGCTCGACGAGCCACGCGCAGCCCACGCCCAGGGCGGCACTGACCAGGACCCCGCCGACGAGCAGGCGGGTGGTGTTCCAGAGCAGCTCGCCGATCCGCGGGCGCAGCAGGAAGTCCATCGCCGCTCTTGGTCCGAGCTCGGACGACGACACCACGACGTAGCCCAGTGGGACCAGGCAGAGCCCGGCCACCGCCAGACCGATCGCCAGCAGGGCCGGCGGTGCGGGTGTCGCCGGCGCGCCGGTCGGCGGGTGTGACCGTGACACCCGCGTCCGCTCTGCTGCCGGCGACACCGTCATGGTCAGAGGAAGCCGACCTCGGTCATCAGGTCGACGACGGCCTGTCCGTCCAGGTCGGAGACGTTGACGGCGGGGGGCTGCAGGGAGTCGAACGGCTCGACCGGTGGCTCGAGCTGGACCGCCTGGTTGAGCGGATACTCCAGCGCGTAGCTGTCGGCCAGGCCCTGCTGCCCGGCCTTGCTGGTGAGGTAGTCGACGAACTTCTCGGCATCCTCCTTGTTGTCGCTGGACGCCAGCACGCCGGCACCCGAGACGCTGACGAAGGCGCCGGGATCCTGGTCGCGGAAGAAGTGGAGGGCGGTGTTGTCGCTGACCTCGCCCGCCTCCTGCTGGTCGCGGTACCAGTAGTAGTGGTAGGCGATCCCGACCTCGGACTCGCCGGCGTTGACGGCTTCGAGCACGACGTTGTTGCCGTCGTAGACCGTGCCGTTGTCCTTGATGCCCTGCAGCCAGTCGCGGGTGACGTCCTCACCCTCGAGCTCGAGCACCGCGGCGACGATCGCCTGGAAGTCGGCGCCGGTGGGCGAGAACGAGATCCGTCCAGCCCACTCCGGCTCCGCCAGGTCGAAGATGGATGCCGGCAGCTCCGACTCGTCGACCAGGTCGGTGTTGTACATCAGGACCGTGGAGCGCGCCGCGAAGCCGGTCCACAGCCCGCTGGTCGGACGGAACTGCTCGGGAATCGGCGCGACGATCTCGGCCGGCAGCTCGCTGAAGAGACCCTCGCTCTCGACCTGCGACATCGCGGGGGAGTTCTCGGTGAGGAAGACGTCGGCGTCGGAGGCCTCGCCCTCCGTGACCAGCTGAGCCGACAGCTCGAGGTCCTTGCCGTTGCGCAGCTCGACGTCGATGCCGGTCTCCTCGGTGAACGCCGGGGCGAGCTCCTCGATCAGCTGCTCGTGCTGCGCGTTGTAGACGACGATCGAGGGACCGTCGTCGTCATCGCTGCAGCCGGCGGCGGCGAGCGTGGTGACGAGGGACAGGGCGAGGGCAACGGAAGCGCGCTTCATGGTTCCTTCACAGAATTAGGGTTGGCTAACCATAACTGGGCGAAGGGGTCGTGCGACATCCATCTCGGTGTGATCTCTCCGGTACGTCGGCTCAGGCGTGCTCGATGTAGTGCTCGGCGAGCACGTTGCCGATCCGCGCCAGCTCGGACTGGACCGAGGCGGGCTCGAGCACCTCGACCAGCGAGCCCCAGCCGGCGAGGTTGCGGGCGATGTCGCGGGGCGTCGGTGCGGCGATCCGCACCCGGCTCCGCCCGTTGTCGAGCTCGGCCTCGGTGTCGCAGTGGCGACCGAAGTGGTCGCGCAGGATCGCGACGAACCTGGTCTCGATGAGCACCGTGGCCCAGGTGCGGGACCGCCTCTGCTCCACCTCGCCGACCACCTGCTGCCAGGCCCGGTCGAGCGCGAAGTCGCCGGGGCGCTCGGCCGCCTCATCGGTCGGCTCTGCCTCGACGACCCGGTCGACGCGGAAGGTCCGCTGCCCGCGCTCGGTGCCGGCGATCAGGTACCAGACGCCGTCCTTGTCGACGAGCCCCCACGGGTCCACGAGGCGCACCGATCGCTCCCGCATGGCATTCGTGTAGGTGAGGCGCACCTTCCGGCGGCTTACCACCGCGCCCTGCAGCAGGTCGACGATCTGCGGTCGCGGGCGGTCTAGCCCGCTCCACCCGGTGCGGTCGCTCATCGCCGCGCTCGCGGCCGCCTCGGCGTCGGCCCGGAAGGTCTGGGGGAGTGCCCTGACCAACTTGCGAAGGGCGGTCTTGGCCTCGCGCGAGACGGTCGCCGCCGGGCCGACCAGAAGGAAGAGCGCCTGCGTCTCGATGGCTGACAGCCCGCTGAGGTCGGTGCGGGCGCCGCCGACGAGCGCCCAGCCGCCGCCGCGTCCGGGCTGCGGATAGACCGGGATGCCGGCCGCCGACAGCGCCTCCAGGTCGCGGCGGGCGGTGGCCACTGACACCTCGAGCTCCTCGGCGAGCTCGGCGGCGGTCGCCCTCCCCCGTTGCTGGAGGAACAGGAGGGCCGCGACGAGCCGGTCTGCGCGCATGGCCCACCTTTCCGACAAAGTGATCAGTTGATGAGCACTTTAGGCGGAAGAGTGGGTCTCACCAGCCAGGAACGAGAGAGGAACCACCGCCATGTTGCGAGGACTCACCACCGTCAACTTCTACGCAGACGACCTGTCGGCGGCCATCGGCTGGTATGCCGAGCTGCTGGGCGTCGAGCCGTACTTCGTCCGCGAGATCGACGGTGCTCCGGCGTATGTCGAGTTCCGGCTCGGCGACTTCCAGCATGAGCTCGGGCTGATCGACGGCCGGTTCGCGACCGCCGAGCGTGCGGGCTCGGCCGGCGGCGCCATGACCTACTGGGCCGTGGACGACGTCCGGGCGGCGTACGAGCGGCTGCTGTCGCTGGGTGCGGCGTCGCACCAGGACGTCACCGGGCGTGGTCAGGGGTTTGTCACCGCGTCGGTCGTGGACCCGTTCGGCAACGTGCTCGGTGTGATGTACAACCAGCACTACCTCGATGTCGTCGCGTCGGCGAAGGGCGCCTGACATGGACGTCGTCGCGAGCAGCCCCGAGGTGTGGCGCGAGTGGCTGGAGACCCACGGTCGGTCCGAGTCCGAGGTCTGGCTGGTGATCCACCACAAGGACAGCCCCACTCCGAGCCTGCGCTACCACGAGGCGATCGAGCACGCGCTCTGCTACGGCTGGATCGACGGCCTGCACCGCAAGCACGACGCCAACAGCTCGCGGCTGCGGTTCACGCCGCGACGGCCGAAGAGCACGTGGAGTGCGCCGAACCGGGAACGCGCCGAGCGCATGATCGCGGAGCGGCTGATGACCGAGCAGGGGCAGGCGGCGATCGACCGGGCCAAGGAGCAGGGCACCTGGCACCCGTGACGCGAACGGGCTCAGGAGATGACGGCGTCCAGCGTCTTCTTCAGCGCGCTGGGCTGGGACGGCTTGCGCGGCGCGGTCTCCCGCTTCGCCTCCATCTCGGCACCGATCTCCTGGAGGACCTTCCGGGACAGGCCGTTGCGCACCTGCGGGAACCACTCGCCCTCTTCCTCCTTGATGTGGTGGCGCACGCTCTCGATCAGCACCATGGTCTTGGCGGTGAACCGCTCGGCATCGGGCTTGAGGGCGACGAGCTCCATCACCAGCACGTCGGCGACGTGGTGCTCCTCGTAGGACTCGAGCACGTCGTCCTCGAGCTCCGGCAGCAGCTCGCGCACCCGTGGGTACATGACCTCGTTCTCGAGGTAGGTGTGCACGGTGAGGAGCTCGATCATCCTGTCGACGAGCTGCCCCTTGCGCTTGTAGGCCTGGGCGCCGAGCTTCTCGAAGTCCCTGAACGTCGTGAGGATCTCCTTGTGGTCGTTCTTCAGCAGGACGATGGCATCGGTGCTCATGGCTCTCCTCGGTTGGCTCGGTGGTGGTCACAACCGCCAGTTGACGGCCGCACCGATCACGAACAGGACGGCGAACATGATGAACGGGAAGATGAGGAAGGCGGACGCCAAGCGGTCCCCCGGGGTGGACCGCCGTCGGTAGCTCATAGGTCCCGGTACCCAGGTCGCGCGACCTCAACGACCCGTGCGGAGATGACCCAGGCGCCGTTTGTCCGGGGCGCAGTGGGGTACGGGGCCGAAGGGAGTGCATCCGGCGAACCGTCGCCGGACCGATGGGAGGGAATCATGGCGCGCAACCAAGAACGCGACGTCCGTCGCGAGCTGGTCGGACTGTTGCTCGAGAAGATCGAGACGGATACCTATCCGTCGACCACCATGCTCGCCATGGTCGAGCAGGTGCTCACGCCGGAGGAGGTCCCGATCTACGCCGGCGTCCTCATGGACAAGGCTCGGAACGACTACTACCCGAGCATCTCGCTGCTGGCCCGGGTCCGCAGGCTCGCCGCAGCGGTCTGACCGCCCGTGTGGTGAGGAGCTGGCGATGAGACTGCTTCGTGGGTTGGTCGGGGTCGTGCTCTGGTTGTTGGCCGCCGTCCTGGGCCTGGTCTCGGTGATCCTGTGCGTGACCGTGATCCTGTTGCCGTTGGGTGTTCCCCTGTTCATGCTGTCGCGACGGCTGTTCAGCGCGGCCGTCCGACTGCTACTGCCGCGGGCCGCGTCGCATCCCGTGCAGGAGGCCGGACGCTCGGCGCGTATGAAGGGGCGCAAGGCGGTCTCCGCAGTCCCTGAGGCCACTGCCCGCGTCTCCAAGAAGACGCGCAAGAAGGTGCCCAGGAAACTACGGAAGCGGAGACGCTTCGCTTGGAGCTGAGGCGTTGGACGATCGACGTGCCGAAGCTGGTGGCACGATGCCTGCATGGACGACCCCGTCGTGATCGCCGGAAGGTATGAGCTTGCCGAGGTGCTCGGCAGGGGCGGCATGGCCGACGTGCATCGCGCGACGGACCGCGTCCTGCACCGGGAAGTGGCCGTGAAGCTGCTGCGCGACACCGCCCCCAGCGAGACCGACCGTCTCCGTTTCACGGCGGAGGCGCGGACCCTGGCCGGACTGAGCCACCCGAGCATCGTGCTGATCCTGGACGCCGGCATCTCGACCGAGCAGCCGTTCCTGGTCATGGAGCTGCTCGATGGGCCGACGCTCGCGCAGGCATGCGCAGCCGGGACACTCCGCTCCGACCGGGTGGCCTCCATCGGGGCCCGGCTGGCAGATGCGCTCGCGTACGCCCACGAGCAGGGCATCATCCACCGGGACGTGAAGCCCGGCAACGTGATCCTCGGCGCGGACGATCGCGTGAAGCTGGCCGACTTCGGTATCGCCCGGCTGATCGGGGAGACCGTGCGACACACGAAGACCGGCACCGCCATCGGTACGGCGGCATACCTGTCCCCCGAGCAGGTCAGCGGCCAGGAGGTCACCCCGGCGGTTGACGTCTACTCACTGGGACTGGTCCTGCTCGAGGCGCTCACCGGTGAACGCGCCTACCCCGGAACGGCCATGGAGTCGGCACTCGCTCGGCTGTCGCGCGAGCCGCACATCCCCGAGGTGCTCTCCGAGGAATGGCGAGGCCTGCTCCACGCGATGACCCAGCGGGACCCTCGAGATCGCCCTCCTCCCGCCGACGTGGCAGAGCGGTTGCGCGCCAAGACCGGCCCATCCCGGACCGGCGACGAGACGCTGATGATGACGCAGCCCCAGGAGGCCGTCACCGCCCCGCTGCCGAGCGCCGCGCCCGCGACCACCGGTCCCGACGATCACGCGTCGCGGATCGATCGCGCGGGGGACTGGATGGCGGGGCAATGGCGAGACGGCCAGCGCTTCGTCCGAGGGATGTCGTCGAGCCAACGCGGGCTGGCCGCGACCCTGTTGGCCTTGGTGGCCTTCATGGTCGTCGTGGCCATCGCCGCCGGTGGCAGCACGCCCGACGACGAGGACCCGCTGCCCCGCAACGTCCCCCCAGACCTCGAGCAGCCGCTCCGCGAGCTGCACGACGCAGTGAACGGAGGCTGATCATGTCGCGCCGTGCCCAGCGGGCCCTCCGGATCCTGGCGCTTCCGATCGTGGTCGGCGTACTCGCCGGCTGCGGATCGGACGAGCCTCCGTCGGCCGCCGCGCCCGAGCTCGCCGACGCGCTGAGCGCCGTCGACGACGCGCTGGCCAACCGCAACTTCGCACGCGCCGAGAAGGCCCTGGACCGGTTGACGACAGAGGCCGAGGAGGCCGAGCAGGCCGGCGAGATCAGCGAGACGGAGGCGGACGAGATCGTCGACGCCGCGGAGGATCTGGTCGCCCTCCTGCCCCACAACCGGGACGTCGACCCGCTCGACGACGCCACCACCCCCGCTCCCGCCGAGACCCCGCCGCCCGAGGACGAGGGCGAGGAGGACGACGAGGAGAAGGGCAAGGACGACAAGGAGGACAAGGACGAGGAGAAGAACGGCAACGGGCACAACAGCGACAACGGCCCGGACGACGGCCACGGCAACGGCGACTAGGGAGAGTGTTCGGCCCCATGACGGAGGCTCAGGCGACCTCGGGCACGTGATGGCTGCTCCTGCTGCGACCGGAGGCCTCGGCCCGGTGCAGCGCGGAGTCGGCGAACCCGATGGTCCGCTCCAGCGGCACAGCCGGATCCAGCGTGGCGATGTCGTAGCTGATGGTCGGGGCGAACCGCTCCGTCCGCGCCCGCCTGCCGCATCCCGGTGGTGAGTGACCATCGCGTTCGGCGCCGCCTCGATGGTCAGCCGCAGGCGGCCTTCGTCGGAGGTGGTCCTGCCGAGGACTGGGCCTCTCGGGAGTCCAACGCGGGCGGGCCTTCCGTCTTCGGCTGGCTCAGGCGGGGCCGTCGGGATGGATCGAGCGCGTCTCACGCCGACGGTTCCGGCTCGTGACGAAGTCGCCGACGTAGATCTTGGGCAGCATCTTGGCGGCGGCGAGGGCCACGTAGACGATGGTGTTGATCGCCACGAACGCCGCGAGCACGGCGAACTGGTCGGAGCGCAACCCGCTCTCCGAGAACACGATCCCCAGGGGCGACATGGTCATTCCCCCACCCGGATCCGTCGGTCGCTGACCTGGATCACGTGCTTCCAGGTCGCCTGACGCTTCAGCGAGATGTCGAGGATGCCCTTGACGTAGACGATGTTGAGGTACGTCGCGAAGAACAGCTCGGGGAAGAGGGTCGCGCCGAGCAGTCGGGCCCGCCAGCCACCGCGCCACACGGTGACGACCCGCTCGAGGGTGAACAGCAGGCCGATGCCGACCCAGAACGGGAACCACACCCAGTCGTCGAGGGACAGCACCATCAGCGCGATCAACAGCAGGTAGGACGTCAGCGCGACGACGCCGTACCCGATGCCGAGCTGCTGGGCCCAGTAGCGGCAGGTCTGTGGCCGCAGGCCGTAGGCCCCGAGGTTCTCCAGGGCGCCCCGCTGCCAGCGCAGCCGTTGTGCCCACAGGGCTCGCCAGGTCGGCATCACCTCGGTCACCACGGTGCACTGCGCGGGCGAGACCATCAGTGCGCCCAGCGTCTTCAGGGCGAGCGTCAGCTCGTTGTCCTCGGTGAGGGCGACGGTGTCGTAGACGTCGCCGGGTACGCCGGGCAGGGTCCGGCCGCGCTCGACCGCCACCGTGCGCAGCGCGCGTGGTCGGAACAGCGAGGCGGTGCCGGTGAGGACGAAGACCCGGCCCCGGCGCCGGCGCATCTCGCGGGCGTAACGGATGTACTCGTTGCGCTGGAACTGGCCGAGGAGGCCCTTGCCCTCCTCGCCGTAGAACAGACCCCCGATGGCCATCAGCGCCCGGTCCTCGGTCATCCGCCGGACCGCGGCGTCCAGGAACCCGGGGTCGAGGGTGGTGTCGGCGTCCATCACCATCACCAGGTCGTTGTCGCCCTGCGTCGGCAGGACCTGTGCGAGTGCCTGGTTGAGGGCACCCGCCTTCTTCCGACGATTGTCGAAGGTCTCCATGACCTCGACCCCGACCCGCTCGGCGATCTGGACGGTGGCATCGGTGCAGTTGTCGGCCACCACGACGACGCGCGCCGGCCGGTGCGACTGCGTCAGCAGGGATCCGAGGGTGGCGGCGATGCACGCCGCCTCGTTGTGCGCCGGGATCAGTACCGTCACGGTCACGGGCCCGGCGTACTCGTCACGGGTCTCGGCCATCACCACCTTGGGCGCCAGCGGCATGGTGTCCCGGCGTTCGCTGCGCCGGGCCCTGGTCGCGATCCGGCGCTCGACCAGGGCAATACCCGCCGCGAAGAGCAGCGCAAGCCCGGCTGCGGCGAGGAGGACCTGGACCGAGGGCGCCTCGGTGTCGTAGAGCACCCGCCAGAGCCCGAAGAAGACCCCCTCCGAGGGCGCGGCGGACGGGTCGGGGTCGCCGACGCTCACGGCCACCCACAACATGACTGCACCCAGCACGGCCGACCCGAAAATGACCAGGCCGACGGCTCGTTGGAACCTCCCCATTCCACTTCCTCCCGGAGGAGAGGGTACGGACGGATCGGCTCCGCGTCCTGGAATCGCCGGTAAGGCTCGTCGGCTCTTCGTGGGAGTCCTGGACAATTGATGCTGAAAATGACATATCATCCGCAAATGACGATGAAAGCCAGAAGTGACCATGACTCGATCACGGAGCCCCTGATCGCCGCGGCCTGTCTGTTCCACGGATTCTCGGACCCGACACGCTTGGCGATCATCCGTCATCTGGCTCTGGGCGAGCACCGGGTCGTGGACCTGACGCAGCACGTGGGGCTCGCGCAGTCGACGGTCTCTCGGCACATCGCCTGCTTGGTCGACTGCGGTCTCGTCCTCGGTCGGCCCCAAGGGCGGGCCACCTTCTACGCGCTCGCGCACCCCGAGGTGACGATGCGATTGTTCGCAGCGACGGAGGAGCTGCTCAGGGAGACGGGCGAGGCGGTTGCCCTGTGCCCCAACTACGGCCCGGGCACGCTGGCCGAGGCGTCGGCCCAGACGTGAGCGTCGACCTCGGAGGCAGGGCACGGCTCCTGGCGGGCGCATCGGTCGCCTACAACGGCATCGAGGCCGTGATCGCGATCGCGGCCGGAGCCGCCGCCGGCTCCGTCGCGCTCATCGGCTTCGGGCTGGACTCGATCGTGGAGGTGTCGAGCGGTCTGATCATCCTGTGGCAGTTCGGCCACCAGATGCCGGAGTCGCGCGAGCTACGGGCGCTGCGCCTGATGGCGGTGTCGTTCTTCGCCCTCGCCGCGTACGTCGCATTCGAGTCGGCGCGAGTGCTCCTGTCGGGCGCGGACCCTGACTCCTCGCCCGTCGGGATCGGCCTCGCTGCCGCCTCGTTGGCGGTCATGCCGTTCCTCTCGTGGGCGCAGCGGCGTACCGGACGAGCACTGCACTCGAATGCTGTGGTGGCGGACTCGACGCAGACCCTGATCTGCACCTATCTCTCGGGAGTGCTGTTGGTCGGCTTGGTCCTCAACGCGACGCTGGGCTGGTCCTGGGCCGACCCGATCGCGGGCCTGGTCATCGCCGCCGTCGCGGTCAAGGAGGGTCGAGAAGCCTGGCGTGGTGACGGCTGCTGCCCGCCTGGCGCCGCGTCCCTCGACGCGTGCGCGTCCACGGTGACTCGGCGCTGACCCATCGGTCGGCCGCCTCATCGCCCGGCTGGACCCGTTCTGCGGGGGCTGAGAGTTCGTCGACTGAACGGCGCTACCCGGTCCGGGGTCGAGCAGGTGCACCTCGACGGCTGGGGCCATGTGCATCTGTTCGCGAACGAGGACGGCAAGCTGACCGAGCTCGACACCTACGCGATCCCGGAGGCACAGACCCCGCGTACGCCGACGGGTTCGGCGACCTCTAGGTGCACGAGGTGGCGGGGTCCGAGACGGCGGCCAACCGCCTCCACTTCTCCTACTACTCCGGCGGCTTCCGGGTCGCCGAGATCGAGGACAACGGGATCGTGGAGAAGGGTCACTAGATCGACCCGGAGGGCAACAACTTCTGGGGAGTCCAGGTCTTCCAGCAGGGGGGCCAGGAGTACGTCGCCGCCAGCGACCGCGACCACGGGCTGTGGATCTTCAAGTACACGCCCTGATCGACCGCTGACGAGGGGGCCGGTCCGCTCCGGGCCGGCCCTCCCGTCCCGGCCGGCGCCTGGCCACCCTCGTCCTCGTCCTGCGCATGCCGGACGTGAGCGCCCTGGTGGACCACACCATCCTGGGTCTCTTGGTGTCTGCTGATGCAGGTGCTGACCATCGTCAAACCGCCGGGCATGACCCGCTACGGCCGGCGCACGCAGGAGGAGCAGCGGAGCCGGCAGGCTTGCGCGCGCGTCTCCCTTCCAGTGGTCACCCGCTCGGCACGGATGACCTCGACTTCTGCACAGAGCGCCCCCGACAGGATTCGAACCTGTGACAAGCGGATTAGAAGGCCGCTGCTCTATCCAGCTGAGCTACGGGGGCGGGGGGTCGGAATTACAGTCGGGACAAACGTAGGGATCACCCCGTGTAGTGCGGCTGGGTCCCAACCCGCTTGGGTCAGTATGCCCGACCCCTCTGGCGAGCTTGCTGAACCTTCCAGGGCGGAGTGGCTTTCGATCTGAGTCTGCACGAGCTGGTCGATCAGCGGCATATGAGTGCGTTGAGCCGTCAGAAGACGGGCCGCTGTGAACTCCGCTTTCCGATCCGCCACTCGCCGTCATCTGTGTGAAGAACAAGGACTGACCGCGTGGCGAGCAGAGCTCGCTCGTGCTCGATCTGACCGCCACCCGAGAGGTGTCCGAGCAAGCTTCGCCAAGGTGTCGCGCACATCGTCCTCGTCGGTGGTCGTGGGTTTGAAGACGCTGCACCGAGGCTCCTCGAAGCGCGCTTCCTGCCACTCCGGCGAGGTCAGTGGGTGACTCACGAGCCCCGTCGCACCGCGAACCCGTGCATGAGCAGACCACGCGTAGGCAGCCCAAGGGCTACCTGAACGACAACCAGCCGTACCTGGCAACACGGGGCCGCACCACGTTCTCAGCCAACGACGGCAAACGGGCCAGTGACCTGCTGGACCGCGACCTCACCCCCCCTGCCGGACGGGGGCCTGCGCCGGCGAGGGTCGGGCTGTCGGGTCTGCCGCGGACAGTGCTCGCTCGCGACCGGCAGGTTTCCGATACCTAATTGTTATCTCGCTGCCTCTAGGCCCCGGGGTGGCGCCGTGTGAGGTTGCTCGGAAACCCTCGCCCGGATCATCGGGCACATTCCCCTACCGAAGGCAGACAACATGACCCACAGGTCACGCCGTACACGCGTGCTGATCGCGGCAGCGGCCACCGCCGTTGTCGCGACCCTGGCACCCGCAACCCTGACCGGCAGCGCCGAAGGCACCACCCCCATCTTCGCTCCGCAGCTGGTCACCGTGGACACCCCGACCCGCGAGCACAAGGAGCTCCTCCAGACGCTCGGGCTGGACCTCACCGAGCACGCCGGCCACGACTACATCGAGGTGGTGCTGCACAGCGCAGCGGACGCCGACCTGCTGCGCGAGGCCGGACTGAGCTACGACGTCCGCATCTCCGACCTGCTCGCGCGTGAGGCGCACAACAACCAGGTCAACGCCCGGTACGCCGCCGCGACCGACGTGTCGCCGCTGCCGTCGGGCCGTGACGCCTACCGCGGCCTGGCCGACTACAACGCCGAGATGAAGGCCATGGCCGACGCGAACCCCGGGCTCGTGCGTCTCTTCGAGCTCCCGCGCAAGTCTCTCGACGGCCGCACCATCTACGGCATCGAGGTGGCTGAGAACGTCTCCGCGAACGACGGCCGTCCCACCTTCCTCCTCATGGGCCTGCACCATGCCCGCGAGTGGCCCTCGGGCGAGCACGCGATGGAGTTCGCCGTGGACATGCTCGAGGGCTACCAGGAGGGCGACCCGCAGCGAAAGGCACTGCTGCAGAAGGGCCGCCTGGTCGTGGTTCCGGTGGTGAACGTCGACGGATTCCACCTCTCTTACGAGGACGGCCAGAAGGTGGACCTGCGCGAGGTGGACGACGGCGGCACGGTGACCATCCTGGGCACCCCTGGTAACGCCTACAAGCGCAAGAACTGCCGGGTGGTCGACGGCCAGGACACCCCGGACGGCACCTGCGCGGCGTTCAGCGCTACCAGTCCCGGTGGGTTCGGCATCGGAGTCGACCTCAACCGCAACTACGGCGGACTCTGGGGTGGGCCGGGTGCATCCACGAACCTCGCCGACCCGACCTACCGCGGTGCCGCGCCGTTCTCCGAGCCGGAGACGCAGAACATCCGTGACCTCGTCGCGAGCCGTCAGGTGACGATGCTGATCTCCAACCACACCTTCTCCAACCTGGTGCTGCGCCCCAACGGTGTGGACCCGGACAACATCGGGCCCGACGGGAGCAAGGTCGGCGACGCCCCGGACGAGCAGGCCATGAAGGCGCTGGGCGCGGAGATGACCGCCCAGAACGGCTACCGCAACATCCACGGCTGGCAGCTTTACGACACCACGGGCACCACCGAGGATTGGTCGTACAACGCGACGGGTGGTTACGGCTACACCTTCGAGATCGGGCCGGACGAGTTCCACCCGCCGTTCCCCATGGTCGTGGACGAGTACGTCGGCGCGGGCCCCTTCGCCGGGAAGGGCAACCGGGCGGCGTTCCTCATCGCCTTTGAGGAGGCAGTGGACCGCAGCGGCCACTCGGTGATCACCGGCAGGGCCCCCGTGGGTGCCACCCTCCGGCTCACCAAGGAGTTCGAGACCCAGACCTGGGACAACAGCGCCAACTTCGATGACAGTCTGAACTCCACGATGCGGGTCGGGAGCGACGGACGTTACGTCTGGGACGTCAACCCCTCAACGAGGCCGGCGGTCTCCAAGCGGCTCGTCGAGATCCTCGCCGAGGAACCGGTGAGCACCCAGGCGTACACCAACCGTCCGGCACCGCCGTTCAACCAGCACGCCTATGAGGAGTTCGAGGTCACGCAACCCGGCCTCGACGTGCTCCAGGTGGACCTGAGCTGGCCCACCAGCGCCGCCGACGACCTGGACCTTGTCGTCTACTGGGTGGACCCGACCGGACGCCGCGTTGAGGTCGGCTCCTCGGGCAACCCGCCTGGCCAAGCGGAGTCGGCGAAGGTAGTCGATCCGGAGCCCGGTACGTACATCTTCGAGGTGCACAACTACGCGTCCACCTCACCGACGTACGACATCAAGGCCAGCCTGTACGACGCGGTAGGCAGCGAGGTGGTCGGCGCCGGGATCGCGGAGTGGTGGACGCTCACCTGCGAGAAGCAGACGGCGACGGGGCTGAAGACCGTCGACCAGCAGTCCGTCTATGTCGAACGGGGTCAGCAGGTCAAGCTGGACCTCAAGGTGTGCTCGAAGAAGTGGAAGAGCACGCTCTGACGGCATAGCGCGAGACCCGAGTTCGCCCGGCTCCGGAGGATCGGGGCCGGGCGAGCTGGTCCGACGTGACGCCCGTCGCTGTGGACGACGTGTCCGGCAGCAGCGTCTCCAGCCGCGTGCCGCGCGACACGGCGGCGGGCGTCGGGGGCGAGCAGCAACGCGACGTCCTCGTGCGAGCGGGCGGGGATAGTGAACCCAGTGGCGAGCAGTGTCGATCTGGCTTCGTGAAACGATCTGCGCGAGAAGTGCGTCGTCACCGGCGTGGCCTGTCGCTTGCAGCAGACCCCCCATGCCAACGCCACAGAGCATGAGCCGCGTGGCAGGGGCAGCCGGTTGGCCCGAGTCCGGTGGAGCGTCGTGAGCTGTCATGCCCACAGGCCAGCTTCCGCAAGACAGGCCGGTGCGGGACTGGCGATGTATTGGTGCTGGCCGTTGATCGATTCTCTTGCCGGGTCGAGGTTGCTCGTGACCTTGTCGTGCCTCGATCGACCCCAACCCGAGGACCCTTCGCGAAGGCCGAAACCGGCCAACAGCCCCTCATCGGCACGAGCACGGACGGCGGCAGAATGCGATCGCGGAAGGGCTGGATCGGGCACCGCCCCGTGATCCCTCCGGCCAGGTCGTCGCCGCCATCGCCTGTGCGGTGCCCCGGCGACCCGGATAGCTTCGAGGCCTTCGGCGATGCCGACGACGGCGAGGGCCGCGAGCCGACTCGGTCAGGACGTGGCGTCGGCAACGTCGACGAAGCGGTCGACGCCGAGCCCGACCAGGCGGTCGATCTCGCCGACCTGGTCGGGGGCGTTGAGGACCGAGACGCTGACCGTGCCGGCGTGGTTGGCGATCCGGAAGTGGCGGAGCTCGATGACGAGCGGCAGGACCGTGTCGCCGATCGTGATGTCGCCGTCCAGGGTGATGTTGACCTGCTGGTCGAGGGCCTCGACGGTCTTGTCGTCGGAGACCGAGATGTCGAAGCTGATCGTGGCGTCGTCCTGCTCGTACCTCGCGCTGGGGCAGTCCTGCATCGCGCCCCGGAGCTCGTCGAGGGTGACCTCGGCGCGGTCCTTGTCGACGTACGACGAGAACCCCGACAGCACGCTGACCTCACCGAGGGTGTCGGCAGGCCCGGGTTTGCGGTACTCGACCTCGAGCTCGGTCGCGGCCTTCGATGACTCGAACTCGCGGGCGGCCAGGCTCAGGCAGTCCATGCCGTCGTTGTCGCCGTCCTCGTCGACGGCCTGCTCCTTGTAGCCGGGTCCGAGGTCATGACGGGTGAGCAGGACTGCTTCCGCCTGGGCCGCGCTCATCGCCCGTACCTCGGCGACGGTGTCGGCCGTGGCGTCGTCGCCGGTGCATCCGGCGAGCGGGATCAGGAGGAGGGGTGCGACCAGGCCGGGCAGGACACGCCCCAACAGCCTGGAGGAGAGTCTCACCCGCGTTTCGCCCTCATCCAGGCCTCGATGTCGTCTGCGGAGCGGGGGAGTGAGGCGGAGAGGTTGCGGACGCCGTCGTCGGTGATCAGGACGTCGTCCTCGATCCGGATACCGATGCCACGCAGCTCCTCCGGCACGAGCAGGTCGTCCTGCTGGAAGTAGAGGCCGGGCTCGACGGTCAGCACCATGCCGGCGGACAGCGTGCCCTTGGCGTAGGCCTCGGGGGCGGCCCGGCCGCAGTCGTGCACGTCGAGACCCAGCATGTGGCTGGTGCCGTGGAGCGTCCACCGCGCGTAGACCTTCGAGTCCGGGTCGAGGGCCTCCTCGGCAGTGACGGGCAGCAGTCCCAAGTCCTGGAGCGCATGGGCGAGCACCGACATCGCCGCCTCGTGCCCGGCGCTGAACGGCACGCCGGGTCGCAGGGCATCCATGCCGGCCTGCTGTGCCTGCAGCACGACGTCGTACAGCTCGCGCTGCAGCGGGCTGAACGTGCCGTTGACAGGGAGGGTGCGGGTCACGTCGGCGGTGTAGAGGTTGCGGCCCTCCACGCCCATGTCGAGCAGCACCAGCTCACCGGGGGTGATCGGGCCGGTGTTGTCGATCCAGTGGAGGACGGTCGCGTGCCGACCTCCGGCGACGATCGAGTCGTAGCCGATGTCGTTGCCCATGGTCCGGGCCCGGCGGAAGAAGGTGCCCTCGAGCCACCGCTCGCCGTGCTCGATCACCCGGTCCCACTCGCGCGCGCAGTCCTCGAAGCCGAGAGTGGTGATGTCGCAGGCCGCCTGCAGCTCGGCGACCTCCCAGTCGTCCTTGACCAGCCGCTGTTCGGAGACGACGCGAGCGAAGTCGTCGTCGAGCGTCGTCTCGTCCGTCACCGTCCGGTCGACCGCCGACGAGACGCCGCGGTGCACGCGGGTCTTGCCGGAGGCGCGGAGCACGCCCTCGAGCTCGTCGATGTGGCGCACCTCGAGGCCGAGCGACGCCGAGATCTCGCCGAGGGACGGTCGGCGACCGACCCAGAGCTCGCCGTACTGCCGGTCGCGGAAGAACTCGTCGGTGTCGCGACCCGACCGGGGCCGCGCGTAGAGCACGGACTCGCCGTCGTCGATGACGAGCACGGCGTCGGAGGTCTGGTTGCCGCAGTAATACGTGTGAGCAGTGTCCGCCCGGAAGCGGTAGTCGGTGTCGTTGGCGCGCACCTTGTAGCCGCCGGCCGGCAGCACCAGTCGTTCGCCAGGGAACATCTCGGCGAGCCTGGCCCTGCGGGCCGCGGCGTGCGGTGCGATCGGGTGCGGTGGCAGGTCCAGCTCGGGGTCGGCCCAGCCCTGCCGCATGAAGTGCGAGTACGCCGCCGGCACGGCCGGATCGTGCGACTCGGTCCTCGGCTCGGCGGTCTCTGGCGTCGTCTCCTCGGTCACCCCGTCACCTTACGCGTCGAAGCATGGTGCAGGTGAGGCTGCCGATAGGCTGCGGGCCATGTCCAGCACCCGTCGCGACAGCGCCGCGTTCACTGTCACGGTGAGCGTGCTGGTCGCCGTCGGCGGACTGCTCATGCTCGCGATCCTGGCGCTGTCCGGAGCCCCGACGATCATGTTCGTCGCGACCCTGATGGCGGCCATCCCGGTGGTGCCGCTGGTGCTCTGCTACCTGTGGCTCGACCGCTACGAGCCCGAGCCGAGACGGCTGCTCGCGTTCGGCCTGCTGTGGGGCGCGTTCGTGGCCACCATCGCGGCCATCCTCATCGGTGGCCTGGGCGGACTCGTGGTCCCGTTCACCGAGGAGCAGTCGCTCGCGATCGTCGCGCCGGTCACGGAGGAAGCGAGCAAGGGCCTCTTCCTGCTGCTGCTCCTCTGGTGGCGCCGGGCCGAGCTCGACGGCGTCCTCGACGGCATCGTCTACGCCGGCATGGTCGGCATCGGCTTCGCCTTCACCGAGAACATCCTCTACCTCGCGGCGGCGTACAACGGCAGCGACGGGATCGGGCCCGGCGGGGTCGTCGGCATCACCACGACGTTCGTGCTGCGGTGCCTGCTCAGCCCGTTCGCGCACCCTGTCTTCACGACCTTCATCGGCATCGGGGTCGGCATCGCGGTGAGCTCGCGCCGCCCCGCGCTCCGCATCCTGGCGCCCCTCGGGGGGTACGTGTGTGCTGTGGGGGCGCACGGACTGTGGAACGGATCCACGATCTTCGGCGCCCAAGGCTTCTTCGGGGTCTACCTGGTCCTGATGGTGCCGGCGTTCGTCGGCCTGGTCGTGCTGGGCATATGGGCCCGCCGGTCCGAGGCCCGGATGCTGACCGCGGCCCTCTCCGACGCCGCCCGGCGTGGGCTGGTCCCGGCCACCGACATCGGCTGGGTGATCGACCTCCGGGCCCGGCGTACGGCACGGCAGTTCGCCAAGCAGCACGGCGGACGCGACGGCGCCGAGGCCATGCGCGACTACCAGCAGGCCGCGATCGAGCTCGGCTACCTCCACCATCGGCTGCTGCGCGGCACCGCACCGCCCGACTACCAGCTCCGCGGCCAGGACTACCTGGCCCGGATCAACGAAGTACGTCCCCGGATCGCGTTCCCGGGACAAGTGGTGCCGACCCGATGACCTCGCCCGTCGCGGGACCCGTCGACGACGGGTACGACAAGATGCTCACCGCCCTGATCCGGCTGCGGGGGGCGCTGCAGGCCGTCCAGCTGCCGCTCGACCTGCCCGGCGCCGACGTGCAGCGGACCGCCCAGCGGGAGATGGTCGACCAGCTCGAGGACTACGCCATTCCGCGGCTGATGACCATCGACGCTCCGGTGCTGGCGGTCGTGGGCGGATCCACCGGCGCCGGGAAGTCGACGCTGGTCAACTCGCTCGTCGGCCACCGGGTCACCACGCCCGGAGTGCTGCGGCCGACCACGCGGTCGCCGGTGCTCGTGCACCACCCGGACGACGCTCACTGGTTCGGCCAGGACCGGCTGCTGCCCGACCTGCAGCGCGTGGAGCACCCCACGGACGACCCCGACGCACTGCAGCTGGTGCCGTCGGACAAGATGCCCGCCGGGCTGGCCATCCTCGACGCCCCCGATGTGGACTCGGTCGAGGAGCGCAACCGGCAGCTCGCTGCGCAGCTGCTCGCCGCCGCCGACCTGTGGCTGTTCGTCACCTCCGCCGCGCGCTACGCCGACCAGGTGCCGTGGGACTACCTCAAGCGGGCAGCGGAGCGCTCCACCGCTGTGGCGATCGTGCTCGACCGGACCCCGCCCGACGCGCTGCAGACCGTGGCCAGCCACCTGGCCCGGATGCTCGCCAGCCGTGGGCTCAAGGACTCGCCGCTGTTCACCGTGACCGAGGGCATCGTCGGCGACGACGGCCTGCTGCCGCCGATCCACGTGGTCGAGATCAGGTCGTGGCTGGACTCGCTCGCAGCCGACGCCGACGCCCGGGCCGGCGTGGTCAAGCGGACGCTCGAGGGCGCGATCCGAGACCTGACGCGGCGTACGCACGCCGTGGCTGACGCCTCCGCCGAGCAGCTCACCGCCGCCGCCCGCCTGCGCGAGGACGCCGACCGCGCCTACGACCAGGCCATCGCCGCCGTCGCCGAGGCTTCGGCCGACGGAACCCTCCTGCGTGGCGAGGTGCTCGCGCGCTGGCAGGAGTTCGTGGGCACCGGCGAGCTCCTCAAGTCGCTGGAGAACCGCGTCAGCTGGATCCGCGACCGAGTGGTCAACGCGGTCAAGGGCAAGCCCCATCAGGCCGAGCGCGTCACGGTGGCCGTCGAGTCGGGTCTCGAGACCCTGATCCTGGAGCACGCCGAGGCAGCAGCCGAGCGGGCCGAGGCGTCGTGGCATCAGCAGGCCGCCGGCCAGGGACTGCTCGCCGGCGCCGAGGAGGACCTTGGCCGAGCCTCGCGCGACCTGCGGCGCAAGGCCGAGCGCGCGGTGCGCGACTGGCAGCAGGACGTGCTGGAGATGGTGCGCAGCGAGGGCGCCGACAAGAGGAGCACCGCCCGGTTGCTCGCCTTCGGCGTCAACGGGCTGTCGGTGGCCCTGATGATCGTCGTGTTCGCCCACACAGCGGGCGTCACCGGCGCCGAGGCCGGCATTGCCGGCGGATCGGCGGTGCTCGGCCAGAAGCTCCTGGAGGCGGTCTTCGGTGACCAGGCCGTCCGGTCTCTCGCCGAGCGCGCCCGACGGTCGCTGGAGGAGCGGGTCGCTGCTCTTCTCGAGGACGAGCGCGGGCGCTACCTGGTGCTCCTGGACGCGCTGTCCCTGCAGCCCCAGGCGGCCGAACAGCTGCGCGAAGCCTCCCGTAGGGTCGACGACCTGCGCTTCGCTGCTGCGCGCAACGACCCACGAGCGACCAGATCTGGAGGAACCGCGTGACCGGCCTGCTCGACGGCGCCCGCAAGCTGCTGACCCGTGGCACCGACATCGGCGCCCGGGTCGACGGGCTCGAAGCCGCCACGCAGGCCGCCCGCGGTCGCCTCGACGACCTGATCGTCGACGAGGCGGAGGCCGTCGCCAAGAAGGCCGCGTCGCGGCTGCGGCTGTCGGCGGAGCACACGGTGGTCGGCATCGCCGGCGCGACCGGCTCGGGCAAGTCGTCGACGTACAACGCCTTGACCGGGTTG
Source organism: Actinomycetota bacterium (assembly GCA_030862825.1). Taxonomy (GTDB): domain Bacteria; phylum Actinomycetota; class Actinomycetes; order Propionibacteriales; family Nocardioidaceae; genus Nocardioides. Next base: position 221 of record JALZCZ010000181.1, on the reverse strand, counting down.
GAGCTCTCCGCCGTCGGCGTACGCCGTCCCACCACGTCGTGGGCGAGCGCCTGCGTGTGGGGGAGCGAGGGTGCCGAGGAGCTGCTCGAGTGGGTCGGGATCCCGCCCCGCCACCAGACCACGCGCGACTCCATGCTCGACACGAGAATCGGCACCCACAGCGACGACGACCTCGACGGCGTGGTCCTGCTCGACCTCCCCGACCACGACTCCACCGAGGT
>JALZCZ010000099.1 GCA_030862825.1 Actinomycetota bacterium | reverse complement strand
CGCCGAGGTTGAACGGCAGCCGGCACACCTCGGCGCCCGCCCGCCGGGCCTCCACGGCGGTCGCGTCGCTGGATCCGTCGTCGACGACGAGGATGTCGACGCCGGGGTTGGTGCCCCGGACCTCGTGCACGGTGCGCCCGACCGACTCCTGCTCGTTCCAGGCAGGCAGGATGACCAGCACGCGGTGCCCCAGATCCGGCCCAGCGTCCGACCCAGCGTCCGGCCCAGTGTCCGACTCAGCACCGGTGGGGTCGTCGCTGCCGGGCTGCACCCCCGAACTATAACGAGAGCCGGCCCGCCGGAAGTGGCGTGCATCATGGTCGCGAGCACCGGAGACCGGTTACCGTTGCCCGCTTGTTACTCCCGGGTCACCTCGATGGCCCGACGCCCGAACGACGAAGGAGCGCGTTGATGGCCCGCCTGTGCGAGACCGATGGACTGAACGAGGACCAGATCGAGATCCTCAAGGCGGTCCGCACGTTCGTCGACGAGAAGATCCTTCCGGTCGCGACCGAGCTCGAGCACAAGGACGAGTACCCGACCGAGATCGTGGAGGGCCTCAAGGAGCTCGGCGTCTTCGGGTTGATGATCCCCGAGGAGTACGACGGGCTGGGCGAGTCGCTGCTGACCTACGCGCTCGTGGTCGAGGAGATCGCGCGCGGCTGGATGAGCGTGTCCGGGATCATCAACACCCACTTCATCGTGGCCTACATGCTGCTCCAGCACGGCACGGAGGAGCAGAAGAAGAAGTACCTGCCGCGGATGGCGCTCGGCGAGGTGCGCGGGGCGTTCTCGATGTCCGAGCCCGGGTGCGGTTCCGACGTGGCGGCGATCACGACCAAGGCGATCCGCGCCGACGACGGCAGCTACTCCATCACCGGCCAGAAGATGTGGCTGACCAACGGCGGGTCGTCCAACCTGGTTGCCGTACTCGTCAAGACCGACGAGGAAGCCGAGTCGGTCTACAAGAACATGACCACGTTCCTGGTCGAGAAGACCGAGGGGTTCGGCGAGACCGCCCAGGGCGTCACCATCCCCGGCAAGATCGACAAGATGGGCTACAAGGGCGTCGACACCACCGAGATGGTCTTCGAGGACCACCAGATCTCGGCCGACCAGGTGCTCGGCGGCGAGCCCGGCAAGGGCTTCTACCAGATGATGGACGGCGTCGAGGTCGGCCGCGTCAACGTCGCGGCCCGGGGTGTCGGGGTGGCCAACCGCGCCTTCGAGCTCGGCGTCTCCTACGCGCAGCAGCGTGAGACCTTCGGCAAGAAGATCGCCGAGCACCAGGCGGTGCAGTTCCGGCTGGCCGAGATGGCCACCAAGGTCGAGGCAGCCCACCAGATGGTGGTCCGCGCCGCCCGGATCAAGGACAAGGGACAGCGCAACGACCTCGAGGCCGGGATGGCCAAGTACCTCGCGTCGGAGTACTGCTCGCAGGTGGTCGAGGACTCCTTCCGGATCCACGGCGGCTACGGCTTCTCCAAGGAGTACGAGATCGAGCGCCTCTACCGTGAGGCGCCGATGCTGCTGATCGGCGAAGGCACCGCCGACATCCAGCGGATGATCATCGGCCGCCGCGTGCTCGAGGAGTACAAGCTCTAGCCCGGGCTGCGCCACGTTTTCGGCAAGTCTCGACAACCCGCAGAATGCCGCCTCTGCTGGGGTATCCTCGCGCCGCCCCGTATTGAACTCAGCGCCACCGACCCACAACCCAGGGAGTCATCCTCATGCGTGCTGCCCGGCTCGCCATCGTCGTCGCCACGCTGAGCCTGCTCGCGCCCTTGGCGGTGGTCGGATCGGCCACCGCGGGTGCTGTCGGAACGGTGTCCGTCGAGGTGTCGGCACCAGCCGCGGCCGCTGACGAGAAGAAGGCGCCGTCCGGCACGAGGAACGACCGAGGAAGCTCCTGGACGCCGCCGACCGGCGTGGTCCTGAGCGACCCGATGATCCCTAGGGTCAACCGCAACATTCTGCGCCGGGTGATCAGGGCGATCAACAACACGGCCAAGAGGGAGTACATCCGGGTCGTGGTGTGGAACTACGACGACCGGCCGGTGACCAACGCCCTGCTCGACGCCGACCGCCGTGGTGTGCACGTGCAGATCGTGGTCGCGGGGTCGGTGGACAATGCGAACTGGAACCGGACCCGCGCCCAGCTCAACCGCAAGACCACCGACAAGAGCTTCGCGCTGAAGTGCACCGGTGGCTGCCGGAGCCGCACCAAGATCATGCACTCCAAGTACATCCTCTTCAGCCGGATCCACAAGGCGAAGAACATCAGCATGTTCGGGTCGTTCAACCTGACCACCCCCGCCGGCAACAGGCAGTGGAACGACATGGTGACGACCCGTAACTTCGGGCTCTACCAGGCCCTCGAGGACACCTTCAACGAGTACGCGAAGGACATCATCGTCCCCGCGCCCTACAAGGTGACCGACCTGGGCAAGTACCAGGTCACGCTCTTCCCCGCGTTCAACCGCAACCCGATCCTCGCCGAGCTCAACAAGGTCTCGTGCGCGGGCGCGGAGGGCAACGCCGGCAACGCCAAGGGCCGGACCATGATCCGGATCGCGATCGCCGGCTGGTTCGACGCCTTCGGCAACGACATCGCTCGGCGGGTCCGGACCCTCTGGGAGCGGGGCTGCGACATCCGGATCATCACCACCCTCGCCGGCCGTGGCGTCAACCAGACGCTGAAGAATCCCGCTGGTCGTGGGCGGGTGCCGATCCGTCAGGTCACCTACGACCCCAACCTCGACGGCATCCCGGAGCGCTACCTGCACATGAAGAACATCGCGATCAGCGGTGTCTACGGCGGCGACAAGTCGGCCCACGTGCTGGTCACGGGATCGCCGAACTGGAGCACCCGCGCCCAGAAGTCCGATGAGATCCTGTTCCGGATCACGAAGGCCACCAAGATGGTGAACCAGTACATGGCCAACACCGATCGGCTGTTCTTCAGCGAGTGGTCGCACCTTCGCACCGCGCCGTCGACGAAGATGCTGATGAGGGGCGTCACCGAGCCGGGTGGGCTGCCGAACCTCCGCACCGGCGAGAATGTCCCCGACTGGTTCGAGCTGAACTGACCCGGAGCCGGGCTTTCGCATGAGTACGCCGACGGCCCCGGCAACACCGGCGGTCGGCAGCCACTCGGAGAAGTCCGGATCCTTCCGCCCCGACATCCAGGGCCTGCGTGCCCTGGCAGTGATCCTGGTCGTCCTCGACCACGCCCGGATCGGGCCGTTCCACGGCGGCTACATCGGGGTCGACGTCTTCTTCGTCATCTCCGGCTTCCTGATCACCGGCCTGCTGCTCGCGGAGTCCGACCGCCGCGGTGGCGTCTCCCTGCTCGACTTCTACGCGCGCCGGGCGAAGCGGATCCTGCCGGCGGCCACACTCGTGCTGGCGGTGACCGTGGTGGCGGGCTACTTCCTGCTCAGCGGCATCCAGGCCATCAGGCTGTTCAAGGACACCGTCTGGGCGACGTTCTTCGCCGCAAACATCAAGTTCGCACGCGACGAGACCGACTACTTCGCGCAGGACGACGCGGTCCCGCCGATCCAGCACTACTGGTCGCTGGCGGTGGAGGAGCAGTTCTACCTGGTCTGGCCGCTGGTCGTGCTGCTGTTGGTGGCCCTCTTCCGCAGCCGGGGCCGCGCCCGCAGGGCGGTAGTCATCGCGATCGCCGCGATCAGTGTCGTGTCCTTCGCGTGGGCGTGGTACGCCGTCGGCGACAACCCCCGCGGGGCGTACTTCTCGACCCCCGCCCGCGCCTGGGAGCTCGGCCTCGGAGCGGCGACGGCCGCGGCCGCGCTCCGGCTGCGCCGGCTGTCGCCACGACTGCTCGCCGCCGCGTCGTGGGCGGGAGTGGCGATGATCGGTGTCGCCGCGGTCTCGTTCACCGTCGACACCCGCGTGCCCGGCGTGCCGGCGCTGCTGCCGGTGCTGGGCGCCGCGCTGCTGCTGGGCGGTGGCATCGCGACCGCGGGCTGGGGTCCGCAGCGGTTCCTGTCGGTGCTCCCGATGCGGTGGATCGGCGACCGTTCCTACTCGTTCTACCTGTGGCACTGGCCGGCCCTGGTCATGGTCGGCGAGATCTGGGAGACCCCGACGGGCTGGTCCGGGCTGCTGGTCTCGCTGGCGGCCTTGGGCCTCTCCGACCTCTCCTACCGCTTCGTCGAGAACCCGTTCCGCGACCGGACCTTCTTCCGGCCGCGGTGGCGGGGGATCGCGCTGTATCCCGTCTCCGTCGCAGCGCTGGGCGTGACCGTCTTCGCCGCCCACCACCTCCTGGTGCAGGACCTCAACGAGAAGCGGCCACCGATCACCGCCGAGTACTGCGACCGCGACGGCGCGCCGACCTGCTCGGACGACCCCCAGGTCCGGCTGGTGCAGGCCTCGGTGCTGGCCGCACAGGACGACGCCGAGATCCCGAACCCGCTCCGTCCGGCGGCGCTCGGGCTCGCCGACCACGTGGCAGCGGACCTCGGGGGCTGCGAGTACTGGGGCATCCCCGAGCCGATGCCGCTGTGCCCGCGCGGCGATCCGGACGGCGACCGCACCATGGTGCTGCTGGGCGACTCTCACATGCGCCACTGGATCCCCGCCCTGGAGCGGATTGCGGCCCGCAACGGCTTCCGCTCCTACAGCTTCGTGCTGCAGGGCTGCACACCGGCGCTGGTGCTGCCCTACTCGCCGTTCTACGAGGCTCCGGACAGGGACTGCACGTTCTTCCACGAGTGGAGCCAGCGCCAGATCGAGAGGCTCCGCCCCGACGTCGTGATCATGTCGACCGACACCCAAGCTCGCTACGTCGCCGATGGCGGCACCTACGTCGACGACAGCCAAGAGATCGCCGCCATGATCAAGGCCGGCATGGTCGAGCGGATCGAGTCGCTGGAGCCGCTCACCGAACGGATCGTGGTGCTGGGCGACGTACCTCGCCTGGAGTTCGACCCGTCGGTCATCTCCGACCGCGGCGCGACCCTGGCCGACGGCCTCTCCGACCCCTTCCGCCGTTCGATGCTGATGCGCCGCGCGGTGAAGGCATCGACGAGGGCGACCGGCATCGAGTACGTCGAGACCAAGCAGTGGTTCTGCGCCTTCGACAAGTGCCCGGTGGTGGTGGGCGACTACATCACGCACCGCGACCGCGGCCACATGACCCTGGAGTACGCCGGCTCCCTGTCCGGCGCACTGGGCCGGCAGCTCCGGCTCGGCGATGACGTCGCGGTCGCGGCGCCCTGACCCGGCCTCGCCGGGCTGTTGCGGTCGACGTACGTTGGGCGGAGATGTCAGGGTCGACTCGACAGACCGCACTGCGAACCAGGAGGACCCCATGGCTGAGTCCAGCGACAACGACGACCTCAAGGCGAAGATGCGGGAGGCGCTGGATCGCAAGAACTCCAACGAGAAGGGCGTCCACAAGGACGGTCCCGTCCGCGAGAAGGCTCACGGCTCCGAGGTGATCGGTGGCGCGCCCAAGATGCACCGCCGCAAGGCGGGCGGCGGGGGCTCGTAAGGGGACTTCATAGACTGCCCGGCATGGCGCAGCGGGTGGTCCTCCACGCGGGGCTGATGAAGTCGGGGACCTCCTACCTGCAGGACCGTCTCTTCCTCAACCGCGACCGGCTGGCCGAGCGCGGCCTCCTCGTGCCCGGTCCGGCCCGGCGCGACCAGGCCCTCGCGGTGCAGGACGTGCTCGGCCGGCACGCGGCCGCAAGCCAGGTGCGCGGGAAGTGGTCGGAGCTGCTCCGGGAGATCCAGGGCCACGACGGCGACGCCGTGATCAGCATGGAGTTCCTGGGACCGGTGGCTCCCGAGCGGATCGCGGGGGTCGTCGAGGCGTTGGGCACCCCTGTCCACGTGGTCCTCACCGTGCGGGACCTCGGCAGGGTCGTGCCCGCGATGTGGCAGGAGCGCCTGAAAAATGGAGGCACGGCCGGCTGGCGGGAGTACGTCGACGGGCTGGCCGGGGGCGACAAGGCGGCGCGCGGGTTCTGGTGGCAGCAGGGAGCGGCGCGGATCGTGCGCAACTGGGCGGACGCAGTGGGTCCCGAGCGAGTCACGGTGGTGACCCTGCCGCTGCCCGGCGTCGGGCCGGGGCTGCTGTGGTCGCGGTTCTGCGCCGCGGCGGGCGTGCCCGGAGACGGCTGCGAGGACGTTCCGCCCGCCAACACCTCCCTCGACGTGGCCTCGGCGGTGGTCCTCCTCGCCGTCAACAGGACCCTGGCCGAGCGTGGAGGCGTCGCCAGCGACTTCCAGCTGATGCTCAAGTTCCGGCTGGCCAAGCAGGCGATGGGATCGCGCACCGGCGGCCGCCCGATCGGGTTCGAGCCGCCACCGTGGCTCGAGGAACGAGCGGACGCGATCGTCGCGAAGATCCGAGCGCGGGGGGTGAACGTGGTCGGTGACCTCGCCGAGCTCACCCCGCTGGTCGTGCCCGGCGACGACCCCGAGGACGTCGATGCCGAAGCGGCCCTGGCGGCCGCCGTCGACGCCCTGGTCGGCATCACGGGTGACTACTTTCGCCGGGTCTCCGCACGCGGGACCCACGACCAGCCCTAGGATTCCCTCGCTCCCTCTCCCACCGTTCTGGAGTAGCCCATGCCCCACGCAGGTCGGCTCGCCCTCCTCCTGGCCCTGCTCGGCCTGACGGCGACGCTCACGACGGTGCCCGCCGCCACGGCAGGGGCAGCATCGGGTGAGAGCTCCGCGACGATCTCGCTGAGCTCAGCGGTCGTCGACGAGAGGTCGGGACGCGGGTTCACTCCGCCCAGCGGTGCGCTGCTGAGCGACCCGATGATCGGTGGGCGCAAGCGGCTGATCCTCAACCGGGTGATCCGCTCCGTGCGCAACACCGCCAAGGGTGAGTTCATCCGGCTCGCGGTGTGGAACTACGACGACCGAGCGACCACCAACGCCCTGCTCGACGCGCACCACCGCGGGGTGCACGTCCAGGTCGTGGTGGCCAACTCGGTGCGCAACGGCAACTGGAACCGCACGGTCGCCGCGCTCAACGCCAACCGCAAGGACCGCTCGTTCGCCGTACGCTGCCGCGGTGGCTGCCGCAGCGCCGCCATCCTGCACGCGAAGTTCGTGCTGATCAGCCGGGTCCGCAAGGCCCACAACATCAGCATGGTGGGCTCGTTCAACCTGACGAGGGCGGCCGGTTTCCGGCAGTGGAACGACCTGGTGACCACCCGCGACAAGGAGTTCTACAGGTCGCTGGTCGGCACCTTCCACGAGTACGCGCGGGACCACCGGCTGGCTCGCCCCTTCCAGGTCACCGACCTGGGCAAGCAGAAGATCACCCTCTGGCCGTCGATCGGCCGCAACACGATCAGGGACGAGCTCGAGCGGGTGCGCTGCAAGATCCCGGCGGACGAGGTCCGCAACGGTCAGCGGCGTACCAAGATCCGGATCGCGATCGCGGGTTGGTTCGACGACTTCGGCACCAATATCGCGAAGCAGCTCCGCACGCTCTGGGGTCGCGGCTGCGATATCAAGATCATCACGACCCTGGCGGGCCGTGGCGTGAACCGGACCCTGCGCAGCCGGAGGGGGCGCGGCCCGGTGCCCATCCGCCAGGTCGCCATCGATCGCAACCAGGACCGGGTCCCGGAGCGCTACCTGCACATGAAGGCGATGGCGATCACCGGGTTCTTCGACGGCGACCCGCGTGCCGACGTGCTGATCACGGGTTCGCCCAACTGGAGCGCTCGCGCCCAGCGATCCGACGAGATCGTCGTTCGGTTCCTCGACGTACCCAAGCTCGCCCGCCAGTACTCCGGCCACGTCGACCGTCTGTACAGCAGCCCGTGGTCCCACCGACGGACGACGGCGGAGCCGCTGCTGGCCCGGATGGCGACGGGGTCTCCGGCGCTGCCGGAGTGGTTCGAGCTCGACTGACTTCCGGCGCGGGGGTTTGACATCCGGCTGGCTGGTCAGGGTGACTGGGACCTGTGTTCTGATCCCGAGCCTCTCGGAGTGCTGATGCGTGTTGCCCGTCACCTGCTCGTCCCGTTGGTCCTGATCGGGCTGACCATCACCCTGACCCAGCCCGTCGTGGCCGCTGCAGAGGAGCGGCGTCAGAGGTGGGCTCCCCCCAAGGGAGCGGTGCTGAGCGACCCCATGATCCCCTCCGCCCAGCGCGCGATCCTCAAGCGCGTCAACCGCGCGATCCGCAACACCGCCAAGGGTGAGTTCATCCGGATCGCGGTGTGGAACTACGACGACCGGGCGACCGCCAGGTCGCTGGTGGACGCCCACCGGCGCGGTGTGCACGTGCAGATCGTGGTCGCCAGCACGGTGGAGAACCCGAACTGGGGCTGGACCCGCAGGGTGCTCAACCGCAACGACCGCGACCGGTCCTTCGCCGTGCGCTGCCGGGGGGCCTGCCGCAGCGCCGGGAGGATCATGCACTCCAAGTTCGTGCTGATCAGCCGGGTGCACCGGGTGCACAACATCAGCATGGTCGGCTCCTTCAACATCACCCGGGCCGCCGGCAACCGCCAGTGGAACGACCTGGTGACCGCTCACAACCGATGGCTCTACCGATCCCTCAGAGGAACGTTCCGCGAGTACGCCAGGGACAAGCCGGTGGCCAGCCCGTTCCAGGTGAGAAGCTCGGGTCGGCACAAGGTCACGCTGTGGCCGTCGTACCGGCGCAACACGATCCGCGGCGAGCTGGGCCACATCAGCTGCAAGGTCCCCGCTGGCGACAGCTATCGCCGGACCAAGGTACGGATCGCCATTGCCGGCTGGTTCGACGCGTTCGGCTACGACATCGCCCGCAAGGTACGCAGGCTGTGGGACCGCGGCTGCAACATCAGGATCATCACCACGCTGGCCGGACGAGGCGTGAACCGCGTCCTGCGCAACCCGAGGGGTCGGGGGCCGGTGCCGATCCGGCAGGTCACCATCGACAACGACCAGGACGGGATCCCCGAGAAGTACCTGCACATGAAGGCGGTCGCGATCAGAGGCGGGTTCGCCGGCAACAGGAGGGCCAACGTGCTGATCACCGGCTCGCCCAACTGGAGCTCGCGCGCCAGTCGCTCCGACGAGATCGTGCTCCGGTTCCTGCGCTCCAGGCGGATGGTCAGCCAGTACATCGGTCACATCGACCGGCTCTACCGCGGGCCCTGGTCACACACGCGCACCGCGCTCGACCCCCTGCTGGCCCGCAGGGTCGTGTCCGGAGACCTGCCGGAGTGGTTCGAGCTCGACTGAGGCGAGCGACGGGCGGGGGTCGGACGACGCAGAGCTCGTTGCCCTCGGGGTCGGCCATCACCACGTGGTCGAGAGCGCCGTCGAACATCACGCGCTCCCGGACGGCGCCCCCGGCCGCGACCAGGCGCGCCACCATCGCCTCGATCCGCTCGGTGCGGGTCTCGGCGGGCAGGTGGCGACCGCCGGCGGCCTGCGGGTCGATGGGGAGACGGTTCCTGGCGGTCTTCGGCTCGGGGACGTTCAGGAAGGAGATGGTCGGCAGCACGCCGTCGGGGTCGCACAGGCTCGCGCCGTCGTCCCACTCCTCCTCGGGCACGTCGAAGTGGCGCAGTCAGTCCTCCCAGGTGTCCCAGCCCTCGGGCGGCGGCTTCTCGACGTAGCCGAGGGCGGCGATCGAGAAGCGCGCCAGTGCGGGCGCGTTCTCACAATCGAAGGTCACGCTCCAGGGGGTGGTCGGCAGCCTGGCAGGATAGGCCGGTCCGCGCAGCCCACCCCAGGAGACACAGATGCAGTTCGGTCGCAGCTACGAGGAGTTCGAGGTCGGTGCGACCTACAAGCACTGGCCGGGCAAGACGGTCACCGAGTACGACGACCACCTCTTCTGCCTGCTCACCATGAACCACCACCCGCTGCACCTGGACGTGAACTACGCCGAGGAGACGACGCAGTTCGGCAAGAACGTCGTGGTCGGCAACTACGTGTACTCCATCCTGCTCGGCATGTCGGTGCCCGACATCTCCGGCAAGGCGATCGCCAACCTCGAGATCGAGTCGCTGCGCCACGTCGCCCCGACCTTCCACGGCGACACGCTCTACGGCGAGACCACGGTGCTGGACAAGTGGGGGTCGAAGTCGAAGGACGACCGCGGCGTCGTGCATGTCGAGACCATCGGCTACAACCAGGACGGCAAGGTGGTCTGCATCTTCCGCCGCAAGGTGATGGTGCCGAAGGACAGCTACCTCGAGGAGCGGGGCGGCGAGCAGCCCGGGCGTCCCGTGCCGCAGCCCGACAAGAACTGGCCGAACAGCAGCGTGTGAGGAACGAGCGCGCTGCGTGGGAGACAGTCGCCTACGAGTCAGCGCCGGCCAGGGTCAACGGAGCCGCAGGCGCAGGTGCCCGTCGCCGGTGTCGCTGCGGGTCTCCACGATGTCGTCGAGCGACTCCACGAAATCGGAGAAGTTCCGGAAGCCGAGCGCCTTCTCCTTGAACGACGGGTCCATCCGCTGCATCTGGCTCTTCACGCCACCGCCGTTGAGCCACTCGTCGTCGTCGGACTTGTCCTGGGCGATCTGGACGGCGCGCACGAGCAGGTCGGCGGCCTCCTGGAGCGGGTCGGTCTCGGCCGGCTTGGGTGAGCGCTTGGCAGTGGACTTGCGCGAGCTCTTCTTCGCGGTGGTCGGCTGACCGGTCTTCACGGCGGTCTTCACGGCGGCCTTCTTGGCGGTCGCCTTCGGGCGCAGGGGCGTCACGCCTGGCAGCGCGTCGTAGTGGCTGAACTCGTCGCACGCGGCGATCAGGGCGCGGCTGGTCGAGCCGGTCACCCCGATGCCGACCACGAACCGGCCGAGCTGCTTGGACCGCTGGGCGAGCGCGATGTAGTCGGAGTCGCCGCCGACGATCACCACGTGGGTGATGTCGGCGTACTGCATCAGGTCCTCCATGGCATCGACCGAGAGCCGGATGTCGGCGCCGTTCTTGGTGCCGCTCACCGGGAACAGCTGGACGAGATCGATCGCCCGGTCCACCAGCTGCCGCCGGTAGGAGGCGTTGGCGGGCACCGACCAGTCGGCGTACGCGCGGGCGAAGGCGACGGTGCCGTACGACGAGGCGTAGTCGAGCACGGCCCCGATGTCGACGGTGGCCTCGGACAGACGGACCGCGATCGGGTCGTCACCGTCCGCCGAGGGGCTGTGGTCGCGGGCGTTGTCCGCGCGCCAGGCGTCGCGGGGTTCCTGGTGCACCTGGTCGTAGCGGGAGATCACGACGTTGTCGAAGTCGATGTAGACCGCGACCCGGTTGGTGGCCATGCCTGCCAGCCTAGGCCGTCGTCGTGGGAGGGCTGCATTGCCCGGAAACGACCCCCGAGCGGCGGTCCATGCGTCACGATCAGCGGATGGCGAGGACCGGACAGCAGATGCGGATACGTACCGCCAAGGCGATGGCGCGCGGCGGCTCTGCGAGCC
>JALZCZ010000091.1 GCA_030862825.1 Actinomycetota bacterium | reverse complement strand
TCATCGACGCCGAGCACGCGCTCGACCCCGACTACGCCAAGGCGCTCGGCGTCGACACCGACGCCCTGCTGGTCTCCCAGCCCGACTCCGGTGAGCAGGCGCTCGAGATCGCCGACATGCTGATCCGCTCCGGCGCGCTCGACCTGATCGTGATCGACTCCGTGGCCGCGCTCGTGCCGCGGGCCGAGATCGAGGGCGAGATGGGCGACAGCCACGTCGGCCTCCAGGCCCGGCTGATGAGCCAGGCCCTGCGCAAGATGACCGGTGCGCTCAACAACTCCGGCACCACGATGATCTTCATCAACCAGCTGCGGGAGAAGATCGGCGTGATGTTCGGCTCGCCGGAGACCACCACCGGTGGCAAGGCGCTGAAGTTCTACTCCTCGGTCCGCCTCGACGTACGCCGGATCGAGACCCTCAAGGACGGCACCGACATGGTCGGCAACCGGACCCGGGTCAAGGTCGTCAAGAACAAGGTGGCTCCGCCGTTCAAGCAGGCCGAGTTCGACATCATGTACGGCAAGGGCATCAGCCGCGAGGGTGGCCTGATCGACGTCGGCGTCGAGGCCGGTCTGGTTCGCAAGGCCGGCGCTTGGTACACCTACGAAGGCGACCAGCTCGGCCAGGGCAAGGAGAACGCCAGATCCTTCCTCAAGGACAACCCCGACCTGGCCAACGAGCTGGAGAAGAAGATCCTCGAGAAGCTCGGGGTCGGCCCCACGGTCGACGCCGAGGCCGGCGTGGCCGAGTCCGACCTCTCGGATGAGCCGATCGGTGTCGACGACTTCTGATCCCTGGCGGGTCTCGAGCTCGACCACGGGGGCGAGGTGTGGGCGGCGTGAGTGAGGCCTGGAAGGGCGACGTCGGGACCGGAGTCGACGCCTGGACGCACGGTCAGGGGGCCGAGCCGCCACCCGACCCGGTGACCGAGGGACCGGACGCCGACGCGGAGTCGGTGGCCCGCAAGATCCTGCTCGACCAGCTGACCGGACAGGCGCGCAGCCGCAAGGAGCTCGCCGACAAGCTGGCCCGGAAGAACGTGCCGGCCGAGCTCGCGACCCGGTTGCTCGACCGGTTCGAGGAGGTCGGTCTGATCGACGACAGGGCGTTCGCCCGGTCCTGGGTGGCCAGCCGACAGCCGGGCAAGGGCCTGGCCCGCCGGGCCCTGGCGCAGGAGCTGCGACGCAAGGGCATCGACGACGAGGTCGCCCGGGAGGCGCTCGACGAGATCGAGCCGGACGCGGAGGAGGAGGCGGCCCGGGTTCTGGTGCGCAAGAAGCTGCGCTCTCTGTCCGGGGTCGACGACACCACGGCGACCCGGCGGCTGGTGGGGCTGCTCGCCCGCAAGGGCTACCCCTCCGGCCTCGCCTTCGCGGTGGTCCGCGACGAGCTGACGACGGCTGCGGGTCTCGACGGGGGCTCGACCACCGGCGGCTCCGCCACAATGGGTGGGTGACCGATGAGGCCCACGAGGTCCTGACCCGCGACCGCGCGGAGCCGTGACCATGACCGACCAGGTGCACCTGGTCGTCCGCGACCGCGGCCACACCCTGGCCGGCGTCGTGCGCGAGGGGGAGTCGTGGGCCGCGGCCGCGCGGCGGACGGTGGCCAGCATGCACGCCGAGCCGGTGCCGCTGGACCTGTCGGGCGAGGTGAAGCAGTTCGCGGTGGATCCCGACACCCGGGTGAGCCTGCGGGCGATGTCGTGGGGCGACCTGCCCGACCTCGCACGCTGGCGCGCGGCCGCTCACGTGCAGAAGTGGTGGGTCGGCGACGGACCGGCGACACTGGAGGCGGTCACGGCGAAGTACGGGCCGGACATCGACGGCATCACGCCCACCCGGATGTGGGTGGCGGAGGCCAACGGCAGGTCGGTGGGCTTCCTGCAGGACTACCGGATCGGCGACTACCCCGAGTACGCCGTGCTGGGACCCGACCCCGAGGCGATCGCCGTCGACTACGCCATCGGCGACCCGGCCTGGACCGGGCGCGGCATCGGCACCCAGGTGGTCTGGGCCTGGATGCAACGGGCCCGCAAGAGGTTCCCCGACGCGACGACGTTCTTCGCGGCGCCGGACCACCGCAACCGAGCCTCGCTGCGGATGCTCGCCAAGCTGGGGTTCACCGAAGGTCTCTGGTTCGACGAGCCGCAGGAGGACGGCACGGTCGACACCGTGGTCGGGTGCACGCTCGATGTGCGGCGAGTGATCGGTTGAGAGGCGTGGGACCCATTCATCTAGGTTGTCCGTCATGGACGTCGCCGCTCTCCGGGTTCCCCCGGGCCGCCCCGACCTGGCCGCCATCGAGACCGACGCCGCCCCCGGCTTCGACGGCAGGAAGGCCGACGGCATCGCCGCCCTGGCCGCGCTCGGGCCCGAGCTCGCCGACCTGCAGGAGCGGCTCTTCGCCGAAGGCCGCAACGGTGCCTCCCGCAGCGTGCTCCTGGTGCTGCAGGGCATGGACACCTCGGGCAAGGGCGGCACCCTGCGCCACACGGTCGGCCTGTTCGACCCGCAGGGCGTGCGGATCACGTCGTTCAGGGCGCCGACCGAGGAGGAGCGCGCACAGGACTTCCTCTGGCGCATCGCGAAGGCCGTGCCCACCGCCGGCCACATCGGCGTCTTCGACCGGTCCCACTACGAAGACGTGCTGATCGCCCGGGTCCGGCAGCTCGCGCCGGCCCTGGAGATCGAGCGCCGCTACGGCGCCATCAACGAGTTCGAGCACGAGCTGGTCGAGGGCGGCACCACGGTGATCAAGTGCCTGCTGCACATCTCGCCCGAGGAGCAGAAGGAACGGCTGCTGGCTCGCCTCGACGACCCGACGAAGCACTGGAAGTACAACCCGGGCGACGTCGACGAGCGCGGGCTGTGGCCCGCCTATCGGGAGGCCTACGAGATCGCCGTCGAGCGGACCAACACCGAGCACGCGCCGTGGCACGTGATCCCGGGGGACAAGAAGTGGTTCCGCAACCTGGCGATCGGCCATCTGCTGCTCGCTGCGCTGCGCCGGCTCGATCCGCAGTGGCCGGTGGCCGACTTCGACGTTGCCGCCGAACGCGCCCGGCTGGAGAACGAGGACCCGATCAGGTGATCGCGACCGTGGGCGTGACCCGCTACGTGACGCCGCTGCGCGAGGGCGGCAGCCTGCCCGGCGTGGTGGAGGCCGACGACCTCGGCACCTACGTCTGCAAGTTCCGTGGCGCCGGCCAGGGGGTCCGGGTGCTGGTGGCCGAGGTGATCGTGGGGGAGCTGGCCCGGCGGATCGGCCTCAACACCCCGCGGCTGGTCGCCCTCGAGCTCGACCCCGAGATCGCGCGCTACGAGGCGGACGAGGAGGTCCAGGACCTGCTCAACGCCAGCCCTGGCCTCAACCTCGGCATCGACTTCCTGCCGGGTGCGTTCGGCTTCGACGGCGAGACGCCCGGTAGCGAGGCCGACGCCGCCAGGATCCTCTGGCTGGACGCCTTCTGCGCCAACGTGGACCGGTCGTGGCGCAACCCCAACCTGCTGCTCTGGCACGGACAGCTCTGGGTGATCGACCACGGCGCGGCGCTCTACTTCCACCACGGCTGGGCGGGTGGGGTCACCGACCCTGAACGGTTCGCGCAGCAGTCGTGGGACCCCGCCGACCACGTGCTCCTCAACCGGGTCTCGGGTCTGGGCGAGGTGGACGAGCAGCTCGGCGCCCTGGTCGACGAGGCGATGCTGACCGAGGTGGTGGCACAGGTGCCCGACAACTGGCTCGAACCCGTGGCGGGGGCAGCCTCGCCCGAGGCACTCCGGGCGGCGTACGTCGCATTCCTGAGCGCCCGCCTGGGCACGCGTCAGTGGCTGCCGAAGGTGGCGGCCCGATGAAGCTCGCCTACCAGTACGTCGCGCTGCGGTGCGTGCCGCGGGTCGACCGCGAGGAGTTCCTCAACGTCGGCGTGGTGGTCTACTGCCACGCCACCGACTTCCTGCGGGCCGCCTGGAACGTCGATCCCGACCGGCTGCGCGCGCTCGACCCGCTGATCGACATCGACCAGGTGTGCGAGGCCCTCGCGTTCGTGGACAAGGTCTGCGCCGGCGACCCGGCCGGCGGCACGGCGGCGCTGCAGCCGGTGAGCCAGCGGTTCGGGTTCCTGAAGGCGCCGCGCAGCACCATGCTCCAGCCCGGACCCGTGCACGGCGGGCTCACCGACGACCCCGGGCGCCAGCTCGACCACCTGCTGCACACCCTCGTCGGCTGAGGCGAACGCAGGTGAATGGCAGGTGCGACAACCGGGCGACGTCGCCGTCAGGTCGCAGCTCCAACGGTCAGTAGCACGCCCGGCCGGCGACAAGGGTCAGACGGGGACGAGCTCGACGGCGCCGACGGCGTAGCGAGCGAGCACGGTGCGGGCCACCTCGGGGTGGGCACCCAGCGGCTCGGAGACCGCCACGGCGCCGGCCTCGAGGGCCAGCTCGGCCGCGCGGTCCGGGAGGAAGCCGGGAGCCAGGAACAGCGACGCGACCGCGATGTGGCGACGACCCTCCGCCCGGAAGGCGCGGACGGCCTCGCCGGTGGCCGGCGGTGCGCTGGAGGCGTACGCCGCGGTGACCGGCAGCTTGTGGTGAGTGCCCCACAGTCGGGCCAGCCGCGCGACGGCCTGGTTGGCGAGCGGGTCGCTGGTGCCGGCCGCGGCCAGCACCAGGGCGTCGAGCTCGCGGATGCGGGAGACCTTGAGCACCTCGCGCATCCGGACGTCGAGCACCTCGAGGAAGCAGGGCTCGAGCCCGAGGACCCCGGTGGCCCGGATCCGCAGGCCCTCGTGGCGAGCGGTCGCCTCGGCGATCGCCTCGGGCACGTCGATCTTGGCGTGGTAGGCCTCGGTGAGCAGCAGCGGCACGACGACGATCTCGTCGAAGCCGGCCTTGACCAGCCGGTCGACGACCGTCTGGAAGTCGGGCTTCGCCAGCTCGAGGAACGCGCGCTCGACCCGCAGGTCCGGACGCTGATTCTTGACCTCGTCGACCAGCGCCGTGATCGTCTTCTTCGACCGCGGGTCACGGCTTCCGTGGGCAAGGGCGATCAGTGCAGGAGCAGCCATCAGCGTGGCCTCCCTTCATGCATGGCGGACAACGTCCGCGATGGTGCGTGGGAAGCGTCGACGGCGCTGTCGACGATGAGGCGGGCGATCCGGCTCATGGGCGTCATGAGTGGATCCCGCACTCGGTCTTGTTGGTGCCGGCCCAGCGCCCGCTGCGCGGGTCGTCGCCGGGCGCGACACGTCGGGTGCACGGGGCGCAGCCGATCGAGGGGTAGCCGTCGTAGACGAGCGGGTTGACCAGCACGCCGTTGTCGGCGATGTAGCGCTCCACCTGCTCGTCGGTCCACCGGGCCAGCGGCGAGACCTTGACCTTGCCCTTCTTGGCGTCCCAGCCGATGACCGGCGCGATCACGCGGTTGTGGGTCTCGGCGCGGCGCAGGCCGGTCGCCCAGGCGTCGTAACCGGACAGGGCGTCGGCCAGCGGCTTCATCTTGCGCAGGGCGCAGCACAGGTCGGGGTCGGTCTTGTAGAGGTCCTTGCCGTACTCCGCGTCCTGCTCGGCCACCGACTGCACGGGGGTGATGCTGAGCAGGTTGACGTCGAGGGTCGCCTCGACGGCGTCGCGGGTGCCGATCGTCTCCACGAAGTGGTAGCCGGTGTCGAGGAAGACCACGTCGATGCCGGGCACCACCTTGGAGGCGACGTCGGCCAGCACGGCGTCGCCCATCGACGAGGTCACGCAGAAACGCTTGCCGAAGGTCGCTGCTGCCCACTCGATGATGTGCTCGGCGGGAGCCAGCTCGAGCTCGGCACCCCAGTGGGAGACCAGCTCGCGCAGCTCCTCCGGGGAGCGGCCCTCGGTGTGCGTGCCGCGGTTGGCGCGCGCCGACCGAGTGGTCGCCGTGCTCATCGGGCACCTCCGGTCGGGCGAACCAGACCGAGCATCTTCACCGTGAACGCGCGCAGGCACGACCGGCACTCCCAGGACCCGTGCGTCGCCTCGTGGGGCCAGAGGTTCTCGTCACCGCAGTAGGGGCAGTGGAAGGGGACGGCTCGGTCGCTCATGTGGTGGCCAACGCCCGCTCGCCCCGCAGCAATTCCTCGTCGGCGCGGACGACCCACGTCGCGAAGCTCTCGCCGCCCTCGCGGTCGGCGAGGTAGTTGCTGACCACGTTGGTGATGTAGTCGTCGAGACCGGCGCTGGTCACCTTGTGGGCACGCAGCTTGCGGCCGAAGTTGGCCTGCAGCCCGGTGGCGCCTCCGAGGTGCACCTGGAAGCCCTCGACCTGCTCGCCGTCGGACATCACCAGCTGGCCCTTGAGGCCGATGTCGGCCACCTGGGTGCGCGCGCAGGCGTTGGGGCAGCCGTTGACGTTGACGGTGATCGGGGTGTCGAGATCGGGGAAGCGTCGCTCGAGCTCGGCCACCAGGTCGCGGGCCCGGTCCTTGGTGTCGACGATCGCCAGCTTGCAGAACTCGATGCCGGTGCAGGCCATCGTGTTGCGCCGCCAGTTCGACGGGCGCCCGGACAGCCCGATCTCGTCCAGGCGGTCGAGCAGCGGCGCCAGCCGAGTCTCGTCGACGCCGATCAGCACGATCTTCTGGTACGGCGTCAGCCTGGCGCCGGCGACACCGAACTCCTCGATGGTGTCGGCGAGCTTCACCAGCAGCGTGCCGGAGATGCGGCCGACGGTCGGCGCGAGGCCGACATAGAACTTGCCGTCCTTCTGCTCGTGTACGCCGATGTGGTCGCGGTGTCCCACCGGCGACTCCGGCGACGGGTGGGAGACCAGCTCGCGCTTCAGGTACTCCTTCTCGAGCACCTCGCGGAACTTCTCCACGCCCCAGTCGGCCACCAGGAACTTCAGCCGCGCGCGCGAGCGGAGCCGGCGGTAGCCGTAGTCGCGGAAGATCCCCGCCACACCGGCCCACGCCTCGGCCACCTCGGCGAGGGGGATCCACACGCCGAGCTTGGCGGCCAGCATCGGGTTGGTGGACAGGCCACCACCGACCCACAGGTCGAAGCCGGGGCCGTGCTCGGGGTGCACCGTGCCCACGAACGACACGTCGTTGATCTCGGGGGCGACGTCGTGGCTCGGGTGGCCGGTCAGCGCGGTCTTGAACTTGCGCGGCAGGTTGGAGAACGCCGGGTCGCCGATGAACCGGTCCTTGATCTCCTGCAGGGCCGAGCTGCCGTCGATGATCTCGTCCTTGGCCACACCGGCCACGGGAGAGCCGAGGAACGGCCGCGGCGAGTCACCGCAGGCCTCGATGGAGCTGAGGCCGGCCGCGTCGAGGCGCTCCCAGATCGCCGGCACGTCCTCGATCCGGATCCAGTGGAACTGGATGTTCTCGCGGTCGGTGACGTCGGCGGTGTCGCGCGCGAAGTCCTGGCCGATCGTGCCCAGGGCGCGGACGGCGTCCGCGTCCAGCAGCGCGCCGTCGCTGCGTACGCGCAGCATGAAGAACTCGTCGTCGAGCTCCTCCTCCCCGAGCATCGCGGTCTTGCCGCCGTCGAAGCCGGGGGCGCGCTGGGTGTAGAGGCCCATCCAGCGGAACCGGCCGCGCAGGTCGGCCGGGTCGATCGAGGCGAAGCCCCGCTTGGAGTAGATGTTGAGGATGCGGGCCCGGACGTTGAGCGGGTCGTCGTCCTTCTTGGCCTGCTCGTTCTTGTTCAGGGGCTCGGTGTAGCCGAGCGACCACTGACCCTCGGCGCGCTTGGGGCGCGGGATCTCCGTCTGGGACGGCGGCTGGGACTGGAAGCGCAGGTCGGGCATGGGAGGACTGGTCCTTCGCTGAGGGCCGCGCGCGACACTGGGCGCGGAAGTCTGAACGGACTGAGGCGGTTCAGCGGGGCCAACACATCATGCTGCGCGTACGCATGAGGTCCACGTGGCGCCGAACCACGAGGTGCGTATGCGTCGCAGCACTGATCATGTCAAGCAGTCTCAGGGTCCGGACGTCAGTCCCACAAACCTCATTCTCATGATGCGAGACGGTGCGCCACGATGTGAGACTGCGGAAGCGGATCGCCGCCGCGATCGCGGGCCCGATGCGGCCCAGGTCACATCGCGAGGCGCCACTCGCCAACGTCGCCATCGCAACTAGTCTGTGCGGCATGAGCGACTCCACCTCAATCGCCGGCCTGACCAGCTCCGCCTACCAGCAGGCTCTCGAGGTGATCGCCTCGGTCGAGCCCCGCATCGCGGAGGCCACCAAGCAGGAGCTCGCCGACCAGCGGGCCTCCCTGAAGCTGATCGCGAGCGAGAACTACGCCTCGCCGGCGGTGCTGCTGACCATGGGCACCTGGTTCAGCGACAAGTACGCCGAGGGGACGGTCGGGCACCGCTTCTACGCCGGCTGCCAGAACGTCGACACGGTCGAGGCGCTGGCCGCCGAGCACGCCCGCGAGCTGTTCGGCGCGCCGTACGCCTACGCCCAGCCCCACTCGGGCATCGACGCCAACCTGGTCGCCTTCTGGTCGATCCTGGCGCACCGGGTCGAGGGTCCGTGGCTGGAGCAGGCCGGCAAGAAGAACGTCAACGAGCTGACTGACGAGGACTGGGAGAAGCTGCGCCACGAGTTCGGCAACCAGCGGCTGCTGGGCATGGCGCTCGACGCCGGTGGTCACCTGACCCACGGCTTCCGCCCCAACATCAGCGGCAAGATGTTCCACCAGCAGCAGTACGGCACCGACCCCGAGACCGGCATCCTCGACTATGACGTCGTGGCGGCGAAGGCGCGTGAGTTCAAGCCGATGGTGCTGGTCGCGGGCTACTCGGCGTACCCCCGCCGGGTGAACTTCGCGAAGATGCGCGAGATCGCCGACGAGGTCGGCGCCACCCTGATGGTCGACATGGCCCACTTCGCGGGTCTGGTCGCCGGCAAGGTGTTCACCGGCGACGAGGACCCGGTGCCGTTCGCCCACGTCACCACCACCACCACCCACAAGTCGCTGCGCGGCCCGCGCGGCGGGCTGGTGCTCGCCCAGGAGGAGTACGCCGCTGACGTCGACCGCGGCTGCCCGATGGTGCTCGGCGGCCCGCTGTCGCACGTGATGGCCGCGAAGGCGGTCGCGCTCGCCGAGGCGCGCCAGCCGTCGTTCCAGACCTACGCGCAGTCCATCGCCGACAACGCCAAGTCGCTCGCCGAGGGCTTCCTCAAGCGCGACGCGAAGCTGGTCACCGGCGGCACCGACAACCACATCGTGCTGCTCGACGTGACGTCGTTCGGGCTGACCGGGCGGCAGGCGGAGTCGGCGCTGCTCGACGCGGGCGTGGTCACCAACCGCAACTCGGTGCCGGCCGACCCCAACGGCGCCTGGTACACCTCCGGCATCCGGCTCGGCACGCCCGCACTGACCACCCGCGGCTTCGGGCACGACGAGTTCGACAACGTCGCCGAGCTGATCGTGCAGGTGCTGCAGAACACCCAGCCGGGCACCAACAAGGCCGGCGCCCCCTCGAAGGCCACCTACACGCTGGCCGACGGGGTGGCCGACAAGGTCAAGGACGCCTCGGCCGAGATGCTCGACAAGCACCCGCTCTACCCAGGGCTCGAGCTGGTCTGATCAGCCGCCGGTGGCCTGGACCAGGTCGAGGCTGAAGCGGGCGAGCGCCGCCCGGCTCGCTGCCAGCTCCTCGACCCGGGGCGTGGGTGGCTCGTCGAGCAGCTCGACGGGCAGGGTCGAGAGACCGGTGAAGATCAGCAGTTGCAGGGCGTGGCTGCGGGCGACGACCGCCTCCTCGATATCGAGGCCCTCCTCGTGGAGGCCGGCGGTGTACGCCGACGTGCAGGCCGCGTCGAGCTCCGGCAGGTCGGCCACCGACCGCTTCCCGATCTGAATGTCGCCCACCACCAGCTGGCTGATGTCGAAGCCCACGGTCTCGCGGACCCAGAAGCCGTAGTCGATCAGCACGAAGCTGTCGGGCGTCGGGCCGGGCAGCAGGTTGTTGGGGCTGGCATCCCCGTGCGCGTTGGCCTGGGGAAGGGAGAGCAACTCGTCGACGTACGCCTCGGCCCGGTCGGCGGCCGCACGCAACCGGTCGCGGAGCTCGGTGTCGAAGGTGGCCGCGAGCAACGGATGGTGCCAGATCCCGTCGTCGCGCAGCAGCGGAAGTACTTGGTGACCCAGCCGGCCCGTGAAGTAGTCGCGAACCGTGAAGTCGGTCTCGCCGACGTTGCCGAGCACCGCGACCCGTGGGCTGGCCGCCATCCGGCCTAGCAGCCGCGCCGCCCGCCGGTAGCGCGCCAGGTCCCACGGCACCGGAGGATGGGCGACCTCCTCCAGCCACACGACCACAGCATCGTCCGGGAGCTCGAAGACGCCGACCGCCCGTGGCATCGACAACCCCTCCGGCAGCCGGTCACCCAGGTCCGAGCGGTAGGCGAGGTGTTCGGTCCGCCACGGCACCATGGCTGCCGCCGCCTCGCGGAGCTCCGGCGGCAGCTGCTGGAAGAGAGGGGAGTGGTGCCAGGCCTGGATGTGCTTGACGAACATCCGATACGTCGTGTCGCCGGCCGGCGTCCGCGCGGTGCCGGAGACCCAGTAGCGGCCGGCGGTGGTGATCGCCGGGAGGTCGTACGCCACCCGTTCGGCGAGCGAGTCGAGCAGGCTCACCTCCGAGGGGTCGTGCCCGAGGAGGCTGGCGACCATCGTGGTCAGCTCGGCGTCGGAGACCTCGGCGGGGCCGAGCGCGGCGCGGTCATGCATGGCCGCTCCGCCACGTGTACTCCATCTCCGGGCGGCCGCTCCCACCGTAGCGAGGGCTCCGGTCGACGGTGCCGACCTCGGCCAGGTGCTCGAGGTAGCGCCGCACCGTCACCCGGGAGGCACCGACCACTTCGGCGACCTCAGACGCGGACAGCCCGCTCGCCGCGTCTCGTAGGGCTCTGGTCACGTCGCGCAGTGTCTCCTGGCTCATCCCCTTGGGCAACGGAGTTCCGCCGGCCCGGAGCGAGCCCAGCACCTGGTCGACCTCGTCCTGGGCGAACTCCGCCGGCGCGTCCTGCAGGCGGGCCCGGTAGGCGGCGTACTGCTCGAGCTTGCCCCGGAACGTGGCATAGGTGAACGGCTTGAGCAGGTAGAGCACGACGCCCTGCGCAACGGCGTGGCGGACGACGTCCGCATCGCGGGCCGACGTGACGGCGATGACGTCGACCAGGTGACCGGCCGCGCGGAGCCGCTGCACCAGCGCCAGACCGTGCCCGTCGGGCAGGTGCAGGTCGAGCAGCACCAAATCGACCTCACGGGTGCTCAGGAACCGCGCGGCGTCGCCGGCCGACCTGGCGACCCCGGCGAGCTCGAAGCCCGGAGTGCGCTCGACGTACGCCGCGTGGGCCTCCGCCGCCAGCTGCTCGTCCTCCACGACGAGCACCCGCACGCTCATCGCAGGGTCACCGTGAGCTCGGCGCCGCCCAGCGAGGAGGTGCCGATCGTGACCTCGCCGCCGTGCCGGCGGGCGACCTGGTTGACCAACGCCAGCCCGACGCCACGGCCGGTCGCCCCGGTGGCCTTGGTTGTCCAGCCCCGATCGAGCGCTTGGGCGGCGTCGGGCCCGGTGAGCCCGTCGCCGCTGTCGCCGACCGAGACGGTCGTGGTGCCAGCGTCGGTGGCCAGCCGGACCAGCACGCGTCGCTCGTCGTGGCCGGTGACGGCGTCGAAGGCGTTGTCGATCAGGTTGCCGATCACCGTGACCAGGTCGCGTGCGGGAAGGTCGCCGGTGGCCAGCTCGCCCTCGATGTCGAGGTCGATCCCGCGCTCGGTCGCCTCGGCCGACTTGCCGAGCAGGAGGGCCGCCACGATCGGGTCGCCGACTGCGTGCACGACACGGTCGGTGAGCAGCTGGCCCATCTGCAGCTCCTCGGTCGCGAACTCGACCGCCTCGTCGGGCCGCCCCATCTCGATCAGGGAGACCACCGTGTGCAGACGGTTGGCCGCCTCGTGGGTCTGGGCCCGCAGCGACTCGGTCAGGCCGCGGACCACGTCGAGCTCGCCGGTCACCGACTGCAGCTCGGTGTGGTCGCGGAGCGTGACCACGGCGCCGACCTCGCGGCCACCCCACGACGCGGGCGCCGAGCTGACCACGAGCACCCGGTCGCCGGCGACGTAGACGTCGTCGGACTCCGCGGTGCGCCCGAGCGCGGCCTCGACCAGCGCCGGCGCCAGCCCGAGGTCGTGCACCGAGCGACCCACGACGTCTGCGGGCAGGTCGAGCAGCCGCCTAGCCTCGTCGTTGACCAGCTGGGCGCGGCCCTGGTCGTCGATCAGCAGCAATCCTTCGCGGACCGCGTGCAGGACGGCCGAGTAGTACTCATACATCCGGGTGATCTCCCGCTCGCCGAGACCGTGGGTCTGGCGACGCAACCGGCGGGCGACGAGGCCCGCGCCCACCATGCCTACGACGAGTACGGCCAGAGCGGCCAGCAGGATCGGGGCGAGGGCGTCGCGGAGCTGCCGGTCGATCGCCTTCACCGTGATCCCGACCGACACGAGCGCCACCACCCGGTCGCCGTCGAGCACCGGTACCACCGCGCGCATCGACGGGCCGAGAGTGCCAGTGTGCTGCTGCGTGAACACGCGACCCTCGGGAGCGTCGCCGAGGTCACCGATGAATGCCTTGCCGATGTTGTCGGGATCGGGGTGGCAGTAGCGGGTCCGGTCCAATGCCATGACCACGACGAAGTCGACCTGGGTGTCGCGGCGGACGTCCTCGCAGTAGGGCTGCAGGACCTCCGCCGGATCGCGGTCGTCGAGCGCCTGCAGCGTGGTGGGGGAGTCGGCTACCGCCTCGGCGACGACGACCGCCCGCTCGGTCGCCGTGGCGCGCGCGTCGCGCCGGGCGTCGTACGCAGCCAACCCGAACGACGCGACCACCAGCACCAGGACGACGCCCACCTGGAGCAGCAGTATCTGCCGCGCCACGGAGGTGTCCCTGGGACGGCGGCCGGCCATGGCGCGCATTGTGCCGCAGTGACGGCGACCACAACGACCAGAACGGTGACCGGGGTCACAGACAGCCGGAAAGTGTCGGGGACAGCCGGGCACCGTCCGGCGGAACGAGGAGGAATCATGAGCAGCACCCCCGCCGCCGTGGACCGGCGGCACACCGCACCGCGCAACCGCACCCACTACCTCTACATCGCGGTCGTCGTGGCCGTCGTCCTCGGCATCGGCGTCGGCCTGGCCGCGCCGGGCTTCGCCGTCGAGCTGAAGCCGCTCGGCCAAGGGTTCGTGGCCCTGATCAAGATGATGATCCAGCCGGTCATCTTCTGCACGATCGTGCTCGGCGTCGGCTCGGTGGCCAGCGCTGCCAGGGTCGGCAAGGTCGGCGGGCTCGCACTCGCGTACTTCCTCACCATGTCGACGTTCGCGCTCGCGATCGGGCTCGTCGTCGGCAACATCATCCAGCCGGGCAACGGGCTGGCGCTGACCGACGCCGCCTCGGGTGCCGGCCAGGAGCAGGCTGCCGCCGGACACGGCAGCACCACGGAGTTCCTGCTCGGCATCATCCCGACCTCGATGGTCAGCGGACTGACGTCGGGCGAGGTGCTGCAGACCCTCCTCGTCGCACTCCTGGTGGGTTTCGCGCTCCAGCAGATGGGCCGCACCGCGCAGCCGGTGCTGCGCGGGATCGGCCACATCCAGCGGGTCGTGTTCCGGGTGCTCGCGATGATCATGTGGGCGGCGCCGATCGGTGCCTTCGGTGCCATCGCCGCGGTGGTCGGAGAGACCGGGGCCGACGCGCTCAAGAGCCTTGCCCTGCTGATGGTGGCCTTCTACGTGACCTGCTTCCTGTTCGTGATCGTGGTGCTGGGCGGGCTGCTCAAGCTGGCCACGGGCGTCAACCTGTTCGCGCTGCTGCGCTACCTGGCCCGCGAGTACCTACTGATCGTCTCCACCTCCTCGTCCGAGTCGGCCCTGCCGCGGCTGATCGCCAAGATGGAGCACGCCGGGCTCGACAAGCCGACGGTCGGCGTCGTCGTACCGACGGGCTACTCGTTCAACCTCGACGGCACCGCGATCTACCTGACCATGGCCTCCCTCTTCATCGCCGAGGCCATGGGTGACCCGCTGAGCGTCGGCGAGCAGATCTCGCTGCTGCTGTTCATGATCATCGCCTCCAAGGGTGCCGCCGGGGTCACCGGCGCCGGCCTGGCCACCCTCGCCGGCGGCCTGGCCTCGCACCGCCCGGACCTGGTCGACGGCGTCGGCCTGATCGTGGGCATCGACCGGTTCATGTCGGAGGCCCGGGCCCTGACGAACTTCGCCGGGAACGCGATCGCGACCGTCCTGGTCGGCCACTGGACGAGCAGCCTGGACCGGACCCAGCTCGAGCAAGCACTCAGCGGCGCGGACCCGTTCGACGAGACCACGATGCTCGACGAGGACGAGCGCGACCTCGAGCCGGTGGCCGAGCCGGCGGCGCCCGTGCCGACGAGGGTGCGGGAACCCGTCCCAGCCGGGGTCTGATCGACCGCCTCTGACCGGCCACCAACCCCCTGGT
>JALZCZ010000083.1 GCA_030862825.1 Actinomycetota bacterium | reverse complement strand
GCCCCAGGCTGCCGGGCCGGACGTGTCGGACGCCGTCCTTGCCCACCATCACCGATGAGATGGTGATGGGCCTCCCTCCGTGTGCGCCATCCGGCAGTTCCGCAGCCGTGCTGCGTGGAGCCCATCCCCTGGGTCATGCCTAGCCGCCGAACGGGCCCGGCGTCATCCCCCAATATGACCAGACCCTCGACCTTTCTGGCCCTGATCTCCGGCATTTCCGCGCAGGGCCCCTTCCGGGGTTACTGTGAAGGAGCCGAGGAAGTCGTCGACGTTGCGTTCACATCGTCAGTCCGAGGTGAACAGCTAGTCCATCGACCGACCGGCCAGGGTCGGCAGTAAGGCCCCATGTCTTCTCTCGGAACCGTCACCGGCGTGCCCGTCGAGCACGCATCCCACCGCCCCAGCCTGAAGGCGGTCGTCCATCGGGTCAGCCTGAGCGTCCTGATCGCCTGCATCGTCCCAGCCACGCTCTTCTATGTGTGCATGCTGGCCGCGGGCGTGTGGACGGCGATCATCTCCGCGCTGGTCTGGTGCTACGGCGCCATCCTGTGGCGCAAGGTGACCGGGCGGCGTACGTCGGGGCTCCTCATCCTGACGGCGGTCGCGATGACG
This sequence comes from Actinomycetota bacterium, assembly GCA_030862825.1. Taxonomy (GTDB): domain Bacteria; phylum Actinomycetota; class Actinomycetes; order Propionibacteriales; family Nocardioidaceae; genus Nocardioides. The sequence goes on along the minus strand of JALZCZ010000083.1, from coordinate 13,386 downwards.
GGGCGTACGGCGATCTCGCTGGTCGCCGACAGCACCTTCCTCTACTTCCTGCAGCCGATCATCAGCGACGGCGTGGTCGCGGGCGCGTTCCTGCTGTCCCTGGCCACCGCCCGGCCGCTGGTCGCGCGCCTGGCCGGCGACTTCTACCCGATGGACCACGAGCTGCATCTGCGGCCGCGGATCCAGCGCCTCTTCTGGTGGCTCACCGTGATGTGGGCCGCGCTCTGCATCGGCCGCGCCCTGATGAGCCTGTGGCTGCTGCTCTCGCAGTCGGTCGAGACCTTCGTGCTGGTCAAGAGCATCTCGATGCTCACGCTCAACGTGGTCGCCGTCGCCGCCACCATCGGCGCCTCCGCCTGGGTCGCCCGCAAGGAGGGCCTGATGGGCCCGCGCCTCGCTCCCGTCGCTGCCTGACCCGTCGGGACCGGGTCGACTCCCTGCCGATCCGACCCGCGGGCTTCGCAACGGCGAGCACGGTTGCCAGCGTCAACGCGGTCAGCGACACCGCCGATGGGGAAGAACAGGCCGACGACCCGTTCGTCAGCCGCGAGCTGGTGCAGCGGCCACCCGGCCACCCCGAGCCAGGATGGCCGCCGACCTCGCCTGACCGGCGCCTCCGCCTGGGTGGCCCGCGATCGGGTGGTCAGATTTGGTGATGTGGGCGCGTCGGATCGGGAGGAGAGTCGTGGCGCTGTGCCTGGCATCCGCAGGCCCGGTCCCTACCCGAGGAGATTCTCGTGATGCTTCGCAACCCGATCCGGGCCTTGGCCGTGCTGCTTGCTGCGACGGCCGCCATCGCTGTCCCTGGTGCCGCGGAGGCCGCCCCGGGCACCCGCACGTCCTTCGTGGTCAACACGCAGTTCTGGGACCAGCCGAGCCCGATCGTGAGCGCCACCGGACCGCTCGCCGCCTGCACCACTGTCCAGGAGGAGGAAGGCAGCCAGGTCATCCAGACCGGTCCCAGCACGGTGCTGTTCGTCAGCACCAAGACCCTCGACTGCGCTGGCGGTACGGTCACCATCGACTACCAGGCGACCTTGAACTTCGCCGCGAATCGGAAGACGTTCGGCACCTGGTCGGTGGTCGACTCGACGCTCGCGGGAGTCAGCTTCGGCGGCGGCCGCCTCACCGGCGACAGCGCTCGCTGCGTGGTCCTCGCCGGCAGCGAAGGGTGCATCCTGGACACGTTCACCGGCAGCGTGGGCTGACCCGGCTCCGGGTTCTTCCCGCCCGGCGTACGCTCGACAGCGAGGCTCTCCTCGTGGCCCGGAGGTCGTCATGGACGTCCTGTTGTACGTGCTCGTCGGGCTGGCCGCAGTGGCCGGCGCGGGCTGGGCCGCCAGCGTGCGCGTGGTCCAGCAGATCGAGCGGGGAGTCGTGTTCCGGCTGGGCCGGGCCCAGCAGGAGCTGAGGCGGCCCGGCCTCACCGTGCTCATCCCGATCGTGGACCGGATGCAGCGGGTCAACGTGCAAGTGGTGACGATGCCGGTGCCTGCGCAGGACGGCATCACCCGCGACAACGTGACCGTTCGGGTCGACGCCGTCGTCTACTTCAAGGTGAACGACCCGATGCGTGCCGTCGTACAGGTGCAGGACTATCAGTTCGCCATCGCCCAGGTGGCGCAGACCTCGCTGCGCTCGATCATCGGGAAGAGCGAGCTCGACGACCTGCTGTCCAACCGGGAGCCGCTCAACCAGGGCCTCGAGGTGATGCTCGACAGCCCCGCCGCCGGCTGGGGCATCGAGATCGACCGGGTGGAGATCAAGGACGTCGCGCTGCCCGAGACGATGAAGCGCTCGATGTCGCGGCAGGCCGAGGCCGAGCGCGAACGCCGGTCGCGGGTGATCACCGCTGACGGCGAGTTCCAGGCCAGCCGGAAGCTGGCCGAGGCTGCGGCAGCGATGGCCGACACCCCGGCCGCGCTGCAGCTGCGGCTGCTCCAGACGATGGTGGAGGTGGCGGCCGAGAAGAACTCGACCCTCGTGCTGCCGTTCCCGGTCGAGATGCTGCGCTACTTCGAGGCCACCGCGACGGCAACGTCGACTATCCCGCGGAGCGAGGGAGCGTCCAGCAGCGAGAGCGCTGGCGGCCCCATCCTGGAGGAGCACGAGACCTCGGAATAGCTCGCTGGTCCGGTGATTCTCGGCCCGTCACCCGAAGGGAGCGGTCGCGCCGCGCGACTGGGAGATCTCGAGGTGTTCGTCGCGTCGGCGTGTGCCGCCCGATTCGACTACCGAGGCGTCCGGATTCAGAGCCACGTGGACTCCTTGGTGGTCGGCTGAAGGCCAGGCGTGGCTTCCCAGGGGTGGTTGACCCGAACGGCCCAGTGGTGGGCGCACTCGCGTGATGCAGACGCTATGGGGTCGCGGTCGTGGCGAATATGTCGGTCGGGTTCGACTGGTCACCGGTGTTGGCGAACGACGCGAACGGGATGAAGTCGTTGCCAGCCGACTCCAAGCCCTCGTAGTCACCGACGAAGAAGCCACGCGCAAACGGGGCCGACCGCATGTCGAACGGGCCGTCGGTGATCTCCTCGCGCGGTGACCAGGTGAGACCGCCGTCGCTGGACGTGGTCACCCAGTACTGCGTATCCAGCGTCGGCGAGGCCACCGTGTCGGCGCTGAAGTCGTAGTAGGTGACGGCGATGGTGCCGTCATCGGCGACATCGACCGACGGGGTGAACGCCTGGGTGTCGAGGTTCGACGACACCCGTACCGGGGTGCTCCAGGTCGACCCGCCATCGGTGGAGCGGGAGAAGGCGACCTGGTCGCGCTCGCCGCCGGTGAAGCGGGCGTCCTGCCAGACCAGATACAGGCTGTCAGTTCCGGGCCGCTCATCGGAGGCGACCTCGGGGATGATGTCCCCGGTGCGCACCGGTGCGCCGTCTCTCGGGTCGGTGATCCCGACGGTGCCCAGCCGCGACACGTGGATCCGACCCGACCACGTCTCACCCTGGTCGCCCGACCGGACCAGCGCCACGTGCAGGCCCCGCCCAGGCGGCTTGTTGGAGGCGTTGCGGATCTCGTCGAACACGTTGACCAGGTCCCCATCGGGCATGACCGCGATCTGGTTACCGATGGTCTGGTTGTTGCGGCCCGGATCGTAGATGACCCGCACCGGCTCCCAGCTGACACCGTCGTTGGTCGTCCGGGTGAACACCGCAGGCCCCTTGAAGGCCAGGGCGCGCTCGGCCGACGTCGCGCTGGCCCGCTCGGTGGGGAACACCAGCCGGTCCCACACCGCATACACGTTGTCCGGGTCGGTGTGATCCGCGGTCATCGAGTTCTTGTCGTTGAACACGTTGGCGTCGTTCTCCCGCAGCAGCGTGGTGATCGGTCCCCAGGTCTGACCACCGTCGGTCGACCTCGACACCAGCAACGCGTGGTCCACGTTGGAGTCGTTGATCGACAACGACATGAAGAACACATCGCCGTCCGGCCCGAACGTCACCCACGGATCGGTGGCCCGCTCAAAGTCGCCACCGTTGCCGGCGTTCCCGCCGGCACAGCGGCTGAACGGCGGCTGTGCGGCAAGCGCGGGCGTCGACCACGTGGCGCCGCCATCGTCGGAGTACGCCGCGAGGAGGGCGTCAGCGCCGCCGTTGGACCAGCGGTTCTGCTGCCACGCCCCGACCATGTTGCCGGCATCGACGGGATTCACGTCGACCCAGGGCTCGACCTCCGAGTTCGGGAAGACCGTTCCCGTCTGCGGCGCACCGTTGCAACCCGGTGCGAACGGCGCCACGCTGCTCACCTGGCTCAGCGGGCCCACCCCGGCAAAGGCTGGCACGGCGACCACAGCGACAACGGCGGATCCGGCGAAGGTACGGACAAGGAGACGCTTCACGACTGCCACACTCCCTCGTGTGAGACAGGTCCCGCCTCGGGCCCCTCGGCTGGGCGCGACCGAACCAGGTGCAACCGCATCCCAACGTACGCCTCATTCCGGGCGACGTCACGGCGCTCCGGACCAGATGCAAGCAGGGCGTCGGCGCATCTGCTTGACCGGCGACCCACGCGGCTGGGTGCGACGCGCTGCACTGGTCCTGACCGGCCTGGCGATTCCGACGTCCAATGGCGCCGGCACCGCCACCGACCGGGCGCGGGGGCGGGACATCGGCCGCCGGGGAGGCGGTCATTCGGTGCCCCAAACGCCTCGACCAGTGCGCACGATCGACGACCCGACCGCGACAAGACTTCAGGTCAACGGCGCGCCGCCCCGCGTGCTCCGATCGTGACCCGAGTCAGGGCGCGCAGAGACAAGACGCCGCGATTCGCCACCGTTGGGGTGACCGGTCAGGTACGGATGATCCCAGGACTGCGGCGGCGGGCATGTCGAGAATGCTTCGGCAGCTTCGTCGTGGACCAAGGACCAGACAAGCACTGGAGGACGGAAGGCAGGTCGCACATCAGGCAGTCGACGAGCCGGGATCGGGCTCGCGAGCGTCGTCGTGCCCGACCACGAGCGAGCAAGTCGCACCAAGGCACAGGGGGACCGAAACCCCTATATGGGCGATGCGCAGCCTCGCCCGCTTCGGGCAGGTTGTGAAGCCAACCGGAACCTCAACCCCAGGAGTGGATCCAATGATTCTTCGCCGTGCATCCGTCGTGGCCGTGTCCACCGTCGCTGCCATCGCCATGTCGGCCGGCGCTGCCAACGCGCACTTCTGCTTCAACAAGCACGCCGTCCAGCAGGGGGCTGAGGGGATGGCCAACTCCGAGGGGTTCGTCAGCTTCCACGACCTCGCCTTCGAGTTCACCGGTCTGTGTGACGCCGGCATCGAGGTCCTCGCCGACGCCGGCGGTGTCGAGCCGTGGACCGCGATCAACGCCCGGACCGTGATGGCGCGAGGTTCGCAGGGCAAGAGCCAGGGCATCGGCTACCTCGACTTCGAGGCGATCGAAGCCGCGTTCCCGGACGCGGTGGACGCCTGCAACTGACCACCGGTCACCGCGTTGGCTGATGGCCCGGGACGCACTGCGGACGTCGGCCATCAGCCCGGGGCCGTCGAACATCACCGAACCTGTATCAGATCTGTATCCAGTCCGAGGCGCCCGAACATGCCCTGCCCGCGCGCTCATGCTTGTTGTGCCGGTGATCGCGCGGCCGGCCGACGTGCTGGTTCAGCAAGGTGTCTCAGTCGGTGAGTGATAGAGCGGGCCACACGGGGCCTGCCTTGGTCAGGTCGCCGTGCGTGTGGGCCGGTTCCACCCGTGCGCCTGTTCGGCGGGAGTCACCATCCCACATCAATATGGCGACGCTGCGCTCGATGTTGTCCTCACGAACGCGACCTGCCGGTCCGTGAGCCTCAAAGATGCGGCACCGGGATATCCAACCCCGAAGCCCGCGTGGGCAGCCAGGCCCTGTCCGGTCTTCGGACGCAGGAGCATGCTCAGTAGTGTCGGAGCAGGTGCCAGGACTCGGCCCAGGGCCTGACCCGGTCTTCGCAGGCGTACATCGTGGTGCCGTCCTCGTCGTTCTCGATCCCCCAGCGGTTGCGCAGCTCGCCCACTGGGCGAACCGAGCCGAACAACCGACGCAGTAGATCCGGGCCGATGCCGATCGCGAGGACCGAGTCAGCCCGCTCGGGCGGTGGACCCCAGTCGTGGTAAGCCATGTGACCGCTGTAGGCGCCGGGCAGGTCATGGTCCGGGCCGTAACGGTCCACAGCACCTGCCTGGCCGTAGTTGCGCGTCAGGATCACTGTTCCTGCCGGCAGCGTCCGATAGACGTCGGAGACCTGGACGACCAGGTCCCGCCAACCGATCGTCTCGCCGACGTCGTAGTTCACCGCGACAGCCGTGCCGGCCTCGGCGACGGGAAGAACCGGAAGGGTGAAGACGACCACCGGCAGGCTCAGAACCAGCAGCGCTGTCGCACCCCACGTCCGCACCCGGTCGAGCAACGGCTGCGCTCCGGCCGCGAGCAGCAACGGGTACAGGCCGGCCAGGTAGTACGGCTTGCCACCCACGACCAGGAACACCGCGCACAGCCCGATATACGACACACCGAGCGCCCGCAGCGTCGGCGCCCGCAACAGCCGAACGAGGCCGGTGATCCAGAACGGCGCGAGCCACGGACCGACCAGGAGCAGCTGCATCGGCAGGAAGGCGGTCCTGGATGCCGAGGTCCCGGAGTCGCCGTCGGCGATGCCCTGCGCTACTTCCAGCTGCGGGAGCCCCTCCGCTGCCTGCCAGACGACGTACGGGGCGGCAACAGCGGCCGTCACCAGCGCCGCCACGTATGGGCCCGGGGTGCGCAGGAGCTCCCGCGGGCCGACTGCGACCAGCGAGGCAACGAGCACGACGAGCAACGCCACCAGTAGCTGGTTGGCCTGAACTGTCAGCCCGGCAGCGACCCCGGCCAGTAGCCATAGCCGAAAGGTGGCCGCGCCCGTGAGTACCCGCACCAGCACGAAGGTCAGCGTCACCCAACCCAGAAGGGCGATCGTCGTGGTGCTCAGCAGGTGCCCGGTGGCAAGGACGAGACCGGACACCCCGGCGGCAGCCGCCGCGAGCACCTGCCCTCCGCGGGAGGCGCCGAGCTCTCGCGCGATCAGCCCGGTCAGAAACACCACGGTCGCCGCGACCAGTGTGGCCGGCAGCCGCAGCACCATCAACGACCCTGGCGCGACCACGTCCATGAGCCTGGCCAGCAACGGGACCAGCGGCGGCTGGTCCGGATATCCCCACGCCAGGTGGTTCCCGGCCTCGAGGAAGTAGAGCTCGTCGCGGTGGTAGCCGTACCGTCCCGACAGGCCGAGCAGCACGAGACCGAGAGCCGCCGCCAGCAGCGCCACCTCGCGACGTGCGAAGGCAGGACGTGCGTCGACCATCCGCACAGACTGTCGACGAGACCCTCCTCGGTCAACGATCCTCTCGTGACAGCCGGCCACCGAATCTGACGCGATCCGGGCGGTGCGTCCTTCTCCGTCCGGGCTGCGGGGAGCGTCCTGGGTCATCGCGTATTCGGTTGTCCGGCGCCGCTCATGACGGCACCATGGCGCGCGTGTCCATGCCCACCCCCACACTGCACACCGCTCGGTTGCGGTTGCGCCCCTTCACCAGCGCGGACGCGGACGCCCTCTACGCATTGCACAGCAGCGCCTACGTGCTGCGCTACTGGGACGCGCCGCCTTGGAGCGAGCGTGCGCGCGCCGAGCGCTTCCTCGCGGCATGCCGGCAGATGGCGGAGGAGGGCAGCGGTGCGCGTCTGGCCATGGACCGTGTCTCCGACACGTCGTTCCTCGGCTGGTGCAGTTTGACCCGATGGAACCCGGACTATCGCAGCGCGTCGTTGGGCTACTGCCTCGCCGATGCGGCATGGGGCCACGGCTACGCGACGGAAGCCGCGCACTCCGTTCTCCAGTGGGCGTTCGACATGCTCGACCTGAATCGGGTCCAGGCCGAGACCGACACGCGCAACGCGGCATCTGCTCGCGTGCTGGAGAAGCTCGGATTCGTGCGTGAAGGGACGCTGCGGGAGGACTGCATCGTGAACGGCGACGTGTCGGACTCGTGGGTGTACGGGCTGCTGAGGCGGCAGTGGCAGCCGTCGTCGGGTCCGGGTCCAGCCCGCTGACTGCTTGGCTCGTGAGAGCCGCCGGGCCTAGTGGCGTGCCGACGTGAGCCGCGGGCTGACGGTTTGATGCACTCTCGCCTCCGTGGCATGCGGCGGACGGCCGGTCCAGTGCAACCAGGCACGCAGCGCCTCCGGCGCCGAACCTCCGATCTACCGCGATTGCGACTCGCCAGGTGTAGCCCCGGACGTCCATACGATGCGCCGCCAGAAACATCACCCTCGGTCACGCCGCGCTGCATCAGTGGTGTCGGCCACCTGCCCGTGGGGTCAGGGGACACCTAGGCTGCCTGAATGGGAGAGCGGGACCAGGGTGCCCATGACCTCCACTGCGAAGAGTTCGTGCACCTAGTCGACCTCGCGCACGACCGAGCGTTGATCGCTTGGGGCGCATTCTGGTTTCGGCGCGATGAGACGGACGGTCGCTGGAACATCCTGGACGACTCCGAGCTACCCGACGCGGTGGGTCGGCGTACCTGCATCGGACACAGTGCCGAGCCGTTCGGCGAGGTGCACGTCGAGGTGCTGGGAATGAGCGGCAACGTTGTCGCTGAGATGAGCACTGCGAGCCATTGCTGGGTGTGGGTGGAGGGCCTCGAGCCCGACACGGAGTACCGCTACCGCATTCGTGTCGACGGTCGGGAGTGGGCGGCCGACGAGCGGTGGGACTGGGTGCCCAGCCCAGAGGGCGGCTATGACCTGGGATCGGGCAAGAGGTACGACCTGGGATTCCGCACCTTCCCGGCACCGGACAGCGAGACGCCGAGGATGCGGTTCGTCGCCATGGGTGACTACGGCGTCGGGACCCGGTCGGACAGCGAGTCCAGCCGAAGGCAACGCCGCATCGCCGACGTCCTGGACGAGCTCGTGCGCAACCACGGCGTCCGCTTCGTGCTGTCGCTGGGCGACAACATCTATCAAGGGGAGCAGGGACAGGTCGATGACGAGAGCGGTGGTGAGGACGACGACTGGTACTCGAGCTTCTTCCAGCCCTACCGATACGTCATCTCTCGGGTCCCGGTGTTCCCAGCGATCGGCAACCACGACACGACCGACACCGAGGGGAGCGACGACCGGGAGCAGATGGAGGACAACTTCCACGTCAACGAACGCTTCCGCACGCAGCAGCACCGCGCGTCGGTGGGACCTGGGCTGTTCTACCGCTTCGGCTACGGAGCTGACCTCGAGCTGATCTGCATCGACACCTCCCAGGACCGCGAGGACCCCGACTACCACCGGTTCTTCCAGATACCCGACCACAAGCAGTGGCTCGAGGACGCGCTGACGGTGGACGACCCCGTCTGGCGGATCCCCTTCTCTCACCATCCGGTCTTCTGCGCCGGACCGTCGCACGGGAACGACGAGGAGATGATCGAGACGGTGCTGCCGCTGTTCGAACGCGGCGGGGTCAGGCTCGCGCTGGCAGGACACGAGCACAACTTCCAGGTCTCGGAGGTGGACGGCCGCACGTTCGTCGTCTCCGGGGCCGGCGGCAAGCTCCGCGAGGACGTGCCCGAAGGGTTCGAGGACGCCCACACCACCGCCTGGACAGCCCAAGCGCACTTGCTCGTCGTCGAGGTCGACCGAGACGAAGTGCGGCTGACGCCGGTCTCGGGGCTCCTGCCCGACGGATCACTGCACCTGATGACCGCGCTCACCGCACAGAACGAGGTGGTGCGACCGCCCATCATCGTCCGTCGGCAGGACAGGTCGAGCACAGGACGCTGAGCGCACGTAAGTCCGCACGGCCGCACATCGCGGCGCGGTGGATTCGACGCCGCCACCTCGTCCGTCGCGGGACGCGTCGCGCCGCCGCGATGGTGATCCGCTACCGCTGGGGTGACTGGTCGGGTACGGATGAATTCCAAGGACTCGCGCTGCGCGCAGACCCAGCTCGTTGCCCATCGCGGTGGGCGATCCGGGCTCGTGTGCGAGGGATCTTGAGGTCCACTTGGCGCAGAGACGGGTTCGCGCGCCGGCTACGTCTGCATCGATGCGGACGGGGCGCGGGCAGATCGCTCTGACCCTGCCACTTCGCCATACCGCCGACGCATGGGTCGTGACTCGACCCCGCGACGTCGAAGCCGGCGAAGGCCTGCACCGTCGTGCAGACTTCGGCTGTCGCGCTTCCCTGGGCTGAGCCACGACCGACCGTCGTGTGCCCGGAGTCTGGCGCCGTCGGTGCGTCGGGCCTTCCTTCGGGAGGGTCGTGCCGTCTGCGGCAGGACCGTGCGCGTCGCCCTGACGGCGCGGGGGTCGCCCGGCACGGACGACCCCCACAGCTGTCACGACGGTCAGCCGATGACCCGGAACTCGATGGTCTCGGTGTAGGCCCGGCCGTACACGTCGGTCGCGGTGACCTCGGCGACATGCTGCCCGGAGGCGAGGTCCTCGGGCAGCGGCAGCCGCCACAGGTGCATCGACCGGTCGGCGAGGCTGCCGCCGTGGACGAGTTGCTCCTGCACCGCCACCGGGTCGGACCACTCGGCTCCGACGCGCTGGCCCTCGCCCTGCATCGGCTGCGTGCGGGTCGCCTCCATGGGCTTCCCATCGTCGATGCTCACCTGCACGGTCGAGCCGGTGCTGCCCATCCAGAAGTTGCTGGTCAGCCAGGTGCCGGCGAGCTCGTCCCGGGCCACCTGCAGGGGCGCCGGGAACTCCGGTGCCGACCCCCGGTTGCCGAGGTTCTCCGCGTACCAGATGCGGTAGCGCGGACTGTTCAGGCCCAACGCCATCTGGTACGACGGGTCCTCGCCGCGGACGGTGAAGCGCTCGCGGAAGTCGGTGTCGTCGATCTCCAGGGTGAGCACTCCGGGGCGGCCGCCGTCGCGCTGGATGGCGGCCGGGTAGCCCTCGTCCAGCTGGCGGCCGGAGTACCAGTCGCCGGAGATGGCACCGGAGGTGAGGTGGGTGAAGGGCAGGCGGTCGACACCGAACAGCTGCGACCAGCCGGCCATGCTGTCGCCCTCGCGCAGGTTCTCGATGCTGTGCGTGTGCCCGGCCACGGTCACCGCCGGACGCCCCTCGAGGGCCTGGTAGATCTCCCGAACCTCGTCGACCTGGTGCTTGCGGCTGCCCTGGTCGGCGTAGTCCAGCAGCGGGATGTGCGCGGCGACCACGATCAGCCGGTTCTGCGGCACCCGCGCGATGTCACTGCGCAGCCACTCCAGCTGCCGCTGGTCGAGGGACCCGTTGTAGCCGGTCGCCGTTGGGTAGTCGACGGTGTTGAGCGCCACCACGTGCACCTTGCCGACGTCGTAGGAGTAGTACTCCGGGGCAAGCTTGGCCCGGAACGTATCGAAGCTGTGCTCGCTGGATGGAGCGTCGAAGTCCAGGTCGTGGTTGCCCGGCAGGAACCACGCCGGCCCGTTGAGCATGCGCGACAGCTCGCGGGTCTGCGGATACAGCGAGAGGTCGTCGCCGACGACATCGCCGATGAAGATGACGCCGCAACCGGCGTAGTCGGTCCGCTCCGCCAGGTCGGCGAACGCGCCGCGGCGGGCGTACTCCACCTGCCGCTGGTAGTAGGTCTGCACGTCACCGCCGATCACGCAGTTCTGCTGCGCGGCGGCGGTCAGGGGGCTGCTCACGACCGGGAAGTTGACCTGGTCGGGCAGCGGGCCGGTCGGAGCGAGGCCGCCATACCGCAGCTTCGGCGACCCGGCCGGCAGGTGGTGGTAGAAGAACTGCGGGACATTGTCGTCGTCGACCGGGACCTGGTAGCCGCGCGGTTGGGTGACGAAAACGGTCATGTTGTCGAAAGCCGGGAGCTCGTATCGCCCCTGAGTGTCGGTAGTGGTGACGTCGCGGCCGTTGGAGACCGTCACGCCTCCCAGCCCTCGCTCGATCGGGTCCTGCAGCGAGTCACGGTCGCGGTCCACGAAGACGGAGCCGTCCAACGTGGCCTGGTCCTCGTCGGGTCCATCCACGACGTGGACTCCACCACGGTAGGCGTCCTGCGCCCAGACGGCGCCCGGCCCATCGCCCGGTGCGGCAAACGTGGCACTGTGCACCAGCAACGGACCGGAGACGGCCAGGGCGAGGACTCCTGCCGTACGTCGGCGCCGAAACAGCGTGTCGGAAGGGCATGGCATTGAGATCACGAATGCGCTCCTGTCAGGAATCTCGGCCGATCCCGAGTGGCCGGCCGGTGACACCCTCAGTGACCCGGGTGAACGGGGTCCCACGTCGAGATCGCCGGCGTGCGAAGTGCGTTCAACGACTCACCAGGAGGTGGCAGCCGCGACTGGAGCTCGGTCGAGTCGAAGGTGGGGCCGCGCTTCCTCGATGCGTGACCCGTCGATGCTGGATCCGTTCGATGCCAGGGAGCCCCAGGGATCGAGCACTCTCACGCCGAGCGGGGCTCGGACGTCGACCGAGCGGCGAGCTGGCGCCGGATGACTTCCCCCGCCGATGAAGACGGACGAAGTCAACGGTCAGCTCGCGCGAACCCTCTTCGCTACCCACTCGCTTCGGCCACTCGCCCACACCAGGCCGCTCAGTCTCCCGATCCCGTCGCTGGGCATCGACCCTGACCGTGCCACGATCCCGCGATCTCGAACATGCGTCATCGCGGCCCCCTTCGGTTGTCAAGAAGCTGGCATGAGGCGGCGTTCGTCGGCGGGCTTCCGGCGACGCGAGGTCGGTTGTAGCGTCGGTTGTGCGGGTCCGGGAAGTGGCTGATCCGAAGTGTCGATGGGCGGGGGCAGGTCGACCGCGCCGGATTCCTGAGACGCCCCGCAGTGCCCTCCCGGGCCCGTTTCATCTGCCTCGCGAGTAGCCGCGTACGAGCGAGCCGATGCCGATCGGGCTGCGGGCCCGTCCCACACTGCGCGAGCACGACGTCGTCGTGGACAACCTCCAGGTTCGGGTGCGCTCAGCATCGTCGCCTCCGAGTCCCTGTGACCAGCGCACAGGGTTGCCGCCACACTCCTGGCGGGCGGGGGTGCCGAGAAGGACGCGCAGGGTGGGCCGCATCGTCATCTGAGTGCGCCTTGCCGGCGACGGCGACCCACCTTACGTACGTACCTACGTGGTTCTCCGGATGTCGGATCGGGCACGGCACGACACGATGAGACATCGACAAGACCGGGGCATCGGGCACCCGCAGGATCACAGGACGGAAGGACCATGAACCGCGACCGAACCACCGTAGACGTCCCCATCGCCAACGGGCTGCGCCGGCTCCTTCTCGAGCTGGCTCGCCACGAGGACGACCTCGCGGCGAGCGAGGCTGCCGCTCAGCCCTACTGGGCGGCATGCCCGCCGTCCGTCCAGGGCCACCGTGCGGCCGCGACCGCGCTGCGGGCCGAGGCCAACCTGTTCCTCCTCGCCGGCTGAGCAACGGAGAGGTTCCGATGACTGACGTCCTGCCCCAGAACCAGAAGCACCGCCGAGTTGGTTTCGGCCTCCCGGTCATTGATGACGCGCGGCTCCAGATCCTTCACAGGTCAGCATCATGACGTGGCACACGGTCACCGTCCCCGCGGACGAGCTGAGTCTTCTGCTGGTCGCCGTCGGCTGCGGCGGCGGGATCGTCACCGGCAGCCATCCGTGCGCGGACGGAGTCTCGGTCACCTACGTGATGCATCCGTCCTGAGGTGGCCCACGAGGATGGCATCCCCTGGCCATCCGCGTGGCCGGCTCCGGGTGCCATCCACCGCGCCCGATCCAGCGCCCGTCTGAGGCGACCCGAGCCGAGCCGGAAGCAGCGACCCACAGTGCTGTGGTAGGTCCCATGTCGTTCGGGGATCTGCCTCCCCGTCTGCCTGCAGGACCGAGCAGCTTCGTCGGCCGCCGGCGTGAGG
>JALZCZ010000078.1 GCA_030862825.1 Actinomycetota bacterium | reverse complement strand
AGTTTCCCCGGTTCACCGGGGAAACTGGCGCTTCTCAGCCGAAGTTTCCCCCGAGAAGCGAAAGGATCCCCGGTGGGCCGGGGATTCCGCGGCGCCGGGACGCCTGCGTTTTGCTCCGACGGTCACCTGGCGGATACGCTTCTCGACGATCTGTTTGTGCCCGGACCCGGAAGTGACACCCTGAGCAGCCTGGACCCGAGAGCGCCGCTCGTGCTCGACACTCGCGAGCTCGGCCGCCGCCCGGGGTCCCAGCACGAGGTGTCGCGGACGGTTCCGGCTCCAGCAGATCTGGGCATCGAAGTTCTTCGTGTCCCCGAGGGTGCGCCGGTCGACCTGGACCTGCGTCTCGAGGCGGTCATGGAGGGTGTTCTGGTCACGGGGACGGCGCAAGCCGCCCTCGACGGCGAGTGCGTGCGGTGCCTGGAACCGATCTCGGATGACATCGAGGTCACGTTCCAGGAGCTGTTCATGTACGACGACGTGCGTGGCCAGGAGCCTTCCGAGGAGGACGACGGAACCAGCAAGCTCGAGGGCGACCTGCTCGACCTCGAACCCCTGCTGCGGGACGCGGTGGTGCTAGCACTACCGTTCCAGCCGCTGTGCGAGGACGACTGTCCCGGATTGTGCGCCGAGTGTGGCGCCCGTCTGGCCGATGATCCCGACCACGCGCACGAGGCTGCGATCGACCCGCGGTGGACGGCGCTGACGCAGCTCGAGAACAACCCCGAACGAAGCAACTGAGGAGAAGACAGTGGCAGTCCCGAAGCGCAAGATGTCGCGCAGCAACACGCGCCACCGGCGTTCGCAGTGGAAGGCCGTCGCGCCGACCCTGGTGACCTGCGCCAACCCCGCGTGCGGCGCGAAGCACCTGCCGCACCGCGCGTGCGGCACGTGTGGGCAGTACGGCGCCCGGGCCGACCGGCGCCAGGTCCTCTGACCGTCCGGCCGGACACAGGCATCATCGACACCAGCACCAACTACAGCGCCCTCCGCGCTGCGCTCGGGGACCCCGTCCTGGACCCCGAGCTGCTCGACCGCGCCCTGACCCACCGTTCGTGGGCCTACGAGAACGGCGGGCTGCCGACCAACGAGCGGCTGGAGTTCCTCGGCGACTCGGTGCTCGGCATCGTCGTCACCGAGACGCTCTACCTGATGCACCCCGAACTCTCCGAGGGCCGGCTGGCCAAGCTGCGGGCTGCCGTGGTCAACGCCCGCGCCCTGGCCGAGGTGGCCAGGGGCATCGAGCTGGGCGACCAGATCAAGCTCGGTCGCGGCGAGGACAGCACCGGCGGACGTGACAAGGCCTCGATCCTGTCGGACACCGTCGAGGCGGTGATCGGCGCCGTGCACATCAGCGGCGGCATCGAGGCGTCCTCGCAGGTCGTGCACAAGCTGTTCGACCCGCTCATCGAGGCGGCCTCGGCGCTCGGCGCGGGACTCGACTGGAAGACCTCGCTGCAGGAGCTCGCGGCCGACAAGGCGCTCGGCGTACCGGAGTACGTCATCGAGGACGACGGCCCCGATCACATGAAGACCTTCACCGCCCAGGTGCGTGTCGCCGACCGGTTGCACGGTCACGGCGTGGGGCGCTCCAAGAAGGAGGCCGAGCAGGCCGCCGCGGAGACCGCCTACCGCGCGATCGCCGCCGAGCTCGGCATCACCGACACCGGCGCGGCCGAGCCGCGGTCCGCCGCCGTGTCCGACGTCTCCGACTCCTCCGACATCTAGGCACGTGCCGGAGCTCCCCGAGGTCGAGGTCGTCCGCGCCGGTCTCGCCCGGCACGTCCTCGGCAGCACCATCGCCCGCGTCGAGGTGCTCCATCCCCGCCCCGTACGCCGCGATCCGCGCGGCCCCGAGGGCTTCGCCCAGGCCCTGGTCGGCCGTCGGATCCTCGACGCCCGCCGCCGCGGCAAGTACTTCTGGCTCGCCCTCGACAGCGGCGACGCGCTGCTCGGCCACCTCGGGATGAGCGGCCAGATGCTCGTCCAGCCCGCCGCGGCCCCGGCCGAGCGACACCTGCGCGTCCGGATCTCGCTCGATGGCGGCCGGGACATCCGGTTCGCCGACCAGCGCATGTTCGGCGGGCTCCTGGTCTCGGCGGGCGGTGCCGACCTGCCGCCCGAGATCGCCCACATCGCCCGCGACCCGCTCGACCCGGAGTTCGACGACGACGCATTCGTGACGCGGGTGCGCAAGCGGTCGGCGGGGGTCAAGCGGCTGTTGCTCGATCAGAACCTGATCTCCGGCGTCGGCAACATCTACGCCGACGAGGCGCTCTGGCGGGCCCGGATCCACGGCGACCGGCCGGGCGACCGGCTCACCGCGCGCCAGGTCCGCGACCTGCTCGGGCACGCGAGGACCGTGATGGCCGAGGCGCTGGGGCAGGGCGGCACCTCCTTCGACTCCCTCTACGTCGACGTCGACGGCGCGTCCGGCTACTTCGAGCGCTCGCTGCACGCCTACGGCCGCCAGGACGAGCCGTGCGAACGCTGCGGCACGCCCATCCGCCGGATCGCGTTCATGAACCGCTCGTCGTACTTCTGCCCGAAGTGCCAGCCGGTTCCACGGGTACGCCGGGCGGTCGCGGCGCTGCAGGTTCCTGACTGACCAGGCTCGGGGCTGTGCCAGCGGTGGGACCCTTGCCAGCACCTCACCCGGTTTCGACGCGCGCGTCGCGATCTCGCAAGCTCGATCGCGGGGCCTGCTCTACCTGCACTCGCCACGCGGTCTCCTCGTTCCTCGGAGACCGCTGCTCGTTTGACCGAACGCCTGCTTGGTGAGACTCTTGAAGACGGTCCACAACAGCGGATCACCCCTCTTAACCGGAAGGCTCTACTTCATGGCCAAGGCGCTGATCGGCTATATGAACAGCGACCTGCGAGACCCCCGCGCCACTGCCGAGAACGCTCGGCTTCGTGCGCGTGTGGCCGAGCTCGAGTCCCTTGTCCTGCGGCTCTCAGAGGAGAACGACAAGCTGGTCGCCACCCGTGCGGGCGACCTCCTCGACACGGCACCGCTGCAGGAGATGCAGCCCGCCTGACGGGCTGACCCCCGTCCGTCCCCGTGGCGGACGTTCACAAGCGACGCCTCAACCCGGTCGAGGGCCCGAAAATCACCTGACGGCGGCACGCCCCAGGGGCTAGCGTCGGCCGGTGAGCAGACTCGTCGAGATCGTGGCCCCGGCCCGGCTCGGCACCGGGTTCCGCTGGGTGCTCGCCTCGTCCTGGGTGAGCAACGTCGGCGACGGCATCGCCCTCGCGGCCGGTCCGCTGCTGGTCGCCTCCCAGACCGACCAGGCCTTCCTGGTCGCGCTGGCCGCGCTCCTGCAGTGGGCGCCGCCCCTCCTGTTCGGCCTGTACGCCGGCGCGCTCACCGATCGCCTCGACCGGCGGCTGATCGTGATGACCGTCGACCTGCTGCGCTGCGTCGTACTCGTCCTGCTGGCGACGGCCATCATCACCGACCAGGTCTCGATCGTGCTGGTGCTGCTGGCGATGTTCCTGCTCGGCACCGCGGAGATGTTCGCCGACAACGCCTCCAGCACCCTGCTGCCGATGCTCGTGCACCGCGACGACCTGGCCATCGCCAACGCCCGGCTGCAGACCGGGTTCATCACCGTCAACCAGCTGGCCGGGCCGCCGATCGGGGCGGCGTTGTTCGCCGCCGGCATGGCGTGGCCCTTCATGGTCCAGGCCGTGCTGGTGATGCTCGGCGCCCTGCTGATCTCGCGGCTGGTCCTGCCGCACCACCGCCGCGACCCGGAGACGCTGTCGCACATCCGGCACGACATCGCAGAGGGGTTCCGATGGGTGTGGCACCACGCCGCGGTGCGCACCCTGGTGCTCACGATCTTCACCTTCAACATCACCTTCGGTGCGGCCTGGTCCGTGCTCGTGCTCTACGCCACCCAGCGCCTCGGGCTGGGCGCGGTCGGGTTCGGGCTGGTCACCACCGTCAGTGCGGTTGGCGGCCTGCTCGGCACGCTGTCCTACGGCTGGATCACCCGCCGGGTCAGCCTCGGCAACATCATGCGGATCGGGCTGGTCTTCGAGACCATCACCCATCTCGGCCTGGCCATCACCACGAGTCCGTGGGTGGCGATGCCGATCTTCTTCGTCTTCGGTGCTCACGCGTTCATCTGGGGTACGACCTCGATCACCGTCCGGCAGCGCGCCGTACCGACCGAGCTGCAGGGGCGGGTGGGCAGCGTCAACCTGGTCGGTGTCTTCGGCGGGCTGGTCGTGGGTGCGGGCATCGGCGGAGTGCTCGCCCAGCAGTGGGGCGTGACCGCGCCGTTCTGGTTCGCGTTCGTCGGGTCGGCCCTCTTCGTGGTGCTGATCTGGGGGCAGCTCACCCACATCGCGCACGCCGACGACGCCGACGCGCTGCTGGAGTCGCCGCCCCTCAGGTGACGGTGGTGGCGACCGGCACCGTGTGCACGAAGCCGTCCACCCGCACCTGGACGAAGAAGACGTAGCGACCCGGAGCGTCGAGCTCCGTGTGGAAGGAGAGCTCGGTGCCGTCCTCGCCGACCTCGGGCTCACCGTAGGGGTGGGCATGTGTGAACGCCCCGGTCTCCACGTCGAACCCGGTCAGGTGCGCGAACGTGCCCAGATAGGTGCCGAGCTGCGGAGAGCCGCCGTCGGCGTCCTCGACCGTCAGCGTCATCCGCTGGTCCGGCCCGGACGGCACGGTCTCCGGCGCGGTCACCCGGACCAGGCCGTCGTCGCCCTCGGTCGCGGCGGTGACCTGCTCGGGCGACCAGGTGCCGGCGACGATGTCGATGCGTCCCAGCACGACATGGCGCCCGTCCGGGTCCTCGCCCGGCGTGAACTCGGTGAGCACTCGGTAGGAACCCGGCGCAGCGAGGTTGACGCGAGCGGTCCAGGTGCCGTCGTCGGCCAGGGTCGGGTGGAGGTGCCGGAACTCCTGCAGGTCGTTGCGCACGACGTAGAGGTGCAAAAGCTTGGTCTGCTCCTCGGCGTAGGAGAGCAGGGGCTTGCCCGCGGGGTCGACGATCCGGAAGCTCAGGTCGCCGGGCTCACCGGCACGCTGGGGGAGGCGCAGGTCGGTTAGCGTGTAGCCGCCGGCCGACGCGACCGTGCCGTCACCGGCCGTGGCTCCCGCTTCGCCCGTCGCGTGGGTGTGCTCGGATCCGGGGTCGGCCGGCGCGAGCACCACCCGGTCGGGGTCGCGCGGCGGCTCGTCGTCGCCACTACAGCCCACGAGCAGGCCGAAGGTCAGTGCGATGCTCAGCGTCACCCTCACGTGGGGATCCTAGGGAACGACGCGACGTCCCCTGACGTGGACCGAGACCGGCCGGCCCAGGGCCTCGATGTCCGAGCGCAGGTCGCCGTCGACCACGAGCAGGTCAGCGTCGTACCCGCCGGCCAGGCGCCCGGTCCGGTCGCCGAGGCCGCAGACCCCGGCGGCGCCGGATGTGGCGGTAGCCAGCGCTGCAGCGGGGGAGTAGCCGCCCCGCACCAGATCACCCACCGCCCGCCAGGCGCTCCCGTGCGGCTTGACGGGCGACGCGCCGGAGTCCACTCCGGTCACCACGCGTACGCCGTGCTCCCGGAGCGTCGCGACGTTCGTCAGCCTCCGTTCGTACAACGTGTCGGGGTCGAGTCCGAGCTCGGCCATGACCAGGCGGATCGACGGCGGTGGCCCGCCCATCTGGTCTAGCACGGCCTGGTCCAGGCCGAGGGTCATGTCGACCACCACGCCGTGCTCCACGATCTCGTCGATCAAGCCGCCAGGCGGCGCCACGCCGCCGCGGGCGAGGCAGGTGAAGTGCTCCAGCCCGTCGACGCCCGCGGCCACGGCGTGCTCGGCGCCGGCGAGCGAGTGGGTGTGCGCCAGCACGGCCAGGCCACGATCGTGGGCGCACGACACCAGGAGGCACAGGTCGTCGAAGGTGAACTGGACGCCGAGCTGGTCGGACCCCGGGGTCAGCATCCCGCCCGAGGCCATCACCTTGACGATGTCGACGCCGCGATCGGCGCGCTCGTCCGTCGCCGAGCGGATCGCCCGCTCCCCCTCCGCCACGCCACCCAGGAAATGGCAGTGCCCGCCGGGCGTCGTGAGGGGTGGCCCCGCGGCCAGGATCCGGGGCAGGCCGTCGACGGGGTGGTCGCGGTGGTGGAGGGTGCGGAACCCGACGTCGCCCAGGTCGCGAACGGTCGTCACGCCGGCCGCGGCCTGCTGCCGGAGCGACCGGACGATCACGGCGTCGACGGCGGCCTCGTCGTAGGTGGCCGCGCGCTCGAGCCCTCCGGGGGTGGAGTCGGCCACCAGGTGCACGTGACAGTCGAAGAGCCCTGGCAGCAGGGTGCCGGCGTACGCGGTGACGGGGCAGACCTCCGGCAGGTCGAAGGCGAGCGGCTCGACGCCGGCGATCGTGGAGTCCTCCACGAGCACGGTCGCCCCGTCGTCAAGGAACCGCTCGCCGTCGTACGCGACCGCGGCTCGGATCGCGTGCACCCTGGCCAGGGTCCTCCGGGTGCTCCGGCGTGGCAACCGGCGGTTTCGGGCAGGGTCCGCCCGCGCGTACCCTTGATCGTCGCCCCGACCCCTACGTCCATGAGGTCTCCCGTGTCTGCCGAGTCCGTCTTCGCACGCCTCGAGCCTCGTCTCCACGAGGTCTCCAAGCCGATCCAGTACGTCGGCGGCGAGCTGAACTCCACGGTCAAGGACTGGGATTGCGCTCCCGACGGCGGCGAGACCGTCCGCTGGGCGCTGATGTACCCCGACGCCTATGAGGTCGGCCTGCCCAACCAAGGCGTCCAGATCCTCTACGAGGTGCTCAACGAGCGCGACTGGATCATCGCCGAGCGCACCTACTCGGTGTGGCCGGACATGGAGCACGTGATGCGGACCGGTGACGCGGCCGGGCCGATCCCACAGTTCACTGTCGACGCCCACCGTCCGGTGCGTGCCTTCGACGTCTTCGGGCTCAGCTTCTCCACCGAGCTCGGCTACACCAACATGCTCAATGCGCTCGACCTCGCCGGGATCCCGCTGCATGCGGTCGACCGCGGCGACGACGACCCGATCGTGCTGGCCGGCGGACACGCCGCTTTCAACCCGGAGCCGATCGCCGACTTCCTCGACGCCGCCGTGCTCGGCGACGGTGAGGAGGTCGTGCTCGCGATCTCCGAGGTGGTCCGGGAGTGGAAGGGCGAGGGACGTCCCGGCGGCCGCGACGAGCTGCTGCGCCGGCTCGCGGTCACCGGCAACATCTACGTGCCGAGGTTCTACGACGTGGGCTACGCCGCCGACGGCACCATCGAGTCCGTGGTGCCCAACCGGCCCGGGATTCCGTTCCGGGTCACCAAGCACACGCTGATGGATCTCGACGCCTGGCCCTACCCGCGCAAGCCGCTGGTGCCACTCGCCGAGACCGTGCACGAGCGCTTCTCGGTGGAGATCTTCCGCGGCTGCACCCGTGGCTGCCGCTTCTGCCAGGCCGGCATGATCACCCGCCCGGTCCGGGAGCGCTCGATCACGACCATCGGCGACATGGTCGAGAACGGCATCCGCGCATCCGGCTTCGAGGAGGTCGGGCTGCTCTCGCTGAGCTCGGCCGACCACACCGAGATCGGCGACGTGGCCAAGGGGCTCGCCGACCGCTACGAGGGCACGAACGTCTCGCTGTCGCTCCCGTCGACCCGCGTCGATGCCTTCAACATCACCCTGGCCAACGAGTTCTCCCGCAACGGCCGGCGCTCGGGCCTGACCTTCGCGCCCGAGGGGGGCTCGGAGCGGATGCGCAAGGTGATCAACAAGATGGTCACCGAGGAGGACCTGATCCGCACCGTCTCGACGGCGTACTCCCACGGCTGGCGGCAGGTGAAGCTCTACTTCATGGTCGGCCTGCCCACCGAGACCGACGACGACGTCCTCCAGATCGCCGATCTTGCCCGCAAGGTGATCGCCGAGGGGCGCGAGGTCTCCGGCCGCAACGACATCCGCTGCACGGTGTCGATCGGCGGGTTCGTGCCCAAGCCCCACACGCCGTTCCAGTGGGCCTCCCAGCTCGACCACGTCACCACCGACGAGCGGCTGAAGAAGCTGCGCGACACCGTGCGCGAGGACAAGAAGTTCGGACGCGCGATCGGTTTCCGCTATCACGACGGCAAGCCCGGGATCATCGAGGGACTGCTGTCGCGCGGCGACCGCCGGGTCGGTGCCGTGATCGAGCAGGTGTGGCGTGACGGCGGCCGGTTCGACGGCTGGAGCGAGCACTTCTCCTACGACCGCTGGCTGGACGCGTGCACCTCAGCGCTGGCCGGCACCGGCGTCGACCTCGACTGGTACACCACCCGCGAGCGCGCGTACGACGAGGTGCTCCCGTGGGACCACCTCGACTCGGGCCTCGACAAGGACTGGCTGTGGGCAGACTGGGAGGACGCCATCGACCCCGACTCCTCGGTCGAGGTCGAGGACTGCCGGTGGACGCCGTGCTACGACTGCGGGGTGTGCCCGGAGATGGGGACCGATATCCAGATCGGCCCCACCGGTCAGAAGCTGCTCCCGCTCGCGGTCGTCTGACGGTGACCGCCTCAGTGGGGTTCTGACGGTCAACGCATCACTGCGGGAGAGAACGGCGGCTAGCCGATCTTCTCGGTCAGCCGCTCGCCGTCCACATGCGAGGCCACGCACGCCACGTGGTCGCCCTCATCCGGGTCCTCGACCTGGGTGAGCGAGGTGACCGTCACGTCCTCGGGCACGCTTGTGACGCCCTCCTCCGCGAGGATCGGGCCGCAGGTCTCCTCGGCCGTCTGGTCGACGTAGGCCTCGGCCTCGTCGGCGGACAGCGTCTTCACGCCCAGCACCTCGCCGTCGTGCGACTCGCTGCAGCTGACCACCTCGATCTGCGAGACGCCCTCGTCCGGGTCGTCCATGCCCTCGGCGGTGAAGCACTGACCGGTCTTCAGGTCGTCGATGGGTGTGCCGAACAGCGAGCCCGCCACGACCACCAGGATCAGCAGGGTCGCGGCCCAGGCGACGCTGATCACCAGAGCCGCGATGGCCAGGCCCTTGCCGGCCTTCTTGCCGATCAGCACGACGAGCGAGAGCACGATGGCGACCAGGTTGAGGCACGGGATGAACGCGAGTACCAGCGCGGTGATCGCGAGTGCCTTGCCCTGCGGCTGCTCGGGCTGCCCGTAGCTCGGGTACGCCGCGCCGGGCGGCGGCGCCTGCCCGTAGGGGGCCGGTTGTCCGTTGGGCGGAGGCTGAGGTGCGCCGTAAGGATTCGGGGCCGTGGGCTCGACCGGATCCGTGGGTTCGTCCGAGTCAGGAGGCGGCGGCGGGGGGTTGGACACGGTCGTCTCCTGGGGATTCGAGGGGATGCTCGGGCGACACACTAGTGGGATCGGAGAGCGCGAATGTGCGTTATCGCTTCGCGTTCTCGAGGCGTCCGACGACTCGTTCGTCCCCGGGGTCCCACGCGACGCAGCTGATCGCGCGGTCGCCGAGCATCCGCCACGACACCGAGGCCGGGAAGTAGGGACCGACCGCTCGTTGCCGGCGTTTTAGGCCCTGGATCGTCGAAGTGGTCGCCGATGCGGAGCCTGGAGGGGAGCATCTCGCCGCACGCCCCCGACCACCTCGCCGGAATCGTCGCGGGTGGTGCCGTCGATGCCCTCCCGGAACCGCGATCGCCGCGGTCGGCATGCCCTCGCCGTGGTGGCGTCCCCGCGAGACCGCACCAGCACCGCGATGCCGAGGATTGAGGCCGACCAACGGCGCCGTCGGGGTCCCCGGGCGTGCTCACACGCTCGCAGTAAGGGGCAGGATGTGCGCGTGCGCCACATCTCCGACGACGAGCGCCGCGCCCGGCTCGCGGCCCGCCATGCCCTGGCTCCCGGGGCGAGGGTGGCCACCCCCGAGCTCGCCACCCGGTTGATGACCGTGCTGCACTCGACGGAGCCGGCCACGGTGTACCTCTCGCTGTGGGCCCGGGTGGCCGACCTGACCGTCGCCGACGTCGACCGTGTCCTCTACGACGACCGGACGCTGGTCAAGCAGCTCGCGATGCGCCGCACCCTGTTCGTGTTCCCGCGTGACCTGTTGCCGGCAGCTTGGGGCAGCGCCTCGGCGCGGGTCGCCGCCGCCCAGCGGGCTCGGTTGATCAAGGACGTCGTCGCGTACGGGATCGCTGCCGACGGCGAGGCCTGGCTGGCCACGGCTATGACGGCCACGATCGCTCGGTTGGCCGACGGCTCGGCCCTGTCCGCAGCCGAGCTGCGCGAGCAGGTGCCCGCCCTCGCCGGACGTTTCGACGTGGCTCCCGGAAAGACCTACGGCGGCAAGGTCCCCATCGCGCCACGAGTGCTCACCCAGCTGGGCCTCGAGGCACAGATCGTGCGCGGCCTCAACGGCGGCAACTGGCGCACGTCGCGCCCGAAGTGGACGGCGATGCGGACCTGGCTGGGCGACGTACCGGACGCCCTGCCGCAGGCTGCCGGCTACACCGAGATCGTGGGCCGCTGGCTGCGCACGTTCGGACCCGGCACCGAGGCCGACCTGGTCTGGTGGCTCGGCGCGACCAAGGGCGTCGTGCGCCGGGCGCTCGCCGACGTGGAGGCGGTCGAGGTCGGGCTGGACAGCGGCCGCACCGGCTGGGTCCTGCCCGACGACCTCGAGCCGGTGCCGGACCCCGGTCGGTGGACCGCCCTGCTGCCGGTGCTCGACCCCACGGTGATGGGCTGGAAGGAGCGCGACTTCTACCTCGGCCACCACGGTCCGGCTCTGTTCGACCGCAACGGCAACGCCGGCACCACCGCCTGGGTCGACGGCCGGGTGGTCGGCTGCTGGGTGCAGGACGCCGACGGCCGGGTGCGGGTGGTGCTGCTCGAGGACGTCGACGCGACCGCGCGCGAGAGTCTGGATCGCGAGGCGGACCGGCTGACCCGGTGGCTCGACGGGCAGACGGTGAGCACGGTCTACTCTTCGTCTGCGATGAAGGACGGACGAGCAGCGGGGGAGCGCGTGTGAGCCGCGACCAGCCCGAGCAGCAGGCGCCACCGGTCCAGCGGCTGCGGATCCGCTACGCCAAACGCGGCCGCCTGCGCTTCACCAGCCACCGCGACTTCAGCCGCGCGTTCGAGCGGGCCATCTTCCGGGCCCGGATCCCGATGGCGTACTCGTCGGGATTCAACCCCCACCCGCGGATCTCGTACGCCGGCGCGTCGCCCACGGGAGCCGCCAGCGAGGCGGAGTACCTCGAGATCGGGCTGGCCGAGGTCGTGGACCCGGCGAAGGTCCACGCCGAGCTCGACGAGGCGCTGCCGGACGGGCTCGACGTCGTCGAGGTGGTGGAGTCGCCGGGAGGCGGGGTCGCCGACCGGCTCGAGGCCAGCCACTGGGTGATCGACGTGGACCTGCCCGCTGACGAGTGCACGCCCGCCGTGGCGGCCTTCCTCGCCGCGGACAGCGTCGCGGTCGAGCGGATGACGAAGAAGGGGCTGCGGGAGTTCGACTGCCGCGCCGCCGTGGTGACGCTCTCCGTCGAGCCGCGCGGGGATGCGGCGCGGCTGGATCTCGTGCTGCGACACGCCGTGCCGGCGGTGCGGCCCGACGACGTGCTCAGCGGCCTCGCCGAGGTGGGCGGGCTCGCTCCCCGCGGGGCGCCGCTGCTGACCAGGCTGGCCCAGGGCCCCCTCGACGTCGAGACCGGCGCGATCGGGGACCCGCTGCGGGGATGACCTCGGTCACGGACCCTTGTGCGATACTCGGCAGTGGTCGATGACCGCGGTGAACTGCCGCCCGACTCGACCCGACGACGTTCTCGCCGGTCTCTCCGCAGCTTGTGGAGGTCGGCACGGTGGGTGCAGGTCGTCGCCAGACCGCGACGCGGCTCCCCGCGGGCCGGACAGAGTGGATCGGTGACAGCGATCCAGTCCGGACCAGGGTGGGGACCGGCGACCGCGGCAGGTGACCAGGCCCGCATCCAGCGACGCACCGCGGAGATTGTCGCCGTACCGACAGAAGGCTTTGCGCCGTCGATCCGGCCGTGACACTCCGGATCCGCGGCGTCAGACAATCCCGGGCGCCTAGGCGGACCCGGGCGAGGAGCAGCAATGGCTGACGACTTCAACCCGCCCACGCAGACCCCCGAGGAACCTGCCTCGGACGCGACCTCCGACAGCACGGCGGCACCGGACACACCGGTCGACGCTCCCGCCAAGAAGGCGCCGGCGAAGAAGACCACTGCGAAGAAGACAGCGGCCAAGAAGACGGCCGCGAAGAAGACCACCACCAAGAAGACCGCCGCGAAGCCGCCCGAGGTCGCCGACGAGCCGCTGCCCGACGTGGCAGCCGACGAGGTTCCGGCCAAGAAGGCTGCGGCCAAGAAGACCGCCAAGAAGACCGCGGCCAAGAAGGCGGCGAGCAAGCCCGACGAGTCCGGCCAGCCGGCCGAGGCCGGCGCGGAGCCCGCAGGGGCCAGCGACACCATGCTGCTGTTCAAGGCGCCGGAGCCGACCGCTGCCCCGAGCCGCCGCCGCAAGGCCCCGGTCGACCCTGTCGAGGCGGTCGATCCGGTCGGGGTGGTCGCCGACTCCGTCGAGTCGGAGGAGCAGGCGACCAAGCCGGCTGCCAAGAAGGCTGCGGCGAAGAAGACCACGGCCAAGAAGGCCACCGCCAAGAAGGCGTCCCAGAAGGGCGACGGCACCGCGGCCGACGAGCGGACCGAGAAGCAGGACGTCACCACGGAGTCCGCCCAGGAGTCGGCAGACACCGACGACGAGACCGAGGGCGGAGAGGGCGGCTCGCGCCGCCGTCGCCGCCGGGGCGGCCGCCGTCGCCGCAAGTCGGGCGACGGCGAGAGCACCGACGACAACGAGTCGGCTCCGTCCGACGCCGACGACACCGATGATGCCGAGGGCGGTGGCGACGGTACGTCGCGGCGGCGCCGTCGGCGTCGGCGCGAGGGTGACGAGTCCGGGGGCGGCGACGACCCGGAACGCACCGTCACCCGCGTCCGCAAGCCGCGCTCGGCCGAGGATGAGATCACGGCCATCGCCGGCTCGACCCGGCTCGAGGCGAAGAAGCAGCGCCGTCGGGAGGGCCGCGAGGCCGGACGCCGGCGCGCCCCCATCGTCAGCGAGGCCGAGTTCCTCGCCCGCCGGGAGTCCGTCGATCGGGTGATGGTGATCCGGCAGCGTGACGACCTGACCCAGATCGGCGTGCTGGAGGACAAGGTGCTCGTGGAGCACTACGTCGCCCGCGAGTCGCAGACCTCCCTGATCGGCAACGTCTACCTCGGCCGGGTCCAGAACGTGCTGCCTTCGATGGAGGCCGCCTTCATCGACATCGGCAAGGGCCGCAACGCGGTTCTCTACGCCGGTGAGGTCAACTGGTCGGCGCTGGGCCACAAGGAGGGCGCGCCCCGCAAGATCGAGTCGGTGCTGAGCTCCGGCCAGACGATCCTGGTGCAGGTGACCAAGGACCCCGTCGGTCACAAGGGTGCCCGCCTGACCAGCCAGGTCAGCCTGGCCGGCCGCTTCCTGGTCTACGTGCCGGACGGCACCACCAGCGGCATCTCGCGCAAGCTTCCCGACACCGAGCGCAGCCGGCTCAAGAGCCTGCTCAAGGAGATCGTTCCCGACACCGCCGGCGTGATCGTGCGCACCGCGGCGGAGGGCGCCTCCGAGGAGGAGCTCATCCGCGACGTCGAACGGCTCAAGTCGCGCTGGGAGGACATCGAGGCCAAGACCAAGGGCTCCTCTCCCAAGCTCCTCTACGGCGAGCCGGACCTGACCCTGAAGGTCGTCCGCGACCTGTTCACCGAGGACTTCACGAGGCTGGTCATCCAGGGCGACGATGCCTGGGAGTCGGTCACCGACTACGTCAAGTCGATCGCCCCCGACCTCGAGGGACGCCTCGAGAAGTACGACCCCACCAACGCCGACATCTTCACGGCCTTCCGCGTCGACGAGCAGATCGCCAAGGCGCTGGACCGCAAGGTCTGGCTGCCCTCGGGCGGGTCGCTGATCATCGACCGCACCGAGGCGATGACGGTGGTCGACGTCAACACCGGCAAGTTCACCGGCTCCGGGGGCAACCTCGAGGAGACGGTGACCAAGAACAACCTCGAGGCTGCCGAGGAGGTCGTGCGACAGCTGCGGCTGCGCGACATCGGCGGGATCATCGTCGTCGACTTCATCGACATGGTCCTGGAGTCCAACCGCGACCTGGTGCTGCGGCGCCTCGTCGAGTGCCTGGGCCGCGACCGCACCCGCCACCAGGTCGCCGAGGTCACCTCCCTCGGCCTGGTGCAGATGACCCGCAAGCGGATCGGCACCGGCCTGGTCGAGGCGTTCAGCGAGAACTGCCCCCACTGCCAGGGTCGCGGCCTGATCCTGCACGAGATGCCGGTCGAGGCGGCCAAGGCCGACGACGACAAGCGCCGTGGCCGGCGCCGCGGCGGGCGGGGCCGGGGCGACGACAACGGCCCCGTCGCGCCCAAGCCGCTGCCGACGCC
>JALZCZ010000070.1 GCA_030862825.1 Actinomycetota bacterium | reverse complement strand
TCGTCCGGGACTACCCCGCCGGGCGGTCAGGCGGTCTGGTGGTGCACATAGCACCAGCGCCAGTCCTCGCCCGGCTCGGCGGACTGCATCACGGCGTGGGTACTGCCGCGGAAGTGGGCGGTGGCGTGCTGGCCGGGCGAGGAGTCGCAGCAGCCCACGTTGCCGCACTCCAGGCACTGGCGCAGGGCCACCCAGCGGGTGCCGTCGATCAGGCACTGCGCGCAGGCGGGGTCGGCGTCGGTCTCGATGACCGGGTACGCCGCCAGGTGCTCGCATCCCTCCCCCGGCGGTCGGCGTACCCCGACGGCGGTGCGCAGCTCCTCGCGCTCGGCGGTGGCGACGTCGAGCATCGACTCCTCGACGTCCAGCATCGCCAGCACGTCGCTGACCACCTCCGAGGGGACCGTGCCGGAGGAGCGGATCTCCAGGATCCGCTCCCGCTCGGCGCCGATCATCGCCAGCCGGATCCGCGAGTAGAGCTCGCTGGGTGACTCGTGGTCGGGGGCGGTGCCGAGGCGCTCCCAGGCCGCGAAGTTGCGCTGGTTGACCCGCTGCCTGATCAGGTCGACCACACCGTGGTGGTCCTCGTACTCCAGCCTCTCGAGCTCGTGGTGTCCGGCCTTCGACGCCTGCTGCAGCAGGGTCGCCCTGGCCAGCGCGTCGTCCATCGGGTCGGGTGAGGGCACCCGCAGCCTTCGCGCGATCACGGGAAGGGTCAGGCCCTGGATGAGCAGGGTGCCGGCCACGACGGTGAACGCGATCAGCAGCAGCACCTCGCGATGCTCGGTGTCCTCGGGGATCACGAACGCCGCGGCCAGCGTGACCACGCCGCGCATGCCCGCCCAGCCCAGCAGGAAGGTGTAGGTCCACGGCGGCTTCCTGCCGGTCACCGGGTCAGGAGCGGGCCGGACCAGGAGGTAGCGGGCGGGGAAGACCCATGCGAGCCGCAGCACGATCACCGCCACCAGGGTGAGCCCGCAGACCGTGACGATCCGGCCCGTCGAGAGCTCGCTGCCGCCGACGTCCTCCAACAGCCACTCGGCCTGCAGGCCGATCAGCAGGAAGACGGCGTTCTCGAGGATGAACGCGATGGTGCGCCAGTTGGTCCGCTCGGCGATCCGCGACTGGGCGTTCTGCAGGATCGGCGACTTGTGCCCGAGCAGGAGGCCGGCCACGACCACCGAGATCACGCCCGACGCGTGCACCTTCTCCGCGGAGATGTACGCCGCGAACGGCACCACCAGCGAGATCGCCGTGTCCATGCGCGGGTCGTTGACCCGCTTGCGCAACCAGGCGACGGCGACGAAGAACGCGAAGCCGATGGCCAGCCCGCCACCAGCGGCGCGCACGAAGTCGATGCCGACCTCGAACGCTGTCACCCCGAGCGCGCCGGCGGCGATGGCCGTGCGCAGCGCGACGAGTGCGGTGGCGTCGTTGAGCAGCGACTCGCCTTCCAAGATGGTCACGATCCGACGGGGCAGCCCGATCCGGCGTCCGACCGCGGTCGCCGCCACAGCATCCGGCGGCGCGACCACCGCTCCGATCGCGAAGGCGGCCGGCCAGCCGAGCCCCGGCATCAACGCGTGCACCAGCAACCCGACACCCGCCGTCGTGAAGATGATCAGCCCGACCGAGAGCAGCAGGATCGCCCGCCGGTTGGCGTTGAAGTCGACCAGCGAGGTCTGGATCGCCACGGCGTACAGCAGGGGCGGCAGCAGGCCCAGCAGCACGACCTCTGCGTGGAGGTGCACCTCCGGCAGGCCAGGGACGTACGACGCCGCGACGCCCGCGACGACCAGCACCAGCGGTGCCGGGATGTCGATCCGGTCGGCGATCGCGGTGACGGCCAGCACGGCGACGGCCAGGGCGACCAGGAACATTGCGACATCCACCGGCACATTCTCGCGCGGGGCCATCCGCCGTGGTCGTACGGTCAGCCGCGAGCTTCTTCAGGAGCTCAGGGACCAGGTGCAGTCAGCCACGGCCATCACCCAGGAGGCCCGGGCCTCGATGCCCGATGCACCGGCGCCCGCCGGGTCGTGATCCTCCACCCGACCGACCAGGCGGAGATCGACCTTGTGTGGGCCGCCGGCGGCCTGGTCCGGTGGGTCGTGACGGGTGCCCACACGACATGGACGACGGCAGCCGGTCGCTGCGCACCCGGGGGCCGGGCTCGAGGGGACCACCAGGCGCCGGCCGCGCTACGTGCCCATCGACGGCGTCACCTGGGAGCAGCTGATCGCCGTGATGGGGCGCATCTCCAGCGACCCGGGTGGCTCACAGCGGTTCGCCGTCGAGCTCGACCTCGCCTAGCGCGCGCCGCGTGGCACCTGAGGCAGGTCGGTCGGCTCGGTCGGTCTCGATGTGATCGGTCTGGCCGAGCACGGCCAGCAGCCAGGCCGCGAAGGCCACCAGCCGGTCCGGCTCGAAGCGGTCGGGGTGCTCCAGCAGCAGCCGCCCGAAGTGTTCGAGCACCCCGATCAACGCGTGCGAGGCGACCTCGACGTCGATGCGCGGACCGCCCCGCACCTCGAGGCCGATCGAGAGCAGCACGGCGAGCTGGCGGCGGATCCGCTCGCGGTCCGCGTCGATCCGCTCACGCACCGCTTCCGGCGTGCCCAGCGGTGCCAGCAGGATCGGTCGCCAGGTGAGCTCGTCGGTGGTCACCTTGTCGATCAGGGCGCGGAGCGCGTCGAGCAGGAAGGCGTCCGGGTCGTCGCTGTCGAGCTCGTCGGGCAGCACCTCCGCCAGCTGCGCCAGTGCCCGCGCCTGCTGGCGGTCGAGCAGCGCGCCCAGCAGCTCGTCGAGATCGCCGTACGCGCCGTACACCACAGGCCGGGTGACGCCCGCCTCCCGCGCGATCGCGTCGACCGAGACCCCGGCGTAGCCGTCGCGCACGATCACCCGGATCGCGGCGTCCAGCAGCTGCTCGCGCCGGACGTCGAGCGGGACCCGTGGGGCGTACGGGCGTCTCTTGCTCACCGGGCCACCTTACGACCAGTAGCTTCCAATTACTACACCACTGTAGTAATTTGCCAAGCATGGCACGGGCCTGAGCGGTCCCGGCCGCGGGCCGGCCCGGTGTCGGTGGTCGCGTCTAGCGTCTCGGCCATGCGAGAGCTGGCGGCACGTGAGGGTGTGTTCTGGGACTTCCTGGCCGGGCGTGGGCAGGGCTCGCCGGTCGCGAGACTGCTGGGCTGGGAGCTGATCGAGGTCGATCCCGAGGCGATGACGATCGAGGTGGGGTTCACCGCCACCGAGCAGTTCCTCAACCCGGCCGGGTCGGTCCAGGGCGGCATGCTCGCCGCCATGCTCGACGACACCCTCGGTCCGGCCCTGGTCGCGACCCTCGGTCCCGGTGAGTGGGCGCCGACGACCGACCTGCACGTCCAGTTCCTTGCTCCGGCCTCGCCAGGCCGCCTGGTCGGCCGCGGCCGGGTGGTGCGCAGCGGCCGCGACATCGCGTTCCTCGCCGGTGAGCTCTACGACTCCTCCGGCGAGCCGGTTGCCACCGCCGTGGCGACCGCCAAGGTGCGCCGGCGCCCGGTGCGAATCGCTGGCGATGTCGGTTGAGTCAGGGCCGCAGCGCGCGGATCAGGGCGTCGAGGTCGCGCCGGTTGTCGCGCCGCACCCTGACCTCGACCAGTTCGATCCCGCCGTTGGGGTTGGCGAGCGCCTGTTCGAGCTCGGGGAGGCTGCCGGCGAGCCAGTGCGGGGTCCGGGTGGCGGAGCAGAGGCCGGCGAGGTCGACTCCGTGGGGGGTTCCGAATAGTGCGTCGAAGCGGTCGGCGTAGCGCTCGTCGCCCTGCTCGAGCATCGAGAAGATCGAGCCGCCGTCGTCGTTGACGACGACGATCGTGAGATCGGGCCGCGGCTCGGTCGGTCCGAGCACCAGCGCGTTGCTGTCGTGCAGGAAGGTCACGTCGCCCATCAGCGCGATCGCGCGCGAGGACCCGCGGCGGCCGAGCGCCGCGCCGATGGCCGTCGATACGGTGCCGTCGATGCCGGAGAGCCCGCGGTTCGCGATCACCTTGCGCCGCTCGCCGACCGGGTAGGGACGCGCCATCAGGTCCAGGTCGCGGATCGGGCTGGAGGCCCCCACCACCAGCAGGCCCTCGGGTGGCAGGGCCTGGCTGACCGCCGCCACCGCGGCGTACGGCGTGAGGTCGGCCTCCGCGGCGACCAGCGCGTCGAGCTGCCGGGAGACCGCGCGGTCGGCCTCCTGCCACTGCGCCAGCCAGGTCGGGTCGTCGGGCTCGGCCGGAGGACCGGGCGCAGCGAGCGTGGCCGGGTAGGGCCGCCGGGTCCAGGCCCCGGCCGAGGGCGCGGACAGCACTTCCACGTCGTCGCGGCCGAGCAGCCGCAGCACCGGGCGGGACAGGGTCGGGTGTCCGAACACGACCACCCGCTCGATGCTCCGGCCGAGGTCGCCGTCGAGGAGGAGGCGGTAGCAGCGCAGCGCGTTGCTCCCGGTGCGCGCGCCACTCGTCGGCTCGGCCAAGAGCGGCCAGTTGGCGGCCTCGGCCAGCTGGCGTGCGGGCGGACCCGCGTCGTCGCCGGCCACCACCACCGTGCGAGGACCCATGGCAAGGGGGGTGGTGTGGACAGGAGTGCGCTCCGGGGCACCCTGGGGCACGCGACCCGGCACGCTCCAAGAGTCCTCGGGCACCAGCGGGTCGTCGAGCTGCACGTTGAGGTGGGTGGGGCCGGCATCGTCCAGCACCAGCTCGTCGTCGGGCAGGTCGTGGGTCCGCACCAGCGGACCGAAGATGCCGACCTGGTCGGTGGTCTGGTTGGCGTCCGTGCCGCGCAGCCGCGTCGGCCGGTCGGCGGTGACCACCACCAGCGACACCCCAGCGTGCGCCGCCTCGAGCACCGCGGGGTGCAGGTTGGCGACGGCGGTGCCGGAGGTGCAGATCACCGCCGCGCGGGCGCCGACCCGGGTCAGCCCCAGGGCCAGGAAGGCGGCCGTCCGCTCGTCGATCCGGGTGTGCAGGCGGACCAGTCCCGCCGCGGCCGCGTCGTACGCCGCGAACGACAGGGGCGCGTTGCGGGAGCCGGGCGCGATCACCACCTCCGTGACCCCGGCGTCGACCAAGGCGGTGACCACGGCTCGGGCGAGGTCAGCAGAGGCTGTCACGAGCGTCGATCCTGCCGCAGCGCGCGCACCTCGGCGAGGCGGGCCTCCCAGTGGGCGACGCGGTCCGGCGCGGCCGCGAGCCGGGCCACCGCCTCATCGTCCACCACCGACCGCCGCACGGGCAGCTTCCCGTCGACCGGCAGCAGCGACTCCGCCACCGGATCGTCGGTGAGGAGCTGCACCGTGGCCAAGCCACAGGCGAACGGCAGCTCGGGCAGCGCGGCGGCCAGCGCGACACCCGCGGCGATGCCCACCGAGGTCTCGAGCGCCGACGACACCACGACCGGCAGGCCGATGTCCGCGGCGATCCGCAGGCAGGCCCGGACCCCGCCCAGCGGCTGCACCTTGAGCACAGCGACGTCGGCGGCCTCCAAGTCGCGGACCCGGTAGGGGTCGGCGGCCCGGCGGATCGACTCGTCGGCCGCGATCCGCACACCGACCGCCCGGCGCACCCGGGCCAGCTCCTCGACCGTCGCGCAGGGCTGCTCGACGTACTCCAGCCCTCCGGCCGCGCGGTCCAGCAGCGCGATCGCGTGCACGGCGTCGTCGACCGACCAGCCGCCGTTGGCATCGATCCGCACGGCACCGTCCGCCCCGATCGCGTCGCGCACCGCCTCGAGCCGGGCCTGGTCGTCGGCGAGCGACTGACCGGGCTCGGCGACCTTCACCTTGGCGGTGCGACAGCCGCCGTTGCGGACGATCTCCGCCGCCTGCTCCGGCGCGACCGCGGGCACGGTCACGTTGACCGGCACGACATCGCGCAGGGGCGTCGGCCAGTCGCCGGCGGCCGCCTCCTCGGCGCAGCGCAGCCACGGCTCGGCCACCGTCGCGTCGTACTCCAGGAACGGGCTCCACTCCCCCCAGCCGGCCTCGCCGCGGAGCAGCGCGCCCTCGCGCACGGTGATGCCGCGGAAGCGGGTCCGCATCGGGACCGACCAGACCCTCACGCCGGGTCCCCCGAAACCAGTCGCACCAGGGCGAGCCGGTCCGGCTTGCCGTTGTCGAGCATCGGGATCGCGTCGAGCACGAACAGCTCGCGGGGGGCCCACGACCGCGGCCGCGTCTCGGCCACCCAGTCCCGCGCCGCCTCCAGCGACAGGGTGCCGACCACGAAGGCCACCACCCGGTTGCCCCACTCCTCGTCCGGTACGCCGACCACCTCGGCCTCGGCGATTTCCGGGTGCTCGCGCAGCCGGGCCGCCACGACCGGACCGGGCACGTTGACGCCGCCGGTCACGATCATGTCGTCGAGGCGGCCGAGCACCTGCAGCCGTCCGTCGTCGTCGAGGCGCCCGGCATCGGCTGTCAGGAACCAGCCGTCGACCAGGGTCCGGGCGGTCAGCTCCGGGTCGTCGGCGTACTCGTCGAAGAGCGTGGGCCCGGCGATCCGGATCCGGCCGTCGTAGTCGGTCGCCACGGCCACCCCGTCGAGCGGGAGCCCGTCGTAGACACAGCCACCGGCGGTCTCCGCCGAGCCGTAGGTCGCCACCACCCGCACCCCGGCCTCCGTCGCCCGCGCGCGCAGCGAAGGGTCGACCGGGCCGCCGCCGAGCAGCACCGTGTGCGCCCTCCGCAGTGCCGCGGTGTCGTCCGGTGAGCCGAGCAGCCGCGCCAGCTGGGTCGGCACCAGCGAGGTGAACCAGCCGCTTCCGTCGGGCCACCGTTCGACCGGGGCGTGGCCGGCCACGAGTGAACGCACCACTACCTGCACCCCGGCGACGTACGTCGGCGGCAGCCTCAGCACCCACCCACCCGACCCACCGAGCCGGCGCTCCGTCGCGGCCACCGACGCGAGCACTGCCGCGCGCGACAGCACCACCCGCTTGGGCGCACCGGTCGACCCGGAGGTCTCGACGCACAGTCGCACGTCGTCGGGACCGTCGAGCCAGCCGCGCACCTGCGCCACCACCTCGGCAGGCGCGCCCCGCGGGCTCAGCAAAACCACGCGACGAACGCTACTGCCGAGGACGAGAATGCCTGCGATGACCTCGCGACCGTCCAGGTTGCTGCCGCCCACGCCGGTGGCGCGGAAGCTATCGCTCCGGTCGGTGCTGTTCGCGGTCGGCGAGGGCACGTTCCTCCCCGGTTGCGGTCTTCTTCACCCAGATCGTCGGGCTGTCCGCCGCCCAGGTCGGCCTCGGCCTCACCTCGCGGGCGCCGTCTCCTTCTTCCTGGCCGTGCCGCTGGGCAAGCTGGCCGACCGCGCCCGAACTCATCTGGGCGATGGGCGCCTTCGGCGGAGCGGCGCTGTACGCCGTCTGGCCGCTGATCCACGGGTTCACGGCGTACCTCGCGACGATGATCGTGCTCGAGGCGGTCGGCTCGACGGGTGGTCCGCCCGCGTCGCGTACACGACCGGCCCGTCGGCCACATCTGGGCGCCCGCCGCCCACACGTCCCTCGCGACGGAGGGGGGAGCCCAGGGCTGGGTGGTGATCGCCCGCGTGGTGCTGCTCGCCGGCGTCTGCATGGGCGCGTCCGCACGCGCTGACGAGCGCTACCTGGCGAAGGACACCGCGCCCGCGCCTGCTTAGATCGCTCCTTGTGGCAACTCCCGCGCAATGGCTGGCCGGCGCCCGGCCACGCACCCTTCCCGCCGCTGTGGCGCCCGTGCTCGCCGGCACCGGCGTGGCGGCGTACGCCGAGGAGTCGGTGTGGTGGAAGGCCCTACTCGCCCTCGTGGTGAGCCTGGCCCTGCAGGTGGCGGTCAACTACGCCAACGACTACTCCGACGGTATCCGCGGCACCGACGACGAGCGGGTCGGTCCGATGCGGCTGGTCGGCTCGGGGGCGGCGACGCCCGGCGCGGTCAGGCGCGCGGCGTTCGCGGCGTTCGGCGTGGCCGGTGTGGCGGGGCTGGTGCTGGCGGCGACCACCGCCTGGTGGCTGGTCGCGGTCGGTCTGGTCTGCGTGGTGGCCGCGTGGTTCTACACCGGCGGCTCGAAGCCCTACGGCTACCTCGGCCTCGGCGAGCTCATGGTCTTCGTGTTCTTCGGCCTGGTGGCCGTGGTCGGCACCACCTACGTGCAGACGGAGTCGTGGGAATGGGCGGCGCTGTACGCCGGCGTCGGTATCGGCGCGCTGGCCTGCGCGATCCTGGTGGCCAACAACCTGCGCGACATACCGACCGACACGGTGGCCGGCAAGCGCACCATCGCCGTACGCCTCGGCGAGCAGCGCACCCGCTATCTCTACCTGCTGCTCGTGGTCGCCGCTGCCGCCGCCGTGGTCGTGGTCGCCGCGGCGACGACCTGGTGCGCGCTGGTGGGCCTCGGGTTCCTGGTGGTGGCGGCGCCGGCCATCCGGAGCGTGCTGCGCGGTGCCGCCGGCCCGGCGCTCATCCCGGTGCTGCAGCAGACCGGCCTGGCCGAGCTGGTGTGGTCGGTCCTGGTGGCCGCCGCTCTGCTCATCTGCGGGTAGCGGCAGCCACCTCGGGCGTACTGTCGGGCCATGACCTTCCTCATCATCGTGGCCGTGATCGTGGTCGGCTTCGTCGCGTGGCGGATGCGGGTCTCGCTGCTGGCCAAGGCGCTCGGTCAGTCCGAGAGCCGGATCGACCGGCAGCTCAACCGCCGCAAGCGCTGACTCCTAGCTCCCGTCCGCGTCCTCCTTGGACCTGAGCTGCTCGATCCGCGCCGAGGCGCGGCGGGCGCGGTCGTCGACGCGCCGGGCGAAGGCCTCCCGCTGGCGGTTGAGCACGAAGTAGGAGCCGACACCGCTGGCCACGAAGCCGATCACGACCACCCACAGCAACGGCACGGTGTCGCCGAAGAGCGACCAGATCCCGTACACGATCGCTGCCGAGGCGACGAAGAGCGCGATCCGTAAGAGGGTGTAGGTCCAGAATTCCTTCACGGTTCGAGGGTACGCATCACCACCATCGCTCTACATTGGAGGGGTGTTGAGGTTCCTGCTCGTGGTGATCCTGTTCGCAGTGGCCACCTATCTGATTGTCCGGCTGATGCAGGAACGCGGCCTGACGCCACCGCAGGGCCCGAAGCCCAAGCCCAAGCCCAGGCGGAGCGCGCCGCCCAAGATCGTGGCGCCGGACGATGACGAGGACTTCCTGCGCGATCTCGACCGCAGACGGCTCAATCCGGAGGACCCCGACAGTCGCGAGTGACGTGGGTCCGGTCGCGCGCATGTCACCGACCGTTGTGACGTCTACCTGACCGTCGCAGCTGTCACCTGGCGCCCACCCGCGAAGTCGGCAGGCAACTCGCACGCCGAGCACGCACCTCGCGGCTGCCGTCGGTCGCAGTGACGCTGCCGCACCTTCCCTCCGGTGCCTTGCGATGCGCGCACCTGAACACGACGTATCGACCGGACCTCGCGCGGGAGACTAGAGGGTCGGACGGTCGGTAACATGCGCCGGCGCCGTCGCGTAGGAGTGCTGGCTGGCGCTGGAGAAGTAGTTGATCCCGATGAAGTTGAACCACAGGGTGGCCACTCCGGCGAGGGCGA
>JALZCZ010000068.1 GCA_030862825.1 Actinomycetota bacterium | reverse complement strand
GACACGCGCTGTCCACAGCGACTTCGTCCGGGACTACCCCGAAGTCCCAGGTCAGGAAGAGATGACCGCCGCCAGCTGGTCGAGGCCCCAGGAGAGGTCCTCCTCGGAGATGACCAGCGGGGGAGCGAGGCGGATGGTCGAGCCGTGGGTGTCCTTGGCGAGTACGCCGCGGGCCATCAGCGCCTCGCAGACCTCGCGGCCGGTGCCGATGGTCGGGTCGATGTCGAGGCCGGCCCACAGCCCACGGGTGCGTACGCCGACCAGGCCGCGGCCCATCATCGCGTCCAGCCGCGCGCGCAGGGTGACGCCGAGGTCGGTGGCCCGGCGCTGGAACTCGCCCGTCTCGAGGAGGCCGACGACCGCGTGGCCGACCGCGCAGGCGAGCGGGTTGCCGCCGAACGTCGAGCCGTGCTGGCCGGGCCGGAGCACGTCGAGCACCGCGTGGTCGGCGACGATCGCCGAGACCGGCACGATGCCGCCGCCGAGGGCCTTGCCGAGGATGTAGATGTCGGGCACGACGTCCTCGTGGTCGCACGCGAACGTGCGGCCCGTCCGGCCGAGGCCGGCCTGGATCTCGTCGGCGGCGAGCAGCACGTTGCTGCGGGTGCAGAGCTCGCGAAGCCCGCGCAGGAATCCGTCGGGCGGGATCACGACGCCACCCTCGCCCTGGATCGGCTCGACCAGGACGGCCACCGTGGTGTCGTCGATGGCGGCCTCGACGGCGGCGAGGTCGCCGTACGGCACCGCCTCGAAGCCGGGCGTGAACGGCCCGAACCCGTTGTGCGCGTCGGGGTCGTCGGAGAAGCCGACGACGGTCGTGGTCCGGCCGTGGAAGTTGCCGGTCATCACGATGATCTTGGCCTGGCCGGGGGTGACGCCCTTGACCTCGTAGCCCCACTTGCGGGAGACCTTGATCGCGGTCTCGACCGCCTCGGCGCCGGTGTTCATCGGCAGCACGAGCTCCTTGCCGCACAGGTCGCCCAGCGCGGCGCAGAAGTCCGCGAACTGGTCGTGCACGAAGGCCCGGCTGGTCAGCGTGAGCCGGTCCAGTTGCTCGTGGGCGACGCGGAGCAGGTCGGGATGGCTGTGGCCGAAGTTGAGGGCGGAGTAGCCGGCCAGGAGGTCCAGGTAGCGGTTGCCGTCGACGTCGGTCATCCACGCGCCCTCGGCATGCTCCACCACGACGGGCAGCGGGCGGTAGTTGTGCGCGGTGCGCTCCTCGGCCAGCTGGAACGGCGTGCGGGCGGTGGTGGTCATGGTCACGGTTACCTCCTGAGTCGTGCCCAGATTGTCAGACAATCTCGTTTCATGCTACTCGGGGACGCCCGCCGGCAGGGCCACCGCGATCGTCGTGTCTCGCGGCGCGCTCCGCAGCGTCACCGAGCCGCCATGGGCGCCCACGATCGCGTCGACGAGCGCCAGCCCCAGACCGACGCCGCCCTGGCGCTGCCGGGCCGCGTCGCCTCGCGCGAACCGCTCGAACGCGTGCTCCACCAGGTCGGGCGGGAATCCCGGTCCGTCGTCGTGGACCGTGAACCCTTCCGGCTCCACCCCCACCGTGACCCGGGTCCCCGGCGGCGTGTGCCGGCGGGCGTTGGTCAGCAGGTTGGTCACCACCTGGTGCAGCCGGTGCTCGTCGCCGACCACGACCACCGGCTCGTCGGCCAGCTCGAGGTACCAGTCGTGCTCGGGGGCCACCACCCGCGCGTCGGAGACCGCCTCCACGAGCAGTCGGGTGAGGTCGACGGGCTCCCGGGCCAGCGGCCGGCCCGAGTCGAGCCGGGCGAGCAGCAGCAGGTCCTCCACCAGTGCGGTCATCCGCGCCGACTCCTCCTCGACCTTCGCCAGGGCGGTCCCCGCCGCTGCTGTGTCGCCGGGACGCCGACGGGCCAGCTCGGCGTAGCCCTGGATCGTGGTGAGCGGCGTGCGCAGCTCGTGGGAGGCGTCGGCGACGAACTGGCGCACCTGCTGCTCGCTGCGGTGCCGCGCGTCCAGCGACGACTCCACGTGCTCGAGCAGCGTGTTGAGGGCGGCGCCGACCTGGCCGACCTCGGTGCGCTCGTCGGTGAGATGCACGGGCACCCGCTCGGTCACCCCGATCGCCCCGGACGACAGCGGCAGCGCCGCCACCGCGTGCGCGGTCTCGGCGACCTCGGTCAACGGCCGGAGCTGGTGGCGGACGACGACAACCCCCGCGCCCGCCGCCGCCAGCACGGCGAGGAGCCCGAGCACGATCTCCCAGCGCACGAGGGACGCCACAGCTGCATCCACGTCGGCGGTGGGCAGGCCGGCGACTGCGCCCGCGTCGTCGTCCGCAGCGACGCGGTAGTTGCCGAGGCCAGGCAGCTCCACCTCGTGCACCTCGCCGTCGCGGGGCACGTCGGCGAGCACGTCGACCGCGTCCTGCGGGAGCGGCTCGGGCTCGGCCCGCCCGTGCGACTGCTCCAGCAGGGTCCCGGAACCCTCCGGCTCGTAGTCGTCGAGGAAGTACGCGGTCACGGTGCCGACCCTCTGGCCGGACGGGATGTCGGGCGGGGGACCCTCGTCGTCCCGGCGGTGATGCGGTAGCGAGTCATCCGGCGACCGCTGCGCGCGGTCGAGGCTCGCCCGCACCTCGTCGTCGAGCTGCCCGCTCAGGTAGCCGCGCATCGCCAGGGCGGTGGCCGTGCCGAGCAGCAGCGAGACCACGGCGACCAGCGCCACGGCGGTGATCACCAACCGCGACGAGAGGGTGACCGACCTCATGTCGCCGGCTTGAGCACGTAGCCGGCGCCGCGCATGGTGTGGATCATCGGCTCCCGGCCCGCGTCGACCTTCTTGCGGAGGTAGGAGATGTAGAGCTCGACGACGTTGGCCTGGCCGCCGAAGTCGTAGTTCCAGACCCGGTCCAGGATCTGCGCCTTGCTCAGCACCCGGCGCGGGTTGCGCATCAGGTAGCGCAGCAGCTCGAACTCCGTCGCCGTCAGGGTGATCTCGGCACCCGCCCGGGCCACTTCGTGGCTGTCCTCGTCGAGGGTCAGGTCACCCACGGTCAGCACCGACGAGGTGGCTGCCTGCTGGGCTCCGGCCCGCCGCATCAGCGACCGCAGCCGGGCGATCACCTCCTCCAGTGAGAAGGGCTTGGTGACGTAGTCGTCGCCGCCCGCCGTCAACCCCGCCACCCGGTCCTCGACCGCGTCCCGGGCGGTCAGGAACAGCACCGGCATGTCCGGGTCGAAGCCGCGCATCCGCCGCATCACCTCGAGCCCGTCGAAGTCCGGCAGCATCACGTCCAGCACCACCGCGTCCGGCGCGTGCTCCTTGGCAGTGCTGACCGCCTTGGCGCCGGTGTGCGCCGTCGCGACCTCCCAGCCCTCGTAGCGCAGCGCCATCGAGATCAGCTCGGCGATGTTGACCTCGTCGTCGACCACCAGCACCCGGAGCGGGCTGCCGTCGGGACGCGTCAGGTCGGGGGGGCTGGGCATGGCGCAACCCTCTCGCGCGAGCCTGTGGGTTTCCTGTGAGGACGCTGTCGCATTTCTTCAAGAGCCGCGGCGTACGCCGCCAGCAGACTGGGGCACATGACCGAACCCGTGCTGAAGATGATCACGCTCGACTGCGCCGACGCCCGCAAGAGCGGTGAGTTCTGGGCCGCCCTGCTGGGGTGGGAGCTCGTCCACGCCGAGGACGCCTACGCCATGGTGACCGGGCCCGCGACCACCCTCGGCTTCGGCACCGTGCCCGACTACGAGCCGCCCGCGTGGCCCAACGAGCGCGGCAGCAAGCAGTTCCACTTCGACCTGGCCTGCGACGACATCGCGACCACCGAGCAGCGCGCCCGCGATCTCGGTGCCACGCTGGCCGAGCCCCAGCCGGGCGACACCTGGCGGGTGCTGGTGGACCCGGGCGGGCACCCGTTCTGCCTCACCGACGCCGCCAACTGGTGACTCACCGGCTGCGCACAGGCTCCCCACAGGTGGCCGACCCACGATCGGGTCCATGACCGATGAAGACAGCACTCCAGACCAGCCGGCCGTTACCGAGACCCCCGCCAAGGAGGCACCTGCCCGCACCCGCTGGCGCGAACGCGCCCTCGGCTTCCGCGGGGTGGTCGCCGTCGCTCTGGCCACCCTGATCCTCGGCGGCCTCGGCGGGACGGCTATCGGGATGGCCGTGTCCGGCGACGACCACGACCGTCAGCGACAGGGCCCCGGTGACTTCGAGATGCACGACGGCGGCCGGCCGCCCGGCGGGGGTGTCCCGCCCGGCACCGCGCCGGAGGACGACGTCCAGCCCGACAGCTCCGGCGAGACCCCCAGCGGCACCACCAGCTGACTACCCCGCCAGGTCCCGCACGGCCAGTGAGGCGAAGACCATCGCCGAGCCGAGCGGGGCGCCGGGGCCCGGGTAGACCGGCCCGAACACCGACGCGGCGGAGTTGCTCGACGCATAGAGCCCGGCGATCGGCGACCCGTCCGGGCCGAGCACCCGGCCCGCCGCGTCGGTGACCAGGCCGCCCTTGGTCCCGAGGTCGGAGAGGACGAAGCGAGCGGCGTAGAACGGCGCCTGCTCGAGCGGGGTGAGCGCCTTGTTGGGCCCCTCGCCCCCCGCGAAGAAGGTGTCGTACTCGTCGTCGCCGCGGCCGAAGTCGGCATCGACCCCGCCGGCGCAGAACCCGTTGAACCGCTCGGTGGTCGCGGCCAGTGCCGCGCCCGGTACGCCGATCGCGGCCGCCAGCTCCTCGATCGAGTCGGCCGTGACCCAGGTGCCGGCCGCCAGGTGGTCGGCCGGGTCGCCCTCGGGCATCGCGATCGCCGGCAGCCGACCCCCTTCGCGCGAGTCGAACACGAACCACGACGGGATCCGTGCCGGGTCCTCGGCCATGATCCGGCCGAAGCGGTCGTAGGGCAGGCACTCGTTGGCGTAGCGGGAGCCGGTGGCGTCGACCATGAAGCCGCTGCGGAAGCCGAGGGTGAACGACCCGCTGCCGTCCGGGTGCTCGAGGCCGGGGCAGAACCAGCCGACCGCGCTGAAGTCGGTCGCCGCCCCGATCGCGATCGCGGCCTCGAGCGGTTCACCGGTGTTGGTGCCCTGCGGCGCCATCGTCCAGGCCACGTCGCCGGGCACGCCGTGCTTGGCGCGCAGCTCGGCGTTGCCCTCGAAGCCGCCGGCCGCGATCAGCACCCCGCGCCCCGCCCGGAGCTCCAGCGGGCCCTCGGGGGTCATCGCGGCCACGCCGACGACCCGGTCGCCGTCGGTGAGGAGCCCGGTCACCGGGAGCTGGGTGCGGATGGTGCCGCCCTCGCGCACCAGCACCGCCGCCAGCCGGGCGATCAGCGACTGGCCGCCGCTCAGGGTGCGGCGGCCGCCCTCTCCCGCCCGGTCCCTCTCCACCGGAGGCCGCACCAGCTCGGCGACCTCCGCGGGCAGCTCGTCGCGCCTGATGTTGAGCGGCTGGATCGACCGGCCCATCGGCACCCGGCCCGGTGCGTCGTAGTACTCGGCGAACGGCAGCCACTCGAAGTCGATGTCCTCGTCGGCTTCGAGCTCGGCCACCAGCTCGGGCGCGTGGGTCAGGAACGCCTCGATCTTGGCCCGGTCGGGGTCCTGGAGGATCGCGGCCAGGTAGGAGCGTGCGCCCTCGGTCGAGTCGGGGATGCCGGCCCGCTGCTGCACCTCGCTCCCGGGCAGCCAGCACGCGCCGCCGGAGTACGCCGACGTCCCGCCGATGTACGCCGTCTTCTCCACCACCAGGGTGGACAGGCCGGCCTTGGCCGCGAGCGCGGCGCCGGCCAGGGCTCCACCGCCCGACCCGACGACGATGACGTCGTACTCACGCATTTCCGTCACGGGCGGATCGTCGCAACTAGAACGTGTTCTACGCAAGTCACCTCGTAGCCGGGCACGAGGTCGCACCGGGAGGGTCGAGCGCGGTGAGATGCGCGGCCACGTTCCCGAGATCGCTCCCGGGTCTCGACTGGCGCTCGGCAGGGCCTCGCGCGGCACGACCACCTGGAAGTCGAGGTGGGCGATGCCGGGTACGACCCGTCCGCCGTCGAAAACCGCTTCGCCGACTTGCGACAATGGTGACGCCATGACCGACGCCGCGCTGCAGATTCGCTATCCCGCGGAGCTGCCGGTCAGCCAGCGGCGGGACGACATCGCCGCGGCGATCTGCGACCACCAGGTCGTGATCGTGGCGGGGGAGACCGGGTCCGGGAAGACCACGCAGCTGCCGAAGATCTGTCTGGAGCTCGGCCGCGGTCGGGCCGGCCCGGACGGTACGGACGGCAAGCTGATCGGCCACACCCAGCCGCGGAGGATCGCGGCCCGCTCGGTCGCGGAGCGGATCGCGTCGGAGCTCGGCACCGAGCTCGGCGACCTGGTCGGCTACCAGGTGCGCTTCACCGACCGCACGACGCGCTCGAGCCGGGTCAAGCTGATGACCGACGGCATCCTGCTGGCCGAGCTGCAGCGCGACCGCCAGCTGCGCAAGTACGACACGA
>JALZCZ010000065.1 GCA_030862825.1 Actinomycetota bacterium | reverse complement strand
GCGTCGTAGCGGGTGCCCATCTCGGGCCAACGGCCGACGTTCACGGCGGCCAGGACCGCCGTGACCGCGGCGAGCACACCGGCGACCACCGCCACCCACCACCAGCCGCC
The DNA here is from genome assembly GCA_030862825.1 of Actinomycetota bacterium. Lineage (GTDB taxonomy): Bacteria > Actinomycetota > Actinomycetes > Propionibacteriales > Nocardioidaceae > Nocardioides. The sequence goes on along the minus strand of JALZCZ010000065.1, from coordinate 15,417 downwards.
GAAGCTGACCACTGCGGTCGCGCCCTGGTCAGCGAAGTCGCGCTCGAACGAGTCCTCCAGCGTCCAGCGCCCGGCCATCGTCGCGACCAGCGCGCCGACCGCGGCGAGGGCGCCGAGCGCGGCCACGACCCGGCGTACGACGCCGCGGGTCACCAGCACCACGCCCCAGGCCGCGAGCACGACCAGCGCCAGCGTGAGCACCAGCGGGACCTGGGGCGCCTCGGTCAGGGTCGAGAAGGCGAACCGACCTTCCTCGGCCTTCGCGGTCGCCCAGGTCTGGTTGGCCGCCACCGCGGTCAGGGCGGCCGATGCCAGGCCGGCTACCACTGTCGCCGCGAAGCTGCGGCGGCGGGGCCTGCTCGCCGGGAGGGTCGTCAACCGAGCAGCCCGTCGTCGAAGCAGGTGCGGGTGCCGGTGTGGCAGGCCACGCCCTCCTGGTCGACCTTCAGCAGCACCGTGTCGCCGTCACAGTCGAGCCGGACCTCCTTGACCTGCTGCGTGTTGCCGGAGGTCTCGCCCTTGACCCAGTACTCCTGCCGCGACCTGCTCCAGTACGTCGCGCGGCCGGTCGTGAGGGTCCGGTGCAGCGCCTCGTCGTCCATCCAGCCCAGCATCAGCACCTCGCCGGTGTCGTGCTGCTGGACGATCGCGGCCACGAGGCCGGTGTCGTCGCGCTTGAGCCGTGAGGCGATGACAGGGTCGAGGGTGCTCACCGATCCAGTATCGCCGCTCGGGGTCATTCCCTCCATTTCGTCGGGGGCCCCGCGGCCCAGGCACACACATCACTTCGTCGGAGTCGGTCGCAGGAGACCAGCTGCGACTTCCCTCCTCCGCCTCGCGCTGCACGCGCCTGGACCACGGCTGCCCGCGACGAACTCTCGGTCATGACGCCGGCCGGTGAGTGACACCGTCGGGACGGACCCATGCGTAGCCGAAGGCCGGCATCCGGGAGACCCTCGACCGGCTGAGCCTGCCTCGCGCGACCCGGCACATGGCTCTCGAGCTGGGGGTGCTCGGTGACAACGCCGCCATCACCGGCCTCACCCGGATGGTGGTCGACGACCAGTACTCCGCCGGCGCGGTCAACGCGCGCCTCGCCTCAGGCTGACTGCTGCGACACCCAGGAGGCGTGCAGGCCGGCGTAGACCGAACCCTGCTCGGCGACCAGGACTGCATGGGGTCCGCGCTGCACGATGCGGCCCCGGTCGACCACGACCACCTCGTCGGCGGCCTCGGCGGTGGAGAGCCGATGTGCGATGGTGACGCTGGTGCGGCCGGACATCAGCCTCTCCAGGGCGCGGCCGATCCGCATCTCCAGCGCCGGATCAACCGCGCTGGTGGCCTCGTCGAGCACCAGCAGGTCGGGATCGGCGAGATGGGCGCGCAGCAGCGCCACCAGCTGGCGTTCGCCCGCTGAGAGCGACTCACCGCGCTGGCCGACGCGGGTCTCGAGCCCGGCGGGCAGGCCGGCGATCCAGTCGCCGAGGCCGAGCTCCGCGGCGCTGGCGAGGATGTCGGCCTCGGTGGCGTCGAGCCTGCCGTAGCGGACGTTGGCCGTGATGGTGTCGTCGAACAGGAAGCCCTCCTGCGGCACCAGCACCACGCTGCGGCGCAGCGACGACTGGGCGATCCGGCGTACGTCGATGCCGTCGAGGAGGACGGCGCCGGAGGCCGGGTCCATCAGCCTGGTGAGCAGCTTGGCGAAGGTGGACTTGCCCGACCCGGTCTCCCCCACGATCGCCACCCGCTGCCCGGCCGCGATCTCCATGGTGACCTCGCGCAGCACCGGCGGTCCGCCGGGGTAGGCGAACTCCACCTCGTCCATCCGGACGTCGATCGGGCCGCGCGGCAGCACCTGGCCGTCCGGGCCCGGGTCGACCAGGTCGGCCGGCGTCTCGAGAATGCCGATCACCCGACGCCAGCCGGCGATGGCGTTCTGGGCGTCGGTGAGGATCTGGGTGCCCATCTGCACCGGGCCGACGAAGAGCGTGACCAGGAACGCGAAGGCCAGCACCTCGCCGGCGGTGATGTCGCCGGCGAAGCCGAGCCAGATGCCGACGATGAGAACCCCGGCGTTGGCCAGCCCGGCCGAGACGCCGCCCAGGGAGAAGGAGAACGCCGTGAAGCCCTGGGCCCGGGTGCTGGCCGCCTGGAACGTGGAGATCGCCTCGTCGATCCGCTCCTGGGTGCGGGCCTCGACGGCGTACGACCGGACCACCGCGGCGCCGACGACCGGCTCGGAGATGGCCGAGAGCATGATCCCGATCTGTCGCCGCACCGTGCCGTAGGCGTCGGAGAGCTTGCGCTGGAAGAACCGCAGCGAGAGGAACAGCGGCGCGAAGCAGAGCCACACCACGATCGCCAGCTGCCAGCTGTAGACGACCATCACCACCGTGGCCACCAGCACCTGCCCGACGCTGACCACGAAGATCAGGCCGCCGAACACCAGGAACTGGCTGACCTGGTCGACGTCGCTGGTCACCCGCGAGACCAGCGCACCACGGCGCTCGGTGTTCTGGGTCAGCAGCGGCAGGTCGTGGACGTGGCGGAAGGCCTTGATCCGCAGGGTCGCGAGCCCGCGCTCGGACGTCGTGAACAGCCGGCTGGTCATGGCATAGGAGCCCCAGCTGGTGATCACCACGCCCAGCGCTGCCACCAGCCCCATCAGCACCGTGAACGAGACATCGGGGCCACCGGGCCCGTTGATGCCGCGGTCGAGGGTCTGCTGCACCGTGATCGGCACGATGACCTGGCCGACCGAGGCGAGCACGGCCAGGGCGAGCGTGCCGCCGATGCCCTCCTTGAGCTCGGGCGAGAAGTGGACGCCACGCCGGATCGTGGCGATCGCCTTGATGTCCTCGCCGGTGTCCATCAGAGTCATGTGATGTCCTCCGCGAGCGCGACGTCGGAGTCCTGCTCGTAGGCGTTGACCAGATGGGCGTACGACGGGTTGCGCGCGAGCAGCTCGGCGTGGGTGCCTCGGTCGGCGATCCGGCCGTCCTCCAGGTGCAGCACTTCGTCGGCGAGACCGATGGTGGCCTTGCGGTAGGCGACCACGACCAGGGTGCTGTCGACGCCGCTCTCGCGCAGGGCGGCCAGGATCCGGGCCTCCACCTCGGGGTCGACCGCCGAGGTGGCGTCGTCGAGGATCATCAGCCGCGGCCGGCGCACCAGGGCGCGGGCCAGCGAGATCCGCTGGCGCTGCCCGCCCGACAGCGACGTGCCCCGCTCCCCCAGCTGGGCGTCGAGCCCACCGGGCAGCGCCGCCACGAAGCCGTCGGCCTGCGCCGTGCGGAGGGCCTCCCACACCTCGGCGTCACTGACCTCGGCGCCGAGCGTGATGTTGCCGCGGACGGTGTCGTCGAAGAGGAAGGCGGTCTGTGGCACCAGCGAGACCATCGCGGCCAGCTCGCCGCGAGCCAGGTCGCGGACGTCGACACCGTCGACCGTCACGCGGCCTCGCTGCGGGTCGACCAGCCGGGTCAGCAGGGTGGTCAGGGTGCTCTTGCCCGAGGCGGTGGCTCCGACGACCGCGACCGTGCGCCCGGGCTCGACGGTGAAGTCGACGCCATCGAGGAGGCGCTGGTCGGGTGTGTAGGAGTAGCCGAGGTCGGTGACGCCCAGTCGGGCGCCGGTCTCGGCGGCCGGCGCCCGGGCGTCGCCGTACTCCATCTCGCCGGTGGCACTGAGCACCGAGCGCACCCGGCTGTAGCCGACCACGCTGCGGGGGAACTCGCCGAGCAGCCAGCCGATGGAGCGGATCGGGAACGACACGATGGTCAACAGGTAGGCGACTGTGACCACGTCGCCGGGATCGGTGGCTCCGCTGAGCACCCGCGAGACACCGACCCCGAGCACGATCAGGACGCCGAGGCTGGGCAGGGCCGCCAGGGCGGGGTCGAAGGCCGCCCGGATCCGGCCGACGCGGATGTTGACGTCGCGCAGCTCGCGTGACTTCGCGGCGAAGCGGGCGGTCTCCTCGCCCTCGCGGCCCAAGGTCTTCACCACCATCGCGCCGTCGAAGGACTCGTGTGCGATCTCGCTGACCTCCCCCCGCAGCTGCTGCGCCCGCGTCGCCCAGCCCTGGGCCATGTTCTGGTAGACCACGTTGACCGCGATCACCGCGGGGAAGACCAGGAGGCCCACCAGGGCGAGCACCAGGTCGGCGACCAGCATCTGCACGACGGCGATCACCATCATCGCGACCGTGCCGACCGCCATCGGGAGCGGCGCGATCGGACCCCAGGCAGCTTCGACGTCAGAGTTCGCGTTGGACAGGAGCTCGCCCGTCGGGTGGCGCTGGTGCCACTCCATCGGCAGCGAGAGGTACTGGCGGGTGACCGCTCGGCGGGTGGCCGCCTGCATCCGGTACTGCATGATGCCCGCGCCCAGACGTCGGGCGACGATGCCGACCGCGCGCAGCAGCGCCACACCGAGGAAGAGCGCGAGCACCGCCCAGAGCAGCCCGGAGTCGATCTCGCCCTGGTCGAAGGCGGGCAGCACGACGTGGTCGGTCGACCAGCCGAGCACCCACGCGTCGGCGACCGTGAGCGCGCCGAACAGCAGGCTGCCGAGCGTGGACACCGTGAAGATCCACGGCTCCCGCTTGATCGCGACCAGGAGTACGGCGAACCCGGCGCGGGTCGATCCCCGGCCCTCCCTGCTCGCCTCGCTCATGTGCTCCTGTCTCACCTAGTGTCCCGAGCCAACCTGCAACTCTCGAAGGCTATTCCCCCGGCACTAGGGTCGCTTCATGGCTACTGCTCCGCTGGCCCGCCGCGAACGCCACGAGCTCTGCGACCTGGCGCTGGTGCTCGGCGAGGACGCGCCCACGCTGTGCGGCGACTGGACGGCCAAGGACCTCGTGGTCCACCTGCTGGTGCGGGAGAACAGCCCGCTCGCGTCGACAGGGCTGGTGGTCGGCCCGTTGGCCGGGTTGACCGAGCGCGCCATGACACGGGTCGGCAAGCGCGACTTCGGCGTGTTGGTCGAGCGGCTCCGCGACCCCGGGTTCACGGCGTACGCCGTCAAGCCGGTCGAGGTGCTCGCCAACACGCTCGAGTACTTCGTGCACCACGAGGACCTGCGCCGCGCGCAGAAGGGCTGGGCTCCGCGCGAGCTGGCCGCCGGCGACGAGGACGCGATCTGGCGGGCCATCCGACTGGGTGGCCGGATGCTGGCCCGGTCGGTCGACGTGCCGCTGCGGTTCACCCGGAGCGACGGCTCGGGCGCCGTCACCCTGCGTCGCGGCAGCGACCCGGTCACCGTCACCGGGCGCCCGTCGGAGCTCGCGCTCTTCCTCTTCGGGCGCACCCAGGTGAGCGACCTCGTGTTCAGCGGCCCGGAGGAGTCCATCTCGGCGGTCCGCGGCGCGGATCTCGGCATCTGACACCCCAGCGGGGCGGGAGGCTCAGCCGCCCAGCTTCGCCAGGACCATCCCGGCGAGCACCACAGCCTGCCGCTGCAGGGCGGCGAGGCTGCCGGCGCCGGTGGGAGTCTCGACGTCGATGTCGACGAGGTGCTCGGCGAGACAGAGCCGGAGGGTGCCCTCGAGCTCGCCCATGTCGTTGCCGACCCAGGCAGCGCCGCCGCCGAGTCCGGGCACCGGGGTCGACTCGGTGCCCAGGTAGCTCAGGGGCGGGCAGAGCAGCCTGCCGCCCTCGAAGTCGTCGGCCACCGAGAGCCCCAGCCTGACGTCCAGCTGGTCCTCGACCTCCCAGCTGCAGTCGTCGCTCTTCCAGGCCAGACCGTCCTCGTCGTGGCCGCCGCCGCCGACGGAGCCGGCAGGCACGGAGAGGCCGAAGGCGGTCTCCACGTCGACCTCGTCCGCCAGGCTGCAGGCGGTCAGCGGCCCGGCCTCCGCGGGCGACGCGGCCGGCTCCGCGCTCGGCGACTCCGTGCTCGACGAATCGGCGGGCGCCGGGTCCGACGCAGGGTCGTCGTCCGCACCGCAGCCGGCGACGGACAGGACGACCAGGACGGCGGCAGTGCTGATGAGAGTGCGCATGACGCGTCCATCCTGTCGAAGCCGGTCAGCGCGCGCCGGGCTATTCGGAGCTTCGCACCTCGATCTCTGGCATTCCGAGCACGTCGCGCACCTCTGGCCGTCGCAAGATCCGCAGGCACCACTCGAAGTGACCGTCGGACCCCGCGTCGCTGAAGCAGTTGGCCGTGAGCACCGCGTACGCGGCGCGGTAACAGAAACAGATCACCCGCTCCCGCTCGCGCCCCCGTCGTGCCTCCACAGCGCGGTCCACGGCAGCCTCCGCCTGCTCCGCGTCGGGTCCGTACATGTCGAACACGCTGGCGGCCACGGCGGCATCGAAGGCAGGGTCGCCGACTGTCGACCGGAACCCGAAGACGAGCAGCGCGGCGGGCACGTCGTCCACCATCAGGATGTTGCCGGGCACCAGGTCACCGTGGACCAGTCCCGCCGGGGCCTTCGACAGCTCGCGAACCCGACCGACCACGGCGGCGACGTAGTCGTCCAACTGCGGCAGGTGAGTCCGCAGCACGCGGTCGTGACGTTGCTCCCGTCGGGTTGTCCCCAAGGGAGTTTCCGTGTCAACCACGGGGTTCTCGGAGCACAACGATGGTGCGGGCCCGCATGGCCCGCGCCTTGCGGGCGGCGGCGCGCCGCCGCCCCGTGCGCCGTCACAACAGACCGAAGAGGCTCGCGATCAAGGACGCCGAAGGGGCCGAAGGGAATCCTTGATCGTGAGAGTCGGTCTGTTGGGCGCGCGGGCCCACACCAACCCCGCACCACCGACCAGGTACGAGCGACTACCGGACAGGCAGGCCCGCACCAGCCAGACCCGCCTTCACATCGGCGATGCGGAGCGTGCCGAAGTGGAAGACCGTGGCCGCCAGGACGGCGTCGGCTCCGGCGTCGACGGCCGGGGGGAAGTGGGAGACCGCCCCGGCTCCGCCAGAGGCGATGACCGGGATGGTGACCTCGCGGCGTACGGCGCGGATCAGGTCGAGGTCGAAGCCGTCCTGGGTGCCGTCGGCGTCCATCGCGTTGAGCAGGATCTCGCCGGCGCCGAGCTCGGCGGCCCGGGCCGCCCACTCGATCGCGTCGAGCCCGGCCGACTTCCTCCCGCCGTGCGTGGTCACCTCCCAACCCGAGGGGGTGCCGGGGGCCCGGCGGGCATCCACGGAGAGCACCAGGACCTGGTTGCCGAAGCGGTCCGCGATCTCAGCGACGAGCTCAGACCGGTGGATGGCCGCGGTGTTGACGGCGACCTTGTCGGCGCCCGCGCGGAGCAGGCGGTTGACGTCGTCGACCGACGAGACTCCCCCACCCACCGTCAGCGGGATGAAGACCTCCTCGGCGGTGCGGGAGACGATCTCCATCGTGGTGGCGCGCCCCTCGTGGGAGGCCGAGATGTCGAGGAAGGTCAGCTCGTCGGCACCCTCGGCGTCGTAGGTCCGAGCCAGCTCCACGGGGTCGCCGGCGTCGCGCAGATCGAGGAAGTTGATGCCCTTGACCACCCGCCCGGCGTCCACGTCGAGGCACGGGATGACACGCACGGCGAGGGTCACGGTCGGGTCAGCTCCAGGGCGGCCTCGAGGGTGAAGCGCCCCTCGTAGAGGGCGGTGCCGATGATCGCGCCCTCGACGCCGTCGGCGACCAGGCCCTGCAGGGCCACGAGGTCGGCCAGCTCGGTGATGCCGCCGGAGGCCACCACGGGTCGGTCGGTGGCCAGGCAGACGTCCTTCAGCAGCTGGAGGTTGGGGCCCTGCAGCATGCCGTCCTTGTTGACGTCGGTGACGACGTAGCGCGCGCAGCCCTCGGCGTCGAGCCTTGCCAGCACCTCGTAGAGGTCGCCGCCCTCGCGGGTCCAGCCGCGGGCGGCCAGGGTGCGACCGCGCACGTCGAGGCCGACCGCCACCCGGTCTCCGTACTCGGCGATCGCCGCGGCACACCACTCGGGCTCCTCCAGCGCGGCGGTGCCGATGTTGACCCGCCGGCACCCGGCGGCGATGGCTGCCGCGAGCGACTCGTCGTCGCGGATGCCACCGCTCATCTCCACCTGGATGTCGAGGGTGCCGACGATCTCCGCCTGGAGCTCGCGGTTGTGCCCGCGGCCGAACGCCGCGTCGAGGTCCACCAGGTGGATCCACTCCGCACCGGCCGACTGCCAGCGCAGCGCCGCCTCGATGGGGTCGCCGAACTTCTTCTCCGAACCCGCCACGCCCTGCACGAGCTGCACCGCCTGCCCGTCCGCGATGTCGACGGCGGGCAGCAGCTCGAGGTAGTCACTCATTCAGGGTCCCCTTGGGATTGCGGAGTCAGTTGCGGACGAACATGGCGTGGATCAGCGGCGCGATCAGCAGGGTCAGGACGCCGACCATCGCGCGGGCCGACCCGTCGGTGAAGAACACCCAGACCAGCACGTTGATGGTGAGCAGCACCGCGATGAGCAGCCCGGTCTGCTGGCGCCGGCGCTCGGCCAACGCTCCCGTCGGCCGCGGTGCGGGCGTCGGCACCCACCCGGTCAGCGCCTGCTTGCGGGCCTTCTTGCGCTCGGCCCGCTCGGCCTCCGCAGCCCGGGCCGCCGCCCGCAGCGCCGCTTCGCGCTCGCGCTCCGCACGGCGTCGCGCCCGTTCCTTGCTCATGCCCGCCTCACAGGGAATCCACCCAGTTGCGCAACAGCGCCGCGCCGGCGTCCCCCGACTTCTCGGGGTGGAACTGGGTTGCGGTCAGCGGGCCGTTCTCGACCGCGGCCACGAACCGGTCGCCGCCGTGCTCCGCCCAGGTCACCAGCGGCGCCGTGGTCCGGTTGTTGGTCTCGAGCAGCCAGCGGCGTACACCGTAGGAGTGGACGAAGTAGAAGCGTTCGTCGTCGATCCCGGCGAACAGCCGGGTCCCGTCGGGTGCCTCGACGGTGTTCCACCCCATGTGGGGTACGACGGGGGCCTGGAGCCGCTCGACCACCCCGGGCCACTCGTCGCAGCCCTCGGTCTCGACGCCGTGCTCCACGCCGCGCTCGAAGAGCACCTGCATGCCGACGCAGATGCCGAGCACCGGTCGCCCACCGGCCAGCCGGCGCCCGATGATCCGCGGGCCGTAGACCTCGCGCAGCCCGCGCATGCAGGCGGCGAACGCCCCGACCCCGGGCACCACGAGGCCGTCGGCATCCAGCGCGGCGGCCATGTCGCCGGTGAGCGTGACCTCCCCGCCGGCGCGCTCGAGCGCCCGCACGGCAGAGCGGAGGTTCCCCGATCCGTAGTCGAGGACGACAACTGACTTCATGGTCCTTAGAGCGCGCCCTTGGTGGAGGGGACGCCGGTCTCACGGGGGTCGATGGCGACCGCGTCGCGGAACGCGCGGGCGAACGCCTTGAACTGGGTCTCCACGATGTGGTGCGGCTCGCGGCCGGCGAGCACCCGCACGTGCAGCGCGATGTGGGCGTGGAAGGCCAGGGTCTCGAAGACGTGGCGGGTCAGGGAGCCGAGGTAGTCGCCTCCGAGCACGACGTACTGCTGTCCCTCCGGCTCGCCGGTGTGCACGCAGTAGGGCCGCCCGGACACGTCGACCACGGCCTGCACGAGGGCCTCGTCGAGCGGCACGGTCGCGTCGCCGAAGCGGCGGATGCCGGCCTTGTCGCCGAGCGCCTCGCGGAGTGCCTGGCCGAGCACGATCGCGGTGTCCTCGACGGTGTGGTGGGCGTCGATGTGGGTGTCGCCCTCGGTCTGCACGGTCAGGTCGACCAGCGAGTGGCGGGCGAACGAGATCAGCATGTGGTCGTAGAAGCCGACCCCGGTGGAGACGTCGTGGCGTCCGGAGCCGTCGAGGTCGACCTCGACGAGCACCTTCGACTCGCTGGTCTGCCGCTCGAGCCGTGCGGTCCTGCTCATGGGGTTCCTTCTTCCATCACCTGCACCAGTGCGTCCCGGAAGGCCGCCATCTCCTCGGCCGTACCGATCGAGACCCGCAGCCACCCGTCGGGTCCAGTCTCGCGGATCAGCACGCCACGAGCGAGCAGACCCTCCCAGACAGCATGACGGTCCGCGAACGTCCCGAACAGACAGAAGTTGGCGTCGGACTCCGCCACCTGCAGTTCCTGACCCCGCAGCCAGGCCACGGTGGCGTCGCGCTCGGCGCGCAGCTGGTCGACCTTTCCGAGCAGCTCGGGGGCGTGCCGGAGCGCCGCCAGCGCGACCGCCTGGGTCACCGCCGAGAGGTGGTAGGGCAGCCGCACCACGCGGATGGCGTCGCAGATCGCGGGGTCGGCGGCGAGGTAGCCCACCCGCGCCCCGGCCAGCGCGAACGCCTTGCTCATGGTGCGGGTGACCACCAGGTTGCGGTGCCGCGGCAGCAGCTCCAGCGCCGAGGGAGTGCCGCTGCGCCGGAACTCGCCGTACGCCTCGTCCACCACCACGATCCCGTCTCCTGCGGCTTCGCAGAGCGTGGTCACCGCCTCCGGCGGCAGCGCGGTACCGGTCGGGTTGTTGGGCGACGGCAGGAGCACCACCGAGGGCCGTCGCTCCTTGACGAGGTCATGCGCTCGGTCCAGGTCGAGCGCGAAGTCCTCCTCGCGGCGTCCGGTCACCCACTCGGTCATCGCGTCGCGGGCGTACTCGGGATACATCGAGTACGTCGGCGCGAAGCTCAGCGCCGCCCGCCCCGGACCGCCGAAGGCCTGGAGCAGCTGCAGCATCACCTCGTTGGAGCCGTTGGCAGCCCACACCTGGCCCGGCATCACGCCGTGTCCGAGGTAGTCCGCCAGCGCCGTCCGCAGCGCGACGAACTCCCGGTCGGGGTAGCGGTTCAGCGTGGTGGTCGCCTCGGCGACCGCGGTCGCGACATCGGCCACGACCGCCGCCGACGGCGGGTAGGGGTTCTCGTTGACGTTGAGCTGGACGGGGGCCTGGGCACGGGAGAGCTGGGGCGCCCCGTAGGGCTCGATGCCACGCAGCTCCTCCCTGATCGGAGGAAATGTCATGAGCGTCAGTCCTGCCCGAACCGCACCCGGATGGCGGCGCCGTGGCCGGGCAGGTCCTCGGCCTCGGCCAGCGTGGTGACGTGGTCGGCGACCTCCACGAGCGCGGCGCGGGAGTAGTCGACGACGTGCACCGACTTGGTGAACGCGCGCACCGACAGCCCCGACGAGTGGCAGGCGCAACCGCCGGTGGGCAGCACGTGGTTGGACCCGGCGCAGTAGTCGCCGAGCGAGACGGGGGCGTGCGGGCCGACGAAGATCGCGCCGGCGTTGCGCACCCGGGCGGCGTACGCCGCGGCGTCGGTGGTCTGGATCTCGAGGTGCTCGGCGGCGTAGGCGTCGACCACCTCGAGGCCCTGCTCCAGATCGTCGACCAGGACGATCGCCGACTGTGCGCCGCCGAGCGAGGTCTGGATCCGCTGCGCATGCTTGGTGGCGGCGACCTGGGTCTCCAGCTCTGCCTCGACCGCAACGGCGAGCCGCTCGGAGGGGGTGACCAGCACCGCGGCTGCCAGCGGGTCGTGCTCGGCCTGGCTGACCAGGTCGGCGGCCACGAAGGCCGGCTCAGCGGTGTCGTCGGCAAGGATCGCGATCTCCGTGGGACCGGCCTCGGAGTCGATGCCGACCAGGCCCTTGAGCAGCCGCTTGGCGGTGACGGTGTAGATGCTGCCGGGGCCGGTCACCAGATCGACCTTGCGGCACGGACCGACGCCGTAGGCGAACATCGCGATCGCCTGGGCGCCCCCGACGGCGTACACCTCGTCGACGTCGAGCAGGGCACAGGCGGCCAGGATCGTGGGGTGCGGCAGGCCGCCGTGGTCCTTCTGCGGGGTCGAGCTCAGGGCGATCGACTCGACGCCGGCCACCTGTGCCGGCACCACGTTCATCAGCACGCTGGAGACCAGGGGCGCGAGGCCACCGGGCACGTAGAGACCGACCCGGCCCACCGGCACCTTGCGGTGGGTGACCGTCGCGCCCGGAGCCAGCTCGGTGGTGACGTCGCCCTCCAGCTCGGCCGCGCAGGTCGCCCGCAGCCGGCGGATCGACTCCTCCAACCCGGCTCGGATGTCGGGGTCGAGCGCCTCCAGCGCCTCGGCCAGAGCGGCCTCGGGCACCCGGATGTCGTCCTGGGCGACGCCGTCGAACCGCTCCGAGAACTCCCGGATCGCCTCGATCCCGCGCGTGCGCACCGCCTCGCAGATGTCATGCACCGCCGGGATCGCCGCCTCGACGTCGAAGTCCGCGCGCGGCACGGCGACGCGGTAGTCCACGGGACCGCCGTCAGTCGGCTGGGTCCCGCGCAGGTCGATGCGGCGGATCATGCGGCAATTCTACGAGGCGGCGCCGGTTCTCCCCGACTCGCGACGGGGGCTGGACAGCGGCTCGAAGAGCAGGATCCGTTGCGAGCGGCGTGCTCGGGGCGGGTGCAGCGCAAGACGGTGGAGCGCTGACCTGGTGGCCCGATGCGAGCGACGCCAACGCAGCGATGTGCGTGCTGTGTGTGCGCGTAGCGCACGGAATCTGCCTCTCGAGCCGCTACGTTGAGAGCGTGACGGACACGCTGCCGATGTTCCCGCTGAACTCGGTGCTGTTCCCTGGGGTGAGTGTCCCGCTCAGGGTCTTCGAGGACCGCTACCGAGCCATGGTGCATCACCTGCTCCGCGTCGAGGACCCCACCGAGCGGGTCTTCGGGTCGGTCGGGATCCGCGAGGGCTACGAGGTCGGCGACCACGGGGCGCAGTCGCTCTACCGAGTGGGCTGCAGGGTGCAGCTGACCGAGGTCGAGTCGCACCCTGACGGCACCTTCGACATCGTTGCCGTGGGCTTGGCCCGGATCCAGCTCGACCGTCTCGAGACCTCGGGGCCGTTCCCGGTGGGACACGTGCAGGACCGGCCCGAGCCGGACGCGATCGTGCCCGAGGAGCTGCTCGACCGAGCCAGGGCCACGTTCACGGCGTACCGGCAGGCGCTGGCGCAGATCCGCACCGACCCCTACGCGGGCGCGCTCCCCCGCGACCCGGCCTATCTGTCCTGGACCCTCGCGGCCTGCGCGCCGTTGCCGATGCCGGAGCGCCAGTTGCTCCTCGAGGCCGAGGACGCTGCCGAGCGGCTGATCCTGGTCACCGACCTGCTCCGGTCCGAGCTGCGGGCGATGAACGTGATCTCCTCCCTGCCGGCCACCGAGGTCGCCCGGACCCGCTGGTCCCCCAACTGAGCAGGTAGGAGACGGCGAGGGACGAGCGGGTTCCGTGGCCGAGCGAAGGTCGAGCGGCACGCGCGTCGAGACTCAGGAGCGGCGATGGCCAAGAAGCAGACCGGCGGCACCCCGGCGACCGTCGCGCTCAACCGTGCCGGGGTCGCATACACGCTGCACCCCTACGACCGCGGGCAAGCGAGCGGGAGGCCACGAGGAGCGAGCGGGCTCATGGGGGGATCAAAGGTCGAGCGTCGAGACCAGTCGTACGGCGAGGAGGCGGCCGCCGCCCTTGGCCTCGACCAGGCCCAGGTCTTCAAGACGCTGATGGCCATGGTCGACGGCCGGCTGACCGTCGCGGTCGTGCCGGTGTCGGGGAAGCTCGACCTCAAGGCGCTGGCGCGCGCCGTTGGCGGGGGGAAGGCAGCCATGGCCGAGGTCGCCGCGGCCGAGCGGGCCACCGGGTACGTCGCCGGAGGCATCTCCCCCGTCGGGCAGAAGCGCGCACACCCCACCGTGCTCGACTCCAGCGCCCTCCAGTTCCCGGTCGTCTACGTCTCGGCCGGCCGCCGCGGCCTCGACCTCGGGATCGCCCCGGCCGATCTGGTCGCGATCACCGGTGCGATCACGGCCGAGATCGGCCGGGGCTGAGGGACCCCGCTGGGCTCAGTCGGTGGTCACCCGCAGCACCACGTGGCCGGTCTCGTCATCGTCCTGCCAGCCGGTGAGGCCGAGTCCGGCGAGCGGCTCGAGGTTCTCCTTCACCACCGCGTCGTCGCCGGCGAGCGAGGCCAGCCAACCGTCGCCCGCGTCGAAGTCGATGAAGAAGATGGACGCCGGGTCATCCTCCCGGATCACGTCCTGGTAGGTGTCGGTGTCGCCGAGGCCGCCGTCGTAAAGCAGCTCCGACAGGTAGTCGGGGTCGGGGCCGATCACGATGTAGTCGTCGTCGGACTCGGTGCTGAGGATCTCCGCCTCTTCGGGGCTCGGCGCTGTGGCCTTGACCTTGTCGATCACTTGCTGGATCGCCGCGGTGTCGCCCTTGACCTTGGCTCCGATCGGGAGGTCCGAGGCGCCGGACATGGAGCCGAAGACGGCCTCCGGGTCGAAGTCGCTGCCCACCGCGATCGCCGCGGACTCGCCCAGCAGCGTCTCCAGGTCCTCCGGCAGGGACAGGTCGAACGTGGACTCGGCCTCCTCCAGGAACTCCTCGATATCGCCGCCGGCCCCCGATGCCGAACCGACGTAGTCGAGGAGCTCATCGGCCCAGCCCGGCTCGAAGCCGAGGCCGATCGCCGCGGCCGTGTCCTCGGGGAGCGTGGAGATCGCCTCACCGCCTGCGTCGCTGGACAGGGAGCTGAGACCCAGGTCCTTCATGCCGCCGCTGGCCGCCTCGACCTCGAGGGACCCGTCGTCGAACCGGACGGTGAGCGCCATGCCTTCGAAGTCCTCCAACGCCTCGGCTGCGTCCTGGGGGACGATGTCCTCCTCGAGGCCGTCTTCCTCGTACGAGAGGCACCCCTCGGTGAAGTCCTCGGTGGCGGCGCAGTCCGTGGGCCCTCCCGAGCCCAGCACGCCGCCGAAGTCGCCGAGCTCATCGACGAGCACCTGCCCGGCCTCCGCCGAGGCGTACGCCGTCAGGATGCCCGGGTCACCCGCCGCCTCGGTCCACTTCCGGAACTCCTCGTCGTCGGCCAGGCTCGCCTCGGCCGCGTCGTCCACGACCTGCTCGGCGACGTCCTCGGTCTCGGCGATGATCAGCCAGTCGCCGCGGACCGCCAGGCCGCCGTCGTCGGGGTTGCCGCCGCAGTCCTCGATCACCTGCTCCACCCGGTCCTGGGCGTCGTCGGCGTCCTTGATCTGCACCACGCCCACGGGCACGGGGGCCTCGTCGCCGCCGATCGCCGCGACCGCGAAGCGGTCACCCAGCCAGGGCTTGATGTCGTCGTCGAAGTCGAGGTCCTGGCAGGCGCCCTCCTCTTCCTGGATCTTGCCGAAGACGACCTTGCGGATGTCGTCGCCGGAGCCGATCCCCTCCTCCTCGAGCCACTCGTCGGCAGCGGGGAACTTCTCGAGCGTCTTCAGCGCGGCGATCTTCTGGCTGCCGCTCGGGTCGAGGTCGATGCTGACGTAGCCGAGCGTGTCGGCCGGAAGCGCCTCCGCGGGCTGCGGTCCGGTGGACGTGAGCCAGCTGTAGGCGCCGAACGCCGCCCCACCGACTGCGAGGATGCCGATGACACCGCCGATGATCAGCCCCTTGCGGCCGCCGCCGCC
>JALZCZ010000056.1 GCA_030862825.1 Actinomycetota bacterium | reverse complement strand
TCGACACGAGCGCTGTGGGAAGGGACGGGCTGGCCTGTAGGCCGGGTTCTGTCCCGTCTCGCGACGGGGGCGACCATCCATCTACGACGACCGTTGCCGGCCGCCTCCAGCGGTCTACCCGCGCACTCGGGCGGGCCGCCCTCGAACGTGCGCTGTCTGACCTTGCTCCAGGTGGGGTTTGCCTAGCCACGCCGGTCACCCGGTGTGCTGGTGGTCTCTTACACCGCCGTTTCACCCTTACCTGCGCCTCGCGGCGCGGGCGGTCTGATTTCTGTGGCACTTTCCCGCGGGTTTCCCCGGGTGGGTGTTACCCACCACCTTGCCCTGTGGAGCCCGGACCTTCCTCGGGGAGTCTCCTCCACGCGGTCGCCCGGCCAGCCCATCCACGGTAAGGATGACAGGCCGGCGGTCCGCAGGCCAGTCGGCTCAGTCGGAGTTGCGGCCCGCGATCGACTCGGCGGTGCCGATCAGCGCCACGGCGGCCACGACCGCGAGCATGAAGCCGAGGAAGTCGAGCTCCCAGATCGAGCCGGTGCCGATCGCCCAGGCGATGGTGCCGCCGATCAGCGAGCCGACGATGCCGAGGCCCAGGGTCGCCAAGATGCCGAGATCCTGCTTGCCGGGCTTGATGAGGCGCGCGAGGGCGCCGATGACGAGGCCTGCCACAAGAGATCCGATCACGACTTCACCCTACGGCCGGGATGGGCACGCGAGCCCGGGTCGTGTGTCTCTCACCGGTCCATGCGGCGGTCTCAGGCACACGACCCGCACCCCCGTGGCGGTCGGCGCGTTCGCCTGCACAGTGCGATCCACGCGGGTACCTTCGACTCGCTCCCTCCTGCAGTTCTCGGTGACCGCAATCTGCCCAGGAGGCACCCATGCCCGCAGCCACAGACGCCCGACGCACCCCGCCGCACGGCCGGTCGCACTTCCCGATCGAGGGGGAGGGGCCGGCCGCGAGAGCGGCCGCGGCCGCCGAAGCACCCGAGTTCCGGTTCTCGCGGATGGGACCGGCCGGCCCGGCGCCGCTGCCCGCGGGGATGCGCAAGCGGATCGCCGGCGCGATGATCGGGACGCCCGGCCACCCGAGCAGGGTGCCGGCCGGCTACACCTACCTCGGCCAGTTCGTCGACCACGACCTGACCTTCGACAAGACGGTGGTCACGCTCGGCGACCAGGTGTCGCCGGCCCACCTCCTCCAGGGCAGGTCGCCGACCCTCGACCTCGACTCGTTGTACGGCGCCGGGCCGGGCGATCCGGTCTCGGCGGAGTTCTACGCCGACGACCGGCACCTCAAGGTCGGCAAGACCGTCCGCACCCCGCCCGACGCGGCCCGCGTGGGCTTCGACCTGGCCCGGACCGGCACCGCCGAGACGGGACCCAACCGGCGCCGCGCGCTGATCCCCGATCCCCGCAACGACGAGAACCTCGCGGTCGCCCAGCACCACCTCGCGATGATCCGCTTCCACAACCGGGTCGCCGACACCCTCGGTCCCGCCACCCCGGCCAACGAGCGGTTCGCCCGCGCCAGGCGGCTCGTCGTGCTCCACTACCAGTGGATGCTGCGCACCGACTACCTGCGACGGATCTGCGACCGAGCAGTCGTCGACGACGTCTTCGCAAACGGCCGCAAGGTCTTCGAGGTGGGCGCGAGCCCGTTCGCCATGCCGACGATGCCGGTGGAGTTCTCGGTGGCTGCGTTCCGCCTCGGACACTCGATGATCCGCAGGAGCTACGACTGGAACGTGAGGTTCCCGGACAACGCCGGCACCCTGGACCTCCTGTTCACCTTCTCCGGCACTTCGGGCGTTCTCGGCGGCGGAGACCGTGCGCTCCCCAGCAACTGGATCGCCGACTGGCGGCGCCTCTACTCGTTCTCCTCCGTCGGCCGGCCGGACCTGAAGCCGCCCCCGGGAGCTATCACGAACCTGGCCCGCGGGATCGACACCGTGCTCGCGGAGCCGCTCGAGTCGCTGCCGCCCGGGTCGTTCGACGGCACGGACGCCGACTTCGGCACGATCCAGGCCAACCTCGCCTTCCGCAACCTGACCCGGGCCGGCATGGTCCGGCTCGCCAGCGGACAGCAGATGGTGAACCGGCTCAAGAACAAGGGCGTGCCGGTCACCAAGCTCACGGCCACCCAGCTGATCGAGGGTGAGGGCGGTGCTGTGCTCACGGGGCTGAGCGCCACCCAGCGGCGACGCTTCCTCGACGAGACGCCGCTGTGGTTCTACATCCTCCGCGAGGCGGAGCTGAACGGCGGCAAGCTCACCGGTGTGGGCGCGCGGATCGTGGCCGAGACGTTCCATCGGGCGATGGAGGGCAGCACCTTCTCGATCGTCCGGAACTCGGAGTTCCGACCGCGCCTGGGCGCGGTCTCCAACCGGTTCACGATGGCCGACCTCCTGCTGTTCGCCTTCGACGGCAACAGCTCGCTGCTGGCGCCGCTCGGCGACTGAGAGCTCGCCCTAGCCGTCTATGTCGAGCGCCGTTCCGTACAGCCGTTCCACCGCGAGCCGGATGACCACCCGGCCCTCGTCGACGAGCTGCTCCAGGAACCGGCCTTCGTCCTCCGGTTTCGCAGCGTCCGGGATCATCGCGAGCAGCTCCCGTCCGATCGCGTCTCCGGGAGCCATCGTTGTCGCGGAGACCTCGGCGTCGCCCTCGGCCACGGCGAAGGACCAGATGTCGGCACCCGGGACGTGCAGAGCGGCGCGCGGGTCGCGCCGGAGGTGTTTGACCTTGATCCGGTCGGCGGTCGTCGAGAGGCGCACGATGCGGGCCTGCGGGTCCCAGCGGAAGAGCATCGTCGTCAGGTGGGGGTGGCCGCTGCGCTTGTTCGTTGCGAGCGTGCCGAACTGCTGTCGGCCGAGCATGTCGGAGAGCGTGTCGTCGGACAGGGTGCGAGGTGTAGGACCGTCAGTCATGCCACGAAGAAGTGCCGAACGCCGCCCCGCATTCCGCTGAGCGCTCGCGGTGTGCGCCGGCGGCCTCAGGCGGCGTCGACGAAGGCCCGGAGGCCGGAGTCGTCCTCGGTCCAGGCAGTGCGGAAGGCGGGGTGAAGAGGAAGCTCGGCGACCTTGTCGGCCGCGACCCATCGGTGGTCCTGGCTCTCCGAGAGGTTGACCATCTCCAGCACGCGCAGCGGGACGCCCATCACCGTCTCGTAGGTCCAGCCGCCGCAGGTGGCGACGTACGAGCCTCGGATCTCGATGGCGTCGCGAGCGAGTCCGAGCTCCTCCTCGGCCTCGCGGAGCGCGGCCTGCACGCTGGTCTCGCCGCGCTCGCGGGCACCGCCGGGGATCGACCAGGTCCCGCCCTGGTGCGACCAGCCCGCTCGCAGCTGCAGCAGCACCTGACCGCCGCGCGCGACCAGCAGACCCGCGGCACCACGGCGTCCCCAGTGCGCGTGCCCGTTGGCGCACGATGCCCAGCTCATGTGGGCATTGTGCCGGGTGCAGGCATAGACCACCTCCGGATTTCAGGCTCGGGCGAGTAGTTTCGGCGCCATGAGCAAGTACTGGTACTGCCTCATCCATCGCACGGTCGAAGGTGCGGAGGGCTGCTCCAACAGTGACCGGCTCGGGCCCTACGACACCGAGGCCGAGGCCGCCCGGGCGCTCGAGATCGCGGCGAAGCGCACCGAGGAGTGGGACAACGACCCGAGGTGGAACGACGACGTCGTCGAAGACTGATGCGACGTCGCAGGGTCACCGCGCCCCGGTCGGTCTCCGCATGGCCGTTCGTGGGCATGTCGGGGATGGCCGCCGCCTTCTTCCTGTACGCCGCCAGCGGACTGGTCGCCCCCGCCTGGGGCGTGATCGCGCTGCTGGCCGTGTGGTTGGTGCTGTTCCTGCTCTGCTGCGCCTGGTGGACGCCTCACCCGAGGCGGCTGATCGTCGTGGCGGCCTTCGCGGTGGTCTTCTGGTTCGCCGCCCTCACCGCCGGCGGGGCATGGCTCGACTGGAGCGCGTAGCTACCTCGGACTGACCCGGAGCACGGCGCCGCCACCGCTGTCCGTGTCGGTGGTGATCAGCAGGTCGCCGTTGTCGGCCCTCGAGACGGAGCGGAGCCGACCGTACTGGCGCAGCGCGGCGGGGGACCGCACCTTCATCAGCTTGCCGGACCTGTCGAACGTCATGAACACCACCCTCGACGCCTTCAGCGCCGCCACCGCGAGGGTGCCGTTGAGGGCGCCCCACTGCCTGCCGCGCACGAACGTCGCTCCCGACGTCGCCAGGGTGGGCGTGCCGGACCGCCACTTCGCGGCGTACTGCCTCCCGGGCAGCGAGTGGTCGGTCATCGGCACCTCCTCGTTGTAGCCGGGCGTCGGATGCCAGCCGTAGTCGCCGCCGGGCACCAGCTTGTTGACCTCGTCGTCGCGGTAGGAGCCGTGCTCGACCGACCACACGCTGCCGTCGGCGCGTTGGGCGAGACCCTGCACGTTGCGGTGCCCGAACGTGTCGACGTAGCGGCGCCGCGGGTTCTTGGCGTTGACGAAGGGGTTGCTCGGCCACGGCGCGCCGGTGGTGCGGTTGAGCCGCAACGTCTTGCCGCCGAGCGAGTCGAGGTCGCGCGGGTTGGTGCCGATCGCCGCGTCACCGGTGCCGACGTAGAGCGAGCCGTCGCGGGCGATCAGCAGCCGGCAGCCACCGTGCCGGCCACTCGACGTCGGGAAACCGCCGACCAGGGTGCGCAGCAGCCGCGCCCTGGTCGCGGACCTGTTGAGCCGCCAGGCGATCACCCGCACGTCGTGGCCGGTGCCGACCTTCCAGCCGCTGCAGGTGTAGAAGCGCCGGTTGTTGCGGAAGAACGGATCGACCTCCAGCGACATCAGGCCCGTTTCGCCGGAGACCCACACCTTGCCGCTGGGAAAGCCGACCCGCCGTTTGCCGCCCTTGCCGACCACGAGCAGGCGGCCCGAGTCGCGCTCGGTGATCATGAGCCGCCCGTTGCCGAGGGACTTGACGTCCCACGGGTTGCTGAGCCCGGTGACCCGCTTGGTCACCCGCAGCCTCGGCATCATCTGCTTCTCCTGCGCGGCGGCCACGACCCGACTCTCGGTCACCTCCGGCGCCGAACGACAGGCGCCCGCGGGCAACGCGGTGGCGACCAAGGTGAGCAGGGCGAGCGGGACCGTGAGCGTCAGCCGAGGCATGAGGACACCGTACGATGCACGGGCGACGGTGAGCGGGCTCCGACGCACCGGACGTCGAACGGGCCCCGGCCGCAGCTGTGGGTTGCTCGCGCGTCTCGACGCACCCGTCGCCCGCTCGACATCGTGCCTCGCGCGCGCTTGACCCCTAGAACGTGTGCTCGGGGCCGGGGAAGGTGCCGGCCTTGACGTCGGCGTCGAAGTCCTTCGCGGCCTGGAGGAGGACGCCGTGGAGGTCGGCGTACTGCTTCACGAAGCGCGCCATCCGGCCGGTGCGCAGGCCGAAGGTGTCCTGCCAGACCAGCACCTGCCCGTCGCACTCCGCGCCCGCGCCGATGCCGATGGTGGGGATGACAAGCTCCTTGGTGACCTGGGCGGCGACGTCGCCCGGCACCATCTCCATGACCACGGCGAAGGCGCCGGCTCCCTCGACGGCCTTGGCGTCGTCGAGCACCCGCGAGCCGGTGTCGCCGCGGCCCTGGACCCGGTAGCCGCCGAGCGCGTGCTCGGACTGCGGCGTGAAGCCGATGTGCGCCATCACCGGGATGCCGCCCTGGGTCAGCCGCTCGATCTGCGGCACCATCTCGATGCCGCCCTCGAGCTTCACGCAGTGAGCGCCGCCCTCCTTCATGAAGCGGACGGCGGTGAGGTAGGCCTGCTCCGGCGAGGCCTGGTAGGACCCGAACGGCAGGTCGCCGACCACCAGCGCGCGGTGCGCGGAGCGCGACACCGCGCGGTTGAGCGGGATCAGCTCGTCGACGGTCACCGGTAGCGAGGTCTCGTTGCCGTAGACGTTGTTGGAGGCGGAGTCACCGACGAGCAGCACCTCGATGCCGGCCTCGTCGAACGTCCTGGCGGCGTACTGCTCGTAGGCGGTCAGCATCGAGAACCGCTCACCGCGCTCCTTCATCTCGCGCAGGTGGTGGGTGCGGACCTTCTTGATGGGGGCGGGGGCATCGGCCCCCTTGGCCGGGCCGCTGCCGTAGGGCGCGGTCTCCTCGGGCGTGCTCATCATCGAGCTCCTGTTCGCGTCATCTCGTGGCTCCCTGATGGAGTCCCCGGACTAGTACGGATCGAGTTCAGGCTAGTCCGGATCGTGCGTGGCGGCCCTGTGTCGCCGCTCACTTCTAAGGTGTGGTCATGACGCGCGACTGGGATGTTCGGGCCGACGAGCTCTCCGCCGAGGCGATCGGGGATGGCGAGCCGACGGCGTGGTTCGACCGCCTGTACGCCGAGGGCGCGGCCGGGCAGGTCCGCATGCCGTGGGACCGCGACCAGCCCCAGGTGCAGCTGGTCGAGTGGGCCGAGCGCACGGGCGTCGACGGCGACGGCCGGGCCGCGGTGGTGGTCGGCTGCGGCTTGGGGGCCGACGCCGAGTATCTGGCCGCCCTGGGCTTCCGCACCACCGGCTTCGACGTCGCGCCGACCGCGATCGCGCAGGCGCGGGCGCGACACCCGGGCACCGAGGTCGACTACCGGGTGGCCGACCTGCTGGCCCTCGACGCCGACCTGGTCGGGGCCTTCGACCTGGTGGCCGAGATCTTCACGCTCCAGGCGCTGCCGGACCCGCCCCGCACCGAAGCGGCGGCGGGAGTACGCAGCCTGGTGGCCCCGGGCGGCACCCTGCTGGCCGTGGCCTTCCGAGCGGGCGAGACGCCGACGGAGGGTGGCCCGCCGTTCCCGCTGACCCGCGCCGATTTGGAGTCGCTGGCGGCCGACGGGCTCACGCTCGTCGGGCTGGAGGAGACGTCTGACCAGCGCTGGCGTGCGGAGTACCGCCGGCCCCGCTGAGCGGACGGCGGACCGCCGAGACGACGACCAGGCAGGCGCAGGCCGCCGTGGCCGCGCACAGGAGGGCGCCCCTGGCGCCGATCCCGACCGCCAGCCCGCCGAGGACGTACGGCGCCGCGAACCCGACGTAGGTCAGCGCGTAGAACACCGCCACGGTCGCCCCGCGCTCGTCGGGAGCCGCCAGTCGCTCGGTCTCCCGGAGCCCCGAGACCAGGCAGCAGCCGTAGCCGGCGCCGAGCAGCGGTCCGGATACGAGCAGCAACCAGCGCACGTCGACGCTGAGGGTCAGCACCCCGACCAGGGTGCCCGCCGCGGCGCAGAGCAGGCCGACCTGCCCGGCGAGCAGGTGACGTCGGTCGTCCAGCCGCCGGGCCAGTGGCTGCACCAGCACGCCGGTGCCGAGGGTCAGGCCGGTCAGCACGCCCGCGAACGCGATCGCCCCGTTGCTCGGGCCGCCGAGCTCGCCGGGCAGGTAGGCGAACGAGATCGCCACGCAGCCGAACACCCACGGGGCGGCGGGGGCCACCAGCAGGAGGAACGGCGCCCGGTGCGTGACCGCGGGGATCCGAAGCAGGGGTCGGTCGGTGGGCTGCTCGGGACGCTGACCCGGGGTGGGCAGCAGCACGACGATCGCGACCAGACCGAGCACGAGGTGCGGCAGGTAGGGCAGCTGCAGCGGGTGCGGTGACACCTCGGCGAGCAGACCGGCAACCAGCGGCCCGAGCCCGAAGCCGGCCGAGAGCGAGATGGCGGCGCGCCGGGCCGCGGTGCCGGGAGCGTCGTCGACAGAGAGGTCGGCGACCCACGCGCTGGCCGCCGCGAACACGACGCCGGAGCAGGCGCCGGCCAGCAGTCGCGCGACCGCCAGGCCGGTCACCGACGTGTGCTCCACGATGAGCAGCACCGTCGCCACCGGCGAGAGCGCGACGAACGGCAGCACCACGGCCCGCCGGCCCCACCTGTCGGAGGCTGCCCCGCCGACGAGCAGCGCCGGCACCAGCCCCACGGCGTACACGCCGAACAGGAAGGCGCGGGTCTGCGTCGACATCGCGATCTCGTCGCGGTACGCGATCAGCAGCGACGAGAACTGGTTGGCACCCCAACCCACGGCGAACATCGCGAGGGCCACCCGCTGCCAGGACTTCATGGCTGCACGCTATGCGGTGGACGTTTCAACCTGCGTTGAAGCGTCCCCGGCCTAGGCTCGCATCATGTCCATCGAGTTCGACCTGGCCACCGTCGGTGCCTTGGTGGGCGACCGGGTGCGCGCCGCCATCCTGCTTCGCCTTCTGGGCGGCACCGGACTGAGTGCCTCGGAGCTGGCTGCCGCGGCCGACGCGTCGCCGTCACTGACCAGCGGGCACCTGAAGAAGCTGTTGGCAGGGGGGCTGGTGGCGGTCGAACCGGACGGCCGCCGGCGCGTCTACCGGCTGGCGTCGGTGGAGGTCGCGGAGATGCTCGAGGCAATGCAGCACCTGGCGCCGGAGGCGCCCGTGACGTCGCTCCGGGACGCCAACTCGAAGCGTCGCCTGCGCCGCGCGCGACTGTGTTACGACCACGTGGCCGGCGTCCTCGGCACTGCGGTCACGGACGCGCTGGTGCGTCACGACGTGCTGCGGTCGGACAGCGACGTCCTGGTCCTGGGTGATCGGTCCGCGGAGGTGTTGGGTCAGGTGGGCATCGACCTCGATCCGCTGCGCGCGGCGTCGCGGCCGGTGCTGCGGCAGTGCACCGACTGGACCGAGCGCCGCCCTCACGTCGCCGGAGGCCTCGGCGCGGCGATCGCGGAGCGGATGCTGGACCAGCGGTGGGTGCTCCGGCGCCCCGGTTCGCGCGGTCTCGACGTCACGGTCGACGGCGCGGCCGGCCTCGAGCAGTGGCTCGGCCTGCGGGTGCCCGCGTGGGGGGCCTGGCTCGAGTCGGCTTCCTAGGAGTGGGCCGTGCGCACCGCGTCGGCCGCGGCCTCCAGGTCGGCGATCACGATCTTGCGCATCCCGAACATCGCCTCGGTGGCCGCCTTCGCGCGGTCGGGGTCCGGGTCGGAGACGAGCTCGTAGAGCCGGGTCGGCACGATCTGCCAGGAGAGTCCGAACCGGTCCGTGAGCCAGCCGCAGACCGACTCCTCGCCGCCGTCGGCCAGCGAGTCCCAGTAGTAGTCGACCTCGGCCTGGTTGCGGCAGGTGATGCTGAACGAGATCGCCTCGGTGAACTTCGCGTGCTCGGGCCCGCCGTTGATGCCCCGGAACGTGATGCCGTCGAGCGTGAACTCGCCTGCCATCGCGGTGCCGGGCTCGCCGGGCCCCGCCTCGGTGTAGCGACTCAGGTGCCCGACCGACGAGCCGGGGAAGATGGACGTGTAGAAATGGGCTGCCTCTTCGAGGTTGTCGTCGAACCAGAGGCACGGGCTGATGAGCGTCATGCGCATTTCGACCGCCCGAAGCGGCCAGACTCATCGGTGGGCCGAAGTGGCCCCAACCATCCACGCTCCGCCAGACGTTGCAGGGGTGAGACCTGAAGGGTGGGGCCGTGGACGACCAGGAGTTCACCGAGTGGGCCGCCGGCTGCGAGCGCCGGCTGCTCCGCTCCGCCTACCTGCTCACGGGAGACCTGCACCGGGCTCAGGACCTGGTGCAGGAGGCACTGGTCAAGGTCGCCCTGCGGTGGGGACGGCTGCGCGGCGGAAACCCCACGGCGTACGCCCGCACCGTCATCGTCCGCGACAACGTCAGCCTCTGGCGTCGGCACCGGCGCGAGGTCGGCACCGCCGAGCCGACCGATCTCCCGGCGGTCAGCACCGACCCCGAGACCGCGATGGTCGTGCGACGGGCGCTGGACCGGCTCACCCCGCGACAGCGAGCGGTGCTGGTGCTCCGCCACTTCGACGACCTCACCGAGCGCGAGACCGCCGACCTGCTCGGCGTGAGCCTCGGCACCGTGAAGAGCCAGAACGCGGCCGCCCTCGCGCGGCTCCGCGACGGCGCCCCCGAGCTCCTCGACCTGATCGGGAGGACCCGATGAACGAGACCGACCTCCATCAGGTGCTCGAGCGCGCCACCGACGCGATCGACTCACCGGCGCTCGCTGCGGGCGCGTTGGACGTGGCACTGCGCAGGCGTGTCCGCGTCCGCGGATCAGTCGGCGTCGGTGCCGTCGCGCTCGTCGTCGCTGCGGTGGTCGTCGGCTTGCAGGTTGCAGGGTCCGAGCGGACCCAACCCCCGTTGGTCACGCCACCGCGGACGACCGAGACCGCCACGCCGGATGCGCCGCTCATTGATCCCGACGTCGTTGCCCCGGCATGGGATCCGGCGACCGTGCCGTCGTTGCCGCTTGACCCTCACCTTGCGCTGCCACAGGTGCTCGACCCGCCGGCGAACGCACCAGCTCTCGAGAATGCGCCGTTGGGCTCCGCAGTGGCCGCGATGGACACGGGCGACGCGGTCGGGTTCGTGAGCACTGATGGATCGTGGCGGACGGTCGACCACCCGGAACCTGCGTTGGAGCCGGCCTACGTCCGCGACACGGTCGCGATCAGCGCCGGTGGTGACGTCCTCGTGTTTGCGGGTCGCACCAGGCTCTGGTGGCTCGACGTTCGTGAGGGCGAGTGGCGGGATGTCCCGTATCCCCAAGAAATGGACCTGCAGGCCGAGTGGGACATGCGGCTGGTTCTGCGCACGTCAGCGACGGTGGAGATCAGCGGTTACGCGATGGTCGAGCGCCGAAGCCGCCTGCGAACATGGGCTGTCGAGCTGAGCACCGGGACGGCCGAGCTGGTGCCCTACCTCCTCGACAACACCGGCTTCCGTGGAGAGACAACCGTTCGGCTGGACGTGGTCGAGGGCCGCCGTGTCCTCTTCCAGTGGACCGGGACGACGCTGCACCGATCGCTGTTCGTCGATGCCTTCCACAGCCTGCTGTACCCCGTCGTGGGTGAGACCTCGGTAGCCGCGGCGAGAGAGGTGAGTTCGTTCCATGAGCCGCGGGAGGTCACCGAGTGGGACGGTCTCATCGCGTTCGATCTGGTCGGGGGCCGAACCCGCGCCTACCTGCCGGTGCGGGACGAGAATGCCTGGTACTCGCGAGGAGGCCTCATGCCCGTGGCCTGGGTGTCCGACGACGTCGCTGTCATCCGGGTGATCCCCAAGGACTCGGGCGGCTACGAGGCCGGCACGGCGTACCTCGCGACGTGGAACGTCGAGACAGGCGCCTTGGCTCGGGTCTCGTCGTACGAGGTGACGGCCGGGCTGGTCCTGGCGCCCGACATCCTGCTGCGTCCCTAGACTGCGAGCGTGGACTTCTACTCGGCCTACGCCCACGGGTTCGCCCGGGTCGCCGCCTGCACGCTGCCGGTGGCGGTCGCGGACCCGGCGACCAACGCGCAGCGGATCATCGAGCAGGCCCGGCTGTGCCACGACGAGGGTGTGGCGCTGGCGGTGTTTCCCGAGCTCGGGTTGTCCGGGTACGCCGTCGACGACCTCTTCCTGCAGGACACCCTGCTCGAAGAGGTGATCGCCGGCGTCGAGGAGATCGTCGCCGAGAGCGCCGACCTGCTGCCGGTGATCGTCGTCGGGGCGCCGCTCGAGCACGGCACCCGCCTGCTCAACTGCGCGGTCGTCATCCACCGCGGACGCATCCTGGGCGTGGCGCCGAAGTCCTACCTGCCGACCTACCGCGAGTTCTACGAGCGCCGCTGGTTCGCGCCCGGCGACGACCGCCGCGGGTCGACCATCGACCTGGCCGGCGAGACCGTGCCGCTGGGCCCCGACCTGATCTTCGCGGCCAGCGACCTGCCGGACCTGAAGATCCACGTCGAGGTCTGCGAAGACGTGTGGGTGCCGATCCCGCCGAGCGCCGAGGCGGCGCTGGCGGGCGCCAACGTGCTGGTCAACATCTCCGGCAGCCCGATCACCGTCGCCCGGGCGGAGGACCGGCGCCAGCTCGTGCGCGGCGCCAGCTCGCGCTGCTCCGCGGCGTACCTCTATGCGGCCGCGGGCCAGGGCGAGTCGACCACGGACCTGTCGTGGGACGGCCAGACCATGATCTACGAGTGCGGCAACGTGCTCGCCGAGGGCGACCGGTTTCCCGAGGAGGCCCGACGCACCGTTGCGGACGTCGACCTCGACCGGATCCGCCAGGAACGGCTGCGGCAGGGCACGTTCGACGACAACCGCCGGACCTTCGACGGGCGGATCGCCGAGTTCCGCACGGTGCCGTTCGAGCTGAAGCCCCCGAGCGGAGACATCGGGCTGCGCCGCAAGGTCGACCGCTACCCGTTCGTGCCCGCCGACCCCGAGCGGCTCGCCCTCGACTGCTACGAGGCCTACAACATCCAGGTCTCCGGGCTCGAGCAGCGGCTGCACGCGATCGGCCAGCCGAAGATCGTGATCGGCGTCAGCGGGGGCCTCGACTCCACCCACGCGCTGATCGTCGCCGCCAAGGCGATGGACCGGCTCGGCCGGCCGCGCAGCGACATCCACGCCTTCACGCTGCCCGGGTTCGCGACCGGCGAGACCACGAAGTCCTACGCCACCCGCCTCTCCGAGTCGCTCGGCGTCACCTTCGAGGCCATCGACATCAAGCCCGCCGCCGACCAGATGCTCGCCGATCTCGGCCATCCCTACAGCCGCGGTGAGGAGGTCTACGACATCACGTTCGAGAACGTGCAGGCCGGCCTGCGCACCGACTACCTGTTCCGGATCGCCAACCACCGCGGTGGCATCGTGCTCGGCACCGGCGACCTGTCGGAGCTGGCCCTGGGCTGGTGCACGTACGGCGTCGGCGACCAGATGTCGCACTACAACGTCAACGCCGGCGTACCGAAGACCCTGATCCAGCACCTCATCCGGTGGGTGATCGACTCGAGCCAGTTCGAGAGCGACACCGACGAGGTGCTCCAGGAGATCCTCGACCAGGAGATCACCCCCGAGCTGATCCCCTCCCGCGAGGACCAGCTGCCGCAGCGCACCGAGGACTCCGTGGGGCCCTACTCCCTGCAGGACTTCACGCTCTTCCACGTGATCCGGCGCGGCTTCCGTCCGAGCAAGATCGCCTTCCTGGCCTGGCACGCCTGGCACGACGTCGACGCGGGGGAGTGGCCACCGGAGTTTCCCGTCGACCGGCGTGCCGCGTTCGACCTCGCGACCATCCGGCAGTGGCTCGAGGTCTTCGTGACGCGGTTCTTCGCCAGCCAGTTCAAGCGCTCGGCACTGCCCAACGGCCCGAAGGTGAGCGCCGGGGGCACCATGTCGCCCCGAGGCGACTGGCGGATGCCGTCGGACGCGAGCGCGGCCGCGTGGCTGGCCGAGCTGGAGGCCAACATCCCCAAGGGATGAGTCCCCGGGATCGGCTCCCCGGGTCTCGGCTCGCGCTCGACCACCTGGAATCACAGGTGGTCGAGCCGGCCGAGCGCCGGTGAGGCGGTGTCGAGACCGGGGGGTGTTGACGGCTGC
The DNA here is from genome assembly GCA_030862825.1 of Actinomycetota bacterium. Lineage (GTDB taxonomy): Bacteria > Actinomycetota > Actinomycetes > Propionibacteriales > Nocardioidaceae > Nocardioides. The sequence goes on along the minus strand of JALZCZ010000056.1, from coordinate 13,057 downwards.
GCCCTGGAGATCGACTCCCGTGGCCCCGACACGCGCTCGTCCAGCGTTCTGACGACGTGATCAGAGCGGCCGCGTGATGTCCTCCCGGTGGTGGTACATCGTGGCGAGACGTGCGAGCGCGATCGCACCGATCAACAGGCCGGCATCACGCAGGGCGATGTCGTAGAACATCTCCGTCGAGATCAGGTTGACGATGATGGCGGCGAGCCAGGCGGCGACGACGTAACCGCCGACGCGTGGCATCACGAACACCAGGACCGCGGCAGCGATCTCGATCACGCCGACCCACAGCATCGCGTCTTCGGCGGTGCCCGGGACCAGGTCGTTGACCCAGGTGGCGAGGTAGCCCTCCCAGTTCTCCAGCAGCACGCCGGCGAACTTGTCCAGGCCGGCCAGCAACGGGAGGAGGGTGAACGTCAACCAGAGCATCAGGTAGGCCTGACGGGCGGGTTCGGTGTGGTTGATGGTGGCGATGTCATGCATCTCGTCCCGCATGTCGTGGACGATGTCGTGCCAGACGTGCGTGGCCATAACAGTCGCTCCTTCCTTCTAGCGGACATTATTTTTGACGGTAGACCCGCCCGGGGGTTTCGGCAAGAGATTTGTCTGTTAGAAAGGTGTACATGACCGACGACGGATTCGCGCAGCGGGTGACCAGGCTGGGCGCGCTGGCCGACCCGCTTCGTCGGAGGCTGTACCGCTTCGTGGCCGAGCAGCCCGACGCCGTCAGCCGCGACCAGGCCGCCGACGTGGTGGCGGTGCCGAGGCACACCGCGAAGTTCCACCTCGACCGCCTGGTCGACGAGGGCCTGTTGGTCACCGAGTTCCGTCGGCTGACCGGTCGCAACGGTCCGGGTGCCGGGCGGCCCGCCAAGCTCTACCGACGCTCGGCGCGCGAGGTCACGGTCAGCGTGCCGAGCCGCCGCTATGACCTCGCCGGGCAGGTGCTGGCCGATGCCGTCGAGCGCTCGCTGGACGGCGTACCGATGGCCGACGCGGTGTCGCAGGCGGCCGACAACGCCGCGCGGGTCGTGGTCGAGGCCGCGCATCCCGAGGACGGGCAACAGCTGAACCGGATCGGCGACGTGCTGGCGCCGTTGGGCTACGAGCCCCGAGTCGAGTTCGACGAGGCCGACGAAGGAGCGGGCGACCTGGTCCTCGGCAACTGCCCCTTCGACCGGCTCGCCAGCGACCACCGCGACCTGGTCTGCGGCATGAACCGCGAGTTCGTCGGCGCGGTCGCGCGACGACTCCAGTGCGACGACGTCGAGGCCCGGCTCGACCAGGACGCCTCCCGCTGCTGCGTGCGGGTGGTCCGTCGTCAGGACGTGGGGCCGGATGCTACATAGTTGTCGCCATGGGCAAGCAGGAAGACTTCGTTCTCCGCGCTCTCGAGGAGCGTGACGTCCGGTTCGTCCGGCTGTGGTTCACCGACGTGCTGGGCTACCTGAAGTCCGTCGCGGTGGCGCCGGCCGAGCTCGAGGGCGCGTTCGCGGAGGGCATCGGCTTCGACGGCTCGGCGATCGAGGGTTTCGCGCGGGTCTACGAGGCCGACATGCTCGCGAAGCCCGACCCGTCGACGTTCCAGATCCTGCCGTGGCGGGGCGAGGGCCCGTCGACCGCGCGGATGTTCTGCGACATCGTGATGCCCGACGGTTCCGCGTCGTACGCCGACCCGCGCAACGTGCTCAAGCGGACCCTGGCGAAGGCGGCGGAGAAGGGCTTCACCTTCTACACCCACCCCGAGGTCGAGTTCTACCTCTTCAAGGACACCCCGGAGGCGGGCGCCGAGCCCGTTCCGGTCGATCGCAGCGGCTACTTCGACCACACGGCCCAGTCGATGGGCTCCGACTTCCGCCGTGAGGCGATCACGATGCTGGAGTCGATGGGCATCTCGGTGGAGTTCAGCCACCATGAGGGCGGGCCCGGACAGCAGGAGATCGACCTCCGCTACGCCGACGCGCTCACCACTGCCGACAACGTGATGACCTTCCGCACCGTGATCCGCGAGGTCGCGCTGAGCCAGGGCATCTGGGCCACGTTCATGCCCAAGCCGTACACCACCCACCCCGGCTCCGGCATGCACACCCACGTCTCGCTGTTCGAGGGCGACGCCAACGCCTTCTACGAGGCCGGCTCGGAGTACCAGCTCTCGAAGACGGGCCGCCAGTTCATCGCCGGCATCCTGAAGCACGCACCCGAGCTGAGCGTCGTCACCAACCAGTGGGTCAACTCCTACAAGCGGATGATGTTCGGCAGCGAGGCGCCGTCGTACATCTGCTGGGGCCACAACAACCGCTCGGCCATGGTCCGGGTGCCGATGTACAAGCCGCTCAAAGGCCAGTCGACCCGGATCGAGGTCCGCACCATCGACGCCGCCTGCAACCCCTACCTCGCGTTCGCGGTCGTGCTCGCGGCCGGAATGAAGGGGATCGACGAAGGTTACGAGCTGCCGCGCGAGGCCGAGGACGACGTGTGGTCGCTGACCGAGCGCGAGCGCAAGAGCCTCGGCATCGAACCGCTGCCGAAGAGCCTGTACGACGCGATCGGGATCGCCGAGAGCTCCGAGCTGCTCGCCGACACCCTCGGCGAGCACGTCTTCGACTTCTTCCTCCGCAACAAGCGTGCGGAGTGGGACGAGTACCGCGGCCAGGTCTCCGCCTTCGAGCGCGACCGCATGCTGCCGGTGATCTGAGCGCGCATGAACGAGCCTGTGATCTATGGACCACACCGGGTCCGCCGGCTCCGGATCGCGCTGGGCGTTGCGATCGCGCTCGGCATGCTCTGCGGAGTCTTCGCGCTCCTGATCGGGGTGGCTGCGGACGAGAGCAGCGAGACCATCGCCGCCGTCATCCTCGGCATCATCGGCGGCGGGACCGTCCTGTGGTCGGTGGTCTCCTGGCGGCTCCTCGACACGCCGACCCGGATCACGAAGCGGGCGCTGATCCTGACCGGCGTGCTGTTGCTGCTGTTCGCGCCGTTGACCTTCGGTCTCTTCGGCATCGGCCTGATGTTCGCCATCCTGGGGATGGTCCTGATCTTCCTGGCCGTGATCTCCGAAGCGGACGCCGGCACATGACCCCACGGGTGCCAGCGCCTGGACCGGCGGCTCTGCCCCGCTACGCGGCGCCCAGGACGCACGCTGGCGGCGTTGCCGCTGCTCGTGAGACGGCCCCGGTATGACGTCGCTCCGGCGCCTCGCCATCGCACGCCCTGGACGCCGCTCGCGAAGGCAACCGTCATCGGTCAAGGCACTGGTGGTGGAGCACGACACGCACTGCCCGCCCGCGCTGTTCGGCGCCTGGCTCACCGACGCCGGTGCCGACGTCGACCTGTGCCGCCCCTACGCCGGCGACCGGCTGCCCGCGGTCGGCGAGCACGACGCCATCGTGGTGCTCGGCGGAGCGATGGATGCCGGCGACGACCGGCACGCCTGGCTGGAGCCGACCCGAGCCCTGATCCGGGCCGCGGCGGACCTCCGGGTGCCGACCCTCGGCATCTGCCTGGGTCACCAGCTCTGCGCGCTGGCCTTCGGCGGCAAGGTGGGCCGCAACCCGCTCGGCCAGCAGGTCGGCACCCAGGAGATCGGCTGGACCGCCGCAGCGGCCGACGACGAGCTGATGGGCGGGCTCGCGAGGGACGCGCGCGGCGTGCACTGGAACGACGACCTGGTGCTCGAGCTGCCGGAGCGGGCCGTCGTGCTGGCCAGCACCCCCCGCGACGAGCTGCAGGCCGTGCGCTACGCCCCCACGGTGTGGGGGGTCCAGTGGCACCCCGAGGTCGACGACGGGGTGATCCGGGTCTGGGCCGAGGAGGACGCGGAGCGACACCTCGAGCACGGTATCGACCAGGAGCGGGTGCTCGCCGACATCGCCGCTGCGCAGCAGGAGCTCGACGCCACCTGGCGGCCCCTGGCCGAGGGACTGGTGGCCCTGCGGCGGACGCCCGCATGAGCCGCCCCACCACGACCAAGGGCAACCTGCTCCGGCTCGGCTTCCAGGACTCCGACGCCGCGCTCAACTCGCTGCGCCGGCTCGGCGGTGGCACCGAGCCGCTGGTGGCCATCCTGTCCCGCACCGCTGACCCCGACGCGGCGCTCACGGCCCTCGTCCGTCTCTTCGAGGCCGCCGACGACCGCGACGAGCTCCTCCGCGCCGTGTGCGACGACGAGGGCACGTCCATGCGGCTGCTGAGCGTGCTCGGGGCCAGCTCGGCGCTCGCCGACCACCTGGTCCGCCACCCCGCGCACTGGCGCGAGCTGCGCGACCCCACGCTCGGATCGACCCGCCCTGCGGCGTACGCCGTCCGGGCGGAGCTGCTCGAGGCCGTCGGCGCCGATCCGACCGCTCCCGCCCCCGTGGCCACGCTGCCGGACCACGAGGCGGTGGACGCGTTGCGAGTGGAGTACCGCCGGGTGCTGCTCCGCCTCGCCGCTCGCGACCTGGCGCACGACCTGGCGGTCGACGACGCCGCGGCCGAGCTGTCCGACCTGGCCGCGGGCACGCTCGACGCCGCCCTCGCCGTGGCCCGGCAGCGAGTGGGGGAGTCGGCGGCGCAGGCGCGGCTGTCGGTCATCGCCATGGGCAAGTGCGGCGGCCACGAGCTCAACTACGTCTCGGACGTCGATGTGATCTTCGTGCACGAGCCGGCCGAGGGCGCCGGTGACGCGGAGGCGACGCGGGCGGCCACCCAGCTGGCCAGCAACCTGATGCGGATCTGCTCCGACCAGACCGTCGAGGGCACCATCTGGCCGGTCGACGCGGCGCTGCGCCCCGAGGGCAAGGCCGGGCCGCTCAGCCGGACCCTGGCCAGCCACCGCGGCTACTACGAGCGCTGGGCCAAGACCTGGGAGTTCCAAGCGCTGCTGAAGGCCCGGCCCGTGGCCGGCGACCTCGCGCTCGGTGCCGACTATGTCGCGATGGTCAGGCCGATGGTGTGGCAGGCGGTGGAGCGAGAGGGCTTCGTCGGCGACACCCAGGCCATGCGCCGGCGGGTGCTCGACCACATCCCCGCCCGCGAGGCCGATCGACAGCTCAAGCTCGGGTCCGGCGGTCTCCGCGATGTCGAGTTCGCGGTCCAGCTGCTCCAGCTCGTGCACGGACGCACCGACGAGCGGGTGCGGTCGCCCGCCACGCTGAGCGCGCTCGCACAGTTGACCCGCGGCGGCTACGTCGGGCGGGAGGACGGGGAGGCCCTGCACGACTCCTACGCGTTCCTGCGGATGCTCGAGCACCGGATCCAGCTGCACCAGCTGCGGCGTACCCATGTGGTGCCGGCCGACGATGAGTCGCTGCGCCGGCTCGGACGCAGCATGGGGTTCGTCAAGGAGCCGGCCGCGGCACTCGACCGGGCGTGGCAGCACCACCGCCGGGAGGTGCGGCGGCTGCACGAGAAGCTCTTCTACCGCCCGCTCCTGGAGGCGGTGGCGAGGATCCCGGAAACCGACGTCCGGCTCTCCTCGGAGGCTGCCGGCGATCGCCTGGCCGCGCTCGGCTTCTCCGACCCCGCGGCCGCGCTGCGCAACCTGGAGGCACTGACCAGCGGCGTCACCCGCACAGCCACCATCCAGAAAGCGCTGCTGCCGGCCATGCTGCAGTGGTTCTCCGAGGGTGCCGATCCCGACGCGGGCCTCTTCGGCTTCCGGCGGATCAGCGAGGCCCTGGGGCGCACCCCCTGGTATCTCAAGACGCTGCGCGACGAGGGGCAGGTGGCCGAGCGGCTGGCCCGGCTGCTGTCCACGTCGCGCTACGCGACCACCCTCCTGGAGACCGAGCCTCAGGGCGTGCAGATCCTGGCCGGCGAGCTCACGCCGCAGCCGGCCGACGCCCTGACCGAGGAGATGCTGGCCTCGTCGGGCCGCCAGGCGGACGTCGAGAAGGCGGTCCGGGCGATCCGGGCGGTACGCCGCCGGGAGCTGTTCCGGCTCGCCGCCGGCGAGGTGCTCGGCCTGGTCGACGTCGCCGACGTGGGTGCCGGTCTCTCGCGGCTCACCGACGCGACGCTGGAGGCGACCCTCGTCTCGGTGACCCGGTCGGTGCAGGAGCAGCGCAAGCTCGACGAGCGGCCGACCCGGATGGCGATCGTGGCGATGGGCCGTTACGGCGGCTTCGAGCTGTCCTACGGCAGCGACGCCGACGTGATGTTCGTCCACCTGCCGAGCCCCGGCGCGGACCCCCAGGTCGCGTCGTCGTACGCGCACGCCGTCGCCAACGAGATCCGGCGCCTCCTGGCCCTCCCCGGCGGCGACCCGCCGCTGGAGATCGACACCGGGCTCCGGCCGGAGGGCAAGCAGGGGGCGCTGGTGCGCACCCTCGACTCCTACGCCGCCTACTACGCCAAGTGGTCCAAGGTGTGGGAGGCGCAGGCCCTGCTCCGGGCCGACGCGGTGGTCGGCGACCCCGAGCTGCGCGGCCGCTTCCACGGGCTGATCGACCCGCTGCGGTTCCCCGAGCACGGGATCAGCGAGGACGACGTGGTCGAGGTCCGTCGGATCAAGGCGCGGATCGACCGCGAGCGGATGCCGCGCGGCGCCGACCCGCAGCTGCACTTCAAGCTCGGCCGCGGGGGCCTGGCCGACATCGAGTGGACCGTGCAGCTGTTGCAGATGCGGCACGCGGGACAGGTGCCGAGCCTGCGTACGCCGCAGACGCTGGCCGCGCTCGAGGCCGCTCGCGACGCCGACCTGATCAGCGCCGAGGACTGCGAGCAGCTGAGCGCCGGGTGGCGAACGGTCAGCCGGATGCGCAACGCGGTCGCGCTGGCTCGCGGCAAGGGCAGCGACCACCTGCCCATCGAGCCCCGCGAGCGCGCCGCCGTGGCCAGCATCATGGGCTATCCGGCCGGATCGGGTGACCAGATGGTCAACGACTACCTGCGCACCACTCGGCTCTCGCGCGCCGTCGTCGACCGGATCTTCTGGGGCTGACTCAGTCCAGCATGGGTCCGGCATGGCCGGCCAGCATCACCCACGTCTTGTGGGCGCGCACCCAGACCTGGGTCACCGGCATCCGGAGGTCGGCCTCCTGACCGTCGCGGAGCACCGTGTCGCTGACCGTGCAGAGCAGGATCGCGGTGTCGCCGACCACGGTGACCTCTGGGTCCTCGAGCCGCTGCTTCAACCAGCGCAGCCCGCGGGTGTTGGCCAGCACGTAGCTCTCCCGGTCGTAGCGCTCGCCCCGGTGGGAGGTCCATTGGAACTCCGGGTGCAGCAGCCGCCGCAACCGGTCCGGCTCACCCTCGACCAGTGCCGAGGCGCGCACCTCCGCGAGCCGCAGCACCTCGTCGGCCTGGTTCACCGGACACGCTCCCGTCGGGCTCGCCGGGCGTTCGTCTCGGTCATGCGCGAAACGCTACCGGTTCCTCGACCCGCGTTCCGGAGTCAGAGATCCGGAGGCCGACCGGTGACGAAGTCACGGAAGCGCACGGCCGGCGCCGGCAGCGGCCGGTCGGTGCGCCAGGCCAGGCCGATCGTGCGACGGGCGGCGTCGCCGGCGATGGCCAGGCCCCTGGTGCCCGACTGCCCGGCGAAGGCCTCGGGCACGATCGCCACGCCGAGCCCGGCAGCGACCAGGCCCTCGATCGTGGCCAGGTCCTGGCTCTCGAAGGAGACCGTCGGCGACACCCCCGCGTCGAGGAGCAACGCGTCGACCAGGGTGCGGAAGCCGAAGCCCACGGGGGTGGTGACGAGCTCCTCGTCGGCCAGCTCGGAGAGACGCACCCGCCTGCGGCCACGCAGCCGGTGGCCGGCCGGCACGACCAGGACCAGGCGCTCCTCCTGGAGCGGGTGCCACCCATGGCGGCCGGGCGGGCGGGCGGACGTGATGGCGAGGTCGACGGCCCCCGATCCGAGGTCGTCGACCATCTCGTGCGCCGGCTCCTGGCTCAGCAGCACCCGGACACGGGGAGCATGCTCGTGGAACGCGCGCAGCACCCGCGGCACCAGCGAGGTGGCGATCGAGTCCAGGAACGCCAGCCGCACGACCCCGGTGTCGGGGTCGAGCGCCGTGCCCAGGTCGGACAGCAGCTGCCTGAAGCGGGTGGTCAGGTCGCGCGCGGCGTCGATCACGATCTCACCGGAGGGCGTCACGTGTACGCCACCCGGTGCCCGCTCGAACACGCGCGTGCCGAGCTCGGCCTCCACCCGGGCCAGGGCGCGGGACAGTGTCGGCTGGCTGGTGCCCAGGACCGCGGCCGTGTCCGTGACGTGCTGGTGCTCGGCAAGCGCGAGGAGCCAGTCGAGGTCGCGGAGCAGCACCACGATGACGATACGCCTCGCGCATCAAGATCGCACGTATCAGACATTCGACGTATCCGTGCCACTGGCGCAGACTCGACCCGGCGAAGGTTCCTGATGAGAGGCGATGCAGTGGACGAGGACGCGGTGGGTCATCTGCCGGGGAGCCCCGCCTACCGACGCGTGGTCGCCGCGCTCTTCGCTGCCGGGCTGGCGACCTTCGCCCTGCTCTACAGCACCCAGGCACTCCTCCCTGAGCTGGCGGCCCGGTTCGGGGTCTCCACGGCCAGCAGCACCTTGAGTCTCTCGGTGACGACGCTCGGCCTGGGGATCGCGCTCCTCGTCGCCGGCCCCGCGTCCGACGTGTGCGGGCGGACCAGGTTCATCCACCTGTCGCTGGCAGTGTCCGCGGTCGTCGCGGCGGCGTGCGCCGTGGCCCCCTCGTGGTCGGCCTTCCTGGTGCTTCGCCTGCTCCAGGGTGTCGCCCTGGCGGGTCTCCCGGCCGTGGCGACGGCGTACCTGCGCGAGGAGCTGCACCCCTCGTCGCATGCCCGGGCCGCCGGCGTCTACATCGGAGGCACCGCTCTCGGCGGGATGGTCGGACGGCTGCTGACCGGCGGCGTCGCGGAGGCCGCAGGGTGGCGTTGGGCACTCGCGGCGACCGCGCTGCTCGGCGTGGCCTGCGCGGTCGTCGTACGCCTGCTCCTGCCCGCCTCCCAGCGCTTCGTGCCTGCGCCGACGGGTGTCCGCGCGCTGCTCCGGATGGGCCGCCGCGCCCTGACCGACCCCGGGCTGCTGGCCCTGTACGCGATCGGCGGCTGCTCCGTCGGAGCTCTCGTCGCGGTTTTCAACACCCTCGGCTTCCGGTTGACGGGTGCACCGTTCCACCTGGGCCTGGGAGCCGCCAGCCTGGTCTTTCTCGTCTACCCGGTCGGCACGGTGGCCGCGGTCGTCTTCGGCAGGCTGGCCGACCGCCACGGCCGCCGCGCCGTCCTCCCGCTCGGATGCGTGATCGCCGGGGGAGGGGCGCTGCTGACGCTCGCCCCCTCCCTCCCGGTCATCGTGCTCGGCCTCGCGCTGCTGACCGCCGGGTTCTTCGCCGTCCACGGCGTCGCCAGCGGCTGGGTGCCGGCCCGGGCGCACGCCGGCGGTGTCAGCACCGGCCAGGCCGCGGCGCTGTACCTGTTCAGCTACTACCTGGGCTCGTCGGTCTTCGGCACCCTCGCCGGCCCCGCCTGGGCCGGTGGAGGCTGGCCGGGCGTGGTCGCGCTCGCCGTCGTCCTCATCGGGATGACCGCCCTGGTCGCGCAGGCGCTGCGGAGGACGCCCACACTCCTGCCTACGACTCCCGACGAGGGGCTCGCGCTACACCGGCACTGACTCCGGGCCAGCTTGGGGGCGGCGCCTTCGACGATCAGCCGCGGCAGGTCTCGCCGAGCCGGCCCTTGAGGTCGTCGGCGGAAGCGGTGACCCCGAGACGTCGACGTGGTCGGGGAGCAGGTCGCGCACCTCGTCGATGGCGACCGAGGTCTCATGGTCCGCCGGTCCGGTGGTCGGCAGCGCGCTGAACACCGCTTGTGCTTCTGCATCGCCTTCGACGACGGACACGTCGGTGTCCCCACCCTCGTGTCGCTCTACAGTGTCGGCTCCTACACCTCTGGCCCGCCTGTGGACGGCGTGCGGTGCACGTCGCCGCCTGCCGCCGGGAGATCCGGACCAGGGCCGGAGAAGCACCCCCAGCACGTGAAGCGGAGGTCGACTCCGGCGAAGTGCGTTGGTCTGGCTGCGGCTGTCCTACGTGGGCCAGGCGGCCCACGATCTCCGGCGCCGGTGGTGGCGTGGTGGCCATACGCCTCGACGCCACTCTCACCCGGGCGACCGAGCTGAGCGAGTGGTTCATCCCGGCCGGCACGCCAGCGCCGGTCTGCTCGGTGCACGTGTTCTCCTCCCGCGGAAGCCTCGTGGCGTTCGGGTCGTACAACGCCGGCCTGCAGGTCGTCGACTACGCCGACCCGAGCGCACCGAGGCGCGTGGCACAGGGAATCGCACCAGGTACGACGGCCTGGGGCGCGTTGTGGAACGGCGACATCATCTACGTCGGCGACATGGCGAGAGGTCTCGACACGTTCCGCTACCACGGCCCGAGCTGATCGCTTCTGCCACCCCGGCTCTCTGCACGGGAGGATCTCGCTGGTGCGCCGGTTGATGGTCGCGAGCAAGCGGCATGCGTAGCCACCATGGCTTGCTGACCGGCATCCCCCTTTACGTCCGTGGGACAGCCGGTTCGGGTATGTCGACGTCATCGAGCTTGTCGACCAGCTCATCGGGTGGGGGTGCCGTCGAATGCGGCTTCTCGGCGCCGGCGCCACCGCCACCCGCGGTGCGCTTCTTGTTCCAGACGTCGAAGGCGACGGCGGCGAGGAGGACCAGGCCCTTGATGGCCTGTTGCCAGTCGATCGAGACACCTTGCAGCGACATGCCGTTGTTGAGGACACCCATGACGAGTCCACCGATGATGGCGCCGATCACTGTGCCGACACCGCCCGTGACGGCAGCGCCCCCGATGAACGACGCGGCGATCGCGTCGAGCTCGAAGTTGACTCCTGCCTTGGGGTTGGCGGCCGTCAGGCGGGCGGTGGTGACCAGCCCTGCCAGTCCGGCGAGCATGCCCATGTTCATCATGACCAGAAAGTCCACGCGCTTGGTGTTGACGCCCGACATGGTCGCCGCGTCGACGTTGCCGCCGATCGCGTAGACGTGTCGGCCGAAGATCGTGCGCTTCATGAGGAAGGTGTAGGCGCCGATGAGCACGAACAGGATGAGGCCGACGATCGGCAGGCCGCGGGCGTCGGCGAGCAGGTAGGAGAATTTTAGAATGACGGCCGCGATGACCACCTGCTTGATCAAGAAGAGCGGCAGCGGCAGGACCTCGAAGCTGTAGCGCTTCGACGCCGCGCGCTTCCGCCAGTCGAGCACGACCAGGAGTGCCACGAGGAAGAGACCCAGGGCGATGGTGAGGTTGTGCAGGCCCGTGTCGGGACCCACCTCGGGCAGGAAGCCGTTGCCGATGTCCTTGAACCCTTCCGGGAGCCCGCCCACCGTGGCGCCTTCGAGCACCACGAGCGTCAAGCCTCGGAAGAGGAGCATGCTCGCCAGCGTCACGATGAAGGCGGGAATGCCGACGTAGGCGACCCAGAAGCCGTGCCAGGCTCCGATGAGCGCACCGAGGGCGAGGCAGAGGATCACCGCCAGCATCCAGGGCACGTCGTGCTTGGTCATCAAGATCGCGCCGACCGCACCGACGAAGGCGGCGACCGAGCCGACCGACAGGTCGATGTGCCGGGCAACGATCACCAGCACCATCCCGATGGCGAGGATCAGGATCTGGGCGTTCTGGACCACCAGGTTGGAGACGTTGAGTGGCTTGAGCAGAATGCCGTCGGTGGTGATCTGGAACAGGATCACGATCGCCGCCAACGCGATGATCATGCCGTACTGGCGGATGTTGCCGCGCAGGGTTCTGGTCAGGGTGTTCATTCGCCTATCTCGCATCCGCAGTCATGTGACGCATGAGCCCTTCCTGGCTCGCGTCCTCCCGAGTGAACTCATGGGTGATCACGCCCTCGGCGAGGGTGTAGATCCGGTCGCACAGGCCGAGGAGCTCGGGCAGCTCGGAGCTGATGACGAGCACGCCCTTCCCCTGCCTGGCAAGGTGCTGGATGATGCCGTAGATCTCGAACTTGGCTCCGACATCGATGCCGCGAGTGGGCTCGTCCAGGATCAGCAGCCTCGGCTCGGTGTACATCCACTTGCTGAGGACGACCTTCTGCTGGTTGCCGCCCGAGAGCTTGCTGACGCCGACGTTCACGTTGGGAGCCTTGATGTTGAAGCTGCGGCGGTAGCTCTCGGCGACGACCACCTCTTCGTGCTCGTCGACCGTGACCCCACGACGCAGCCGCCCCAGTCCGGCGGCAGTCACCGAGGTCTTGATGTCGTCGAGGAGGTTCAGTCCGAGCCCCTTGCGGTCCTCGCTCACGTAGGCGATACCGGCGCGGATGGCGTCGTGGACGCTGCGCAGGACCAGCTCGTGACCTTCCAGGAACATCCGGCCGGTGTGCCGGCTGCCGTAGGAGCGCCCGAACACGCTCCGGGCGAGCTCTGTGCGTCCGGCCCCCATCAGACCGGCGATGCCGACGATCTCACCCTGTCGCACGGTGAGGTTGGCATCTTGGATCACGACCCGGGTGTGGTCGTCCGGGTGGCTCACCCGCCAAGCGTTCAGCTCGAAGAGCACGTCCCCGATCTCCGGTTCGTGGTCGGGGAATCGGTGGTCGAGGTCCCGCCCGACCATGCCTCGGATGATCCGGTCCTCGTCGACATCACCAGCGCGCACGTCGAGGGTCTCGATGGTCCGGCCGTCACGGATGATCGTGATCGCGTCGCTGACCCGCTCGATCTCGTTCAGCTTGTGGCTGATCATGATCGAGGTGATGCCCTTGCCCTGCAGGCCCTTCAGGAGGTCCAGCAGGTGTGCGGAGTCGTCGTCGTTGAGCGCGGCGGTGGGCTCGTCGAGGATGAGGAGCTTGACGTCCTTGCCCAGCGCCTTGGCGATCTCCACCAGCTGCTGCTTACCGATTCCGAGGTGTTTGACGGGGGTCAAGGGGTTCTCGCTCAAGCCGACTCGTGCCATCAGCTCGATCGCCTTGTGGTTCGCGCGGTCCCAGCTGATGACTCCGCCCACGGCCTGTTCGTTGCCGAGGAAGATGTTCTCGGCGATGGACAGATCGGGGATCAGCGCCAGTTCCTGGTGGATGATGACCACTC
>JALZCZ010000053.1 GCA_030862825.1 Actinomycetota bacterium | reverse complement strand
GTGAAGGGCACGACGCCGAGCGCGACGGCGGCGGCCAGCACGGCCACGACCTGGTTGCGCCGTTCCTGCAGCCGCGGCCACAGCAGGGCGAGGAACGCGGCGCCCACGGCGGCGTCGAGCCCGAACGTGCGTGGATCGCCGATCTGTTCACCGGCGGCCGCGCCGAGCAGGGTCATCAGGTTCCAGAGCACGAAGATGGAGGCTCCGGTGGTCAGGAAGCCCACGCGCGCCGCCGGTGTCGACTCCCTGGTGACTCCCATCGCCGTCGACTCGTCGATCAGCAGGTGGGCGGCGCCGACCCGGTGCCACCCGCGCCAGGCCAGCAGCGGCGCCATTCGCAACCCGTAGAGCGTGTTGCGGGTGCCCAGGAGCAGCGCGGTGGCCGCTCCCGAGAGGGGAGTCCCGCCGCTGGCGATCACGCCGACCAGCGCGAACTGGGACGCGCCGGTGAACATCAGCAGCGACAACGCACAGGTCTGCCAGACGTCGAGACCGGCACCCACGGACACGGCGCCGAACGAGATGCCATAGGTGCCGGTGGCGATGCCGACGCCCAGGCCGTCGCGGACGATGCCTGAGCGCGCGGTCGGGTCGAGCTGGTCTGTCATCGTCGGGGCATCAGGCCAGCGACGTGTGCAGCCGCACCTGCTTCACGATCGTGCTGCCCGTGCCGTCGAAGTCGAGCCCCCGGTGGGCCGTGTCGGGCGCCCAGCCCGCCTCGCTCAGAAAGGCCCGGAGCGCGTCGTCATCGGCGATCGCCCAGAGCACGGCCCGGCTGAACTTGTCGGCCTGCAGGGTGTCGACGGCGGCCTGGAGCAGCCGCGAACCGTGGCCCTTGCCGCGCTCGTCGGGGGCGACGGTGAGCTCCATCAGCTCCCCGTCGGCCGACGGGTCGCAGTCGGGGTCGGAGGCGGGCGCGGTGATCGCGAAACCCACCACGCGGTTGCGCTCAAGGGCGACCAGCACGCGGTTGCGGGCATCCGGCGGACGGCTCAACGAGGCCTGCCACGCGGCGGCGGCCGCCCCGATGTCGCGGGGGAGCGCGTCGGGCGGCAGCAGGTCGGCGTACTGCTCCTGCCACGTGCGCAGCTGGAGCTCGGCGATCGCGGGCGCGTCGTCCGCCCAGGCCACGCGAACGGAGACGTCGGCGGTCGGGTTGGACATGCGTACCATCCTCACACCCGCGGGCGACTGTTACAGATACCGGTCGCACAGGCGGTCTGTTGTAACAAACGATGGTAGCCTCGCAAACGTGTACGGCAACGACTTCGGCACCCCCGATCGCGATCCGGCGCCCGCGCAGGGCGACGACAGCTTTGCCGCGCTGCTCGCGCGCGAGGGCCGGGTGGAGCCGCGGGACGAGATGCCCGAGGACTACCGCCGCACCCTGGTCCGCCAGATCGCCCAGCACGCGCACTCGGAGATCATCGGCATGCAGCCCGAGGGCAACTGGATCAGCCGCGCCCCGAGCCTGCGCCGCAAGGCGATCCTGATGGCCAAGGTGCAGGACGAGGCCGGGCACGGGCTCTACCTCTACGCCGCAGCCGAGACGCTGGGCGTCGACCGGGCCGACCTGCTCGACGCGCTGCACACCGGGCGGCAGAAGTACTCCTCGATCTTCAACTACCCCACGCTCACCTGGGCCGACGTCGGCGCCATCGGCTGGCTGGTCGACGGCGCCGCGATCGTCAACCAGGTGCCGCTGTGCCGCTGCTCCTACGGGCCCTACGCCCGGGCGATGGTGCGCATCTGCAAGGAGGAGTCGTTCCACCAGCGGCAGGGCTTCGAGATCCTGCACACGCTGTCGCACGGCACGCCCGCCCAGAAGCAGATGGCCCAGGACGCCGTCGACCGCTACTGGTGGCCGGCGCTGATGATGTTCGGGCCGCCCGACGACGACTCGCCCCACTCGGCGCAGTCGATGGCCTGGGGGATCAAGCGGCACAGCAACGACGACCTCCGCCAGCGCTTCGTCGACATGACCGCGCCACAGGCAGAGGTGCTCGGGCTGACCATCCCCGACCCCGACCTGCGCTGGAACGAGGAGCGCGGCCACCACGACTTCGGCGAGGTCGACTTCACCGAGCTGTACGAGGTGATCAAGGGCAACGGCCCCTGCAACGCCCAGCGGATGGCGCACAAGGTCCGCGCGCACGAGGAGGGGGCCTGGGTGCGCGACGCGGCGACGGCGTACGCCGAGAAGCAGACCCTGCGGACGGAGGGTGCGGCATGACCCGTCGTGACTGGCCGCTCTGGGAGGTCTTCGTGCGGTCGCGGCGCGGGCTCTCCCACGTGCACGCCGGATCGCTGCACGCGCCCGACGCCGAGATGGCGCTGCGCAACGCCCGCGACCTCTATACCCGGCGTTCCGAGGGCGTCTCGCTGTGGGTGGTGCCAGCCTCGGCGATCGTGGCCTCCAGCCCCGACGAGCGGGACTCCTTCTTCGATCCCGCCGGCGACAAGATCTACCGGCACCCGACGTTCTACGACGTCCCCGAGGGGGTCGACCACATATGACCACCCCGCCGAGTTCCTCGCCTCCCCCGCTTCGCTCCTCCGCCGAACGACTCGGCGGGGATCCCGATCCCACGGCTGGTCGTTTCCTCTATGTCCTCGGCCTCGCCGACGACGCCCTGGTCTCCGCGCAGCGGATGGGCTGGTGGATCAGCCGCGCACCCGAGCTGGAGGAGGACGTCGCGCTGGCCAACATCGGTCTTGACCAGCTCGGTCAGGCCCGTGGCCTCCTCGACCACGCCGGCCGGCTCGAGGGCGCCGGGCGCACCGAAGACGACCTCGCCTACCTGCGCGACGACCGCGAGTT
>JALZCZ010000036.1 GCA_030862825.1 Actinomycetota bacterium | reverse complement strand
CCCGGACCGGGCTCGCCAAGGCCACGGTGGGCGCGATCGTGGCCGACCTGGTCGTGGGCGGTGCGGTCCGCGACTACGAGCAGGTCCGCAGCGGTGACCGGGGCCGACCCGGCCTCCGGCTGACGGTGGCAGGCGGACGGCCGGTCGGGATCGGGTTCGAGGCCAACGTGGAGTACGTCTCCGCGGTGGTCATCGACCTGTCCGGCGCGGTCCGGCACCGGGTCACCCGCGTCGTGCCCGACGTCGTGCAGGTCGAGCCGGCCCTCGCAGGGCTGGCCGCGGAGGTCGCCGTACTGCTGCGCGCTGAGGACGAGCATGCGGTGGGCGCGACCGTGGCCATCCCCGGGCTGATCGCCGGCGACGACCGCACCATCGCCTGGACCCCGAACCTCGGCATCACCGGCACCTCGGTCGCCGAGCTGGTCGACGACGCCTTCGGGTGGCAGGACCGGACGCGCCTCAGCAACGACGCCGACTGCGCGGCCCTGGCCGAGC
The DNA here is from genome assembly GCA_030862825.1 of Actinomycetota bacterium. Taxonomy (GTDB): domain Bacteria; phylum Actinomycetota; class Actinomycetes; order Propionibacteriales; family Nocardioidaceae; genus Nocardioides. The sequence goes on along the minus strand of JALZCZ010000036.1, from coordinate 11,338 downwards.
TCCACCACGGGGCGGGCCGGGGGAGCGGGCACATGCTCTACCTCACCGGCACCGTCGGCATCGGGGCCGGGCTCGTCGAGGACGGCCGCCTGGTCCGAGGGGCGCGGGGGTTCGCCGGCGAGGTCGGCCACCTACCCATCGGTGAGCCCGGGGCCCGCTGCGGGTGCGGACGGCTGGGCTGCTGGGAGGCCACGATCGGCCTGCACGCGATGCTGGCGAAGGTGGGCCTGCCCGAGCTCGACACACCCGAGCGGACGGCTCGGACCGTCGCGGAGCTGGCGGCGGCCGACCCGGTGGTGCGAACGGCGCTGGAGGAGATCGGCGCCCACCTCGGCCGGGGCCTGGCGATCCTGACCGGCCTGCTCGACCCCGCCGTGATCGTGGTCGGCGGCTACTTCGGACCGCTCGCGGACGTCGTACTCGCCCCGGCGGGAGCGGTGCTCGACGCCACGCTCGCGGCACCGGTGCAGGGCAGGCCGGATCTGCGGGTCGGCGAGCTCGGCACCGAGTCCGCTGCCCTCGGCGCCGCGGAGCGCGCGCTCGACGAGCTGTACGCCGGCCGGCTCGAGCTCGGCTAGCCCTAGCCCGCCAGCCGGGAGGGCGCGTCGGTCACGGCGGCGGCGAGGCTCGCCACCGGGTCCTCGAAGACAGGCTCCAGGGCCATCTCCGCTGCCCCCAGGAGCACCGAGTCGGCGCCGAGGCCGGGAAGAGCCAGGCGCACCGACTCCAGAGCGGGCGCGAGCGCACGCTCGGCGAGGCCGGCCTGGACCTCCGACCGCAGCATCCGGTACATCGGCCGGAAGTAGCCGCCCAGGATCACCATGCTCGGGTTGAACGTGTTGACGACCGCGGCGATACCGCGACCGATGTTGCCCGCCACCGGCCGTAGCTCTCTCGGTGCGGTGGTGAACCCGTCGAGGACCTCGTGGAGTCGGACCACGTCGTCAGCCGGGTACGAGATGCTCGCCGCGATCGCGTGCGCACCGACCACGGTCTCCCAACAACCGCTGCTGCCGCAGTGGCAGGGCGGGCCGGCCGGGTCGAAGTGGAGGTGGCCCACCTCGCCCGCGTAGCCGCCCGCCCCCTCGAGCCGCACCCCGCCGCAGATCACGCCGGCCCCGACGCCGACGTTGCCTGAGATGAAGATGAGGTCGTCTACCCCCACGGCCACCCCGCGCCGGTTCTCGGCGAGCGCACCGAGGTCGGCGTCGTTGCCGAGGCTCACGGGCACGTCGAGCGAGAGCGCGGCCTGGACGATCGACCCGAAGGACACGTCGTGCCAGCCGAGGTTCGGCGCCTGCCGCACCAGGCCGTCGCTGCGGCGCACCAGCCCGGGCACGGCGATGCCGATGCCGAGCAGCGGTGCGTCGGGCGGAGCCCACGACACGACGTGTCGGATGAGCGCCGCGACGGAGGCGCCGACCTGCCAGGCCTCGGTGTCGGCGGGGATCGCCGCCTGTCCGCGTTCCCAGACCTTGCCGCCCAGACCGACCCGCGCCACCACGGCCCGGTCGACACCGAGGTCGACCGCCACGACATACGGCCCGTCCTCGGAGATCCGCACTCCGGCCGAGGGCCGGCCCGCGCTGCGCCGCCCGGCAGCCGGGCTGGCGTGCTCGGTCAGGCCGAGCGTCTCGAGCTCGACCACCAGTCCCGCGATGGTGCTGCGGTTGAGCCCCATCAGGCTGGTGAGCTCGGCGCGCGAGATCTGTCCGGTGCGGTGCACGTGGCGCAGCAGGGTCCCGAGATTGTGGCGGCGGACGGCCTCCTGGTTGGTGCCGGTGCCGCCGCGCCCTGTGGTGGGCATTTACACACCCGCTGCAGAACGACGCCGTCGTGAGACCGCGTCCACGCTGGCCGCCAGCAGGAGCACGCCTCCGGTGACGAGCAAGTTGATGTAGCTGGCCTGGTCGAGCAGCCCGAGGCCGTTCGGGATGGTCGCGATCACCAGTCCGCCGATGACGGCGTCGATCGCTCGACCGCGGCCGCCGAACAGGCTGGTGCCACCGATGACCGCGGCGCCCACCGCGTAGAGCAGCTCGTTGCCGCCACCGGAGCCCGGCGAGACCTTGCCGGTGTACGACGCGCTCAGGATGCCGGAGATGGCCGCCATGCCCGAGCAGATCACGAACGCGGTGATCCTGATCCGGATCACGTTGATGCCGGCCCGTCGCGCGGCCTCGGCGTTGCCGCCGACGGCGTAGAGGTGCCGCCCGAACCGGGTCCGCGTGAGCACGAACGTCCAGAACAGCAGCAGGGCGATCACGACCGGGGCCACCCAGGGGATGCCGCTGATGGTGAAGAGGTCGGGGTTGGGTGCGCGGTTGGCGCTCAACAGTGCGGTGAGGCCGAGCACGATGCCGGCCAGCACGGCGATCTGGAGCACGACCAGGGCCAGCGGCTTGTGCACGAGATCCTTCGCCGAGCGGGACCGGTAGTTCCACAGGGCCAGCGCGGCGTACCCAACGACTATGACGACGGCGGCGATCCAGCCGGCCGTCACCGGAACGTTCTTGATCGACAACCCCCGCAGCACCTCGTCGTTGAACCGGAGCGAGCCGCCAGGGCCGATGAGCTTCAGCGGGGCCGCTTGCAGGGCGAGGAAGAACGCCAGCGTGACCACGAACGACGGGATGCCGAGCAGGGAGACCAGGAGGCCGATCGCCAGTCCGATGATCGCGCCGATACCGAGACCCGCGAGCACCGCCAGCCACCACGACCAGCCGTGGTCGATCATCACGAGCGCTGTGATGGTCGCCGAGGCGCCCCCGGCGACTCCGGCGGACAGGTCGATCTCGCCGAGCAGCAGGACGAAGACCAGGCCCATCGCGAGCACGATGATCGAGGCCGCCTGGACCACCAGGTTGGCCATGTTGTAGGTCGTGAGGAACCGGTCGTGCAGGCCGCTGAAGACCACGACCAGCACGACCAGGCCGAGCAGTGCGGGCAGCGAGCCCATGTCACCGCCGCGGAGCCGGGTCAGGTAGTCGCGGGCCGAGTCGCCCAGGCCGGCCGCCTGGTGGGAGTCGACCGTGAAGCCGCCTTCGGCCACGGGGCCGCTCTCGTCGGTCAGGGGGCTGTCGGACCTGATGCTCATCTCTCGTCCCTCTCAGATCGCCGCGGAGGCGGCGTCGCGGATCCCGAGGTCACCCGAGCGACCGGCAGTGATCAGCTCGACGACCTGGTTGTGGCTGACGTCCTTGGCCGACACGTCGGCGGCGACCCGGCCCAGGTAGAGCGCGGTGATCCGGTCGGCGACCTCGAGCACGTCGTTCATGTTGTGCGAGATCAGCACGACCCCCAGGCCGTGGTCGGCGAGCCGGCGAACCAGGTCGAGCACCTGGCGGGTCTGCGCGACACCCAGGGCCGCCGTGGGCTCGTCGAGGAGCACGATCCGCGAGTTCCAGAGCACCGCCTTCGCGATCGCCACCGTCTGCCGCTGTCCACCGGACAGGCTGGCGACGTGCTGGCGCACCGACGTCAGGGTGCGCACGGAGAGCGAGGCGAGCGTCTCGCGCGCCTTGGTCTCCATGGTCGCGTCGTCGAGGATGATGCCGTTGCGCAGCTCGCGGCCGAGGAACATGTTCTCGACGACGTCGAGGTTGTCGCAGAGCGCGAGGTCCTGGTAGACGATCTCGACGCCCATCGCCGCGACATCGCGGGGCCCGTGCACGTTCACCGGCTTGCCGTCGAAGAGGTAGTCGCCGCTGTCGCGGCCGTAGATGCCGGCGACGATCTTCACCAGTGTCGACTTGCCGGCACCGTTGTCGCCGACCAGCGCGGTGACCTGCCCGGGATAGACGGCGAAGTCGACGTCATGCAGGACGTGGACGACGCCGAAGCTCTTGTTGACTTTCCGCAGCTCCAGCAGCGGGGCCGTGGCCGGGGTGCCGGTCGGCTCCTCGCGGTGTTCGCTCATGATCGATCCACTCCAGATGTTGCTGTCCGAGCGCCCCAGGGTGGGCGGTGATATGTCGGGCGATGAATGTTGTGTGGAACAACGAATCCGGGGCACCCGCGCCGCGCAGTTCGTGGGCGCGGGTGCCCGGGTTCGGGTGGGTCAGCCGACCCCGTGCTCCTGGCAGAGCTGTGCGAACGCGCCGGTGCAGACGTCCTCGGCGCTCTGGCCGCCGTCGTCGATCACGGACTGCACGTTGTCGACGGTGATCGCCTGCGGCTCGAGCAGGATCGACGGGACCTCGCGGCCACCCTCGGTGTCCTCCACGGTGCCCGTGGTCTCTGCCTCCCCACCGGTGGCCAGCGCGATCGCCGCCTCGGCAAGAGCGTTGGCCTCCAGCGTGGCGGACTTGTAGACCGTCATGCACTGCGTGCCGGCGAGCACGTTCTGCAGGCCCTCGACGGTTGCGTCCTGCCCGGTCACGGGCACCTTGCCGGCCTGCCCGGCGCCCTCGAGGATCGAGATCACGGCGCCGGCGAGGCCGTCGTTGGCGGCGAGCACGCCGTCCACGTTGCCGTTGGCAGCGGTGTAGAGCTGCTGGAAGATCGTCGCTGCCTCTTCGTTGTCCCAGTCCGGCACCGCCTGCTCGCCGACCACCGTGTAGTTGGTCATCGGGTCGAGCACGCTGTGCGCGCCCTCGGAGAAGAGCGTGGCGTTGTTGTCGGTGGGCGAACCGTTCAGGTAGACGATGTTCGCCTCCTTGTCACCCAGGCAGTCGGCCAGTCCCTGGCCCTGCAGCTCGCCGACCACGGTGTTGTCGAACGACACGTAGTACTCGGCCGAACCGCCCAGGGTGAGCCGGTCGTAGTCGATCGTGGCGACGCCCTGCGACGCTGCCTTCTCCTGGATCGCCGCGCCCGACTCGGAGTCGAGGTTGACGATCGCCAGCACCGTGACGCCGTCTCCGATCATCGAGTCGGCGATCTGGGTCATCCGCTCCACATCGCCCTCGGCGTTCTGGATGTCGTAGTCGACACCGGCCTCCTCGAAGGCGGCCGCGAGGGCCGGCCGGTCAGCGCTCTCCCAGCGCACTGACGACTCGGTGTCGGGCAGGATCACGCCGACCTTGCCGTCGGCGGACCCCGAGCCGCCGTTGCCGCCGTCGTCGCTGCCGCCCCCGTCGTCATCGCCGCAGGCTGCCATCGACAGGGCCAGGCCGAGTCCCATCGCCACCATCGCGCCGTTTCTGAACTTCACATCAACCGCCTCCTTGCGGACCAAGGCCTCGCCGTCTTTGTGTTCGTCAGTGTGGACTGAGACGGCCGCCATATGTTGTTCGCCACAACATATTCAGTGACAGCCGTCACGTCCAGAGGGACGGCAGACTTTTTTTCTCCCATCTCGGGCGAGGACGGCTGCGTACCCTGGCGCGGGCGCGGTCGTTGTGACGGTCGTCACCGTCTCGACCGTTGGGAGTCCCGTGAAGAAGCTCGTCGCCGCCGGGATCTGCGCCCTGGCTGTCACCATGGTCGCGCCCGCTCCGGTCGCTCAGGCCGCGGACCGCTGTGCCACCAAGTCCGAGTACCGAAAGATCAAGGTGGGCATGTCGAAGGCGCGGGTGACCCAGATCATCGACTACGGCGGCACCCGGGCGTTCTACTTCCCGCCGTACGAGTCTCGCGAGTACGCCACCTGCACGAGCGAGGCCGGCTTCGTGATGGTCAGCTTCGAACGCAAGCGGGTGACCAAGAAGGCCGCCGTCTGGGGTTGAGGTCTACGCCACCATCACCCGGCCGGAGCCGCGAGGGACCCCCGGCGTCCGGTCACGCACGCCGTCCCAGGCCGACGCCAGACGGGTGATGGCTTCGCGAAGCTCGTCAGCGGGTCGGGTCCACGGGATCCGGACGAAGCGGTCCAGGCCGCCCTCGGCGGCGAACGCCGGCCCGGGGGCGACGATCACGCCGCGCCGGTCCGCCTCGACGGTCACCGCCGTGCCGAAGGAGCCGGGGAGCTCGCACCACAGGGCGAGGCCGCCGCCGGGCAGCCGGAACCGCCAGTCGGGCAGCAGCTCGGTCACGGCCGCGGCCAGCGCTTCGCGCTGCTCGCGCAGCCGGGTGCGGTGGCCGCCGACGATCGCCGCGCGGTCGGCCAGCAGCCGGGTCAGCACCAGCTGCTCCATCACCGGGGCGCCGAGGTCGAGGCCGACCCGGGCGTTGGTGATCCGCTCCACCTGTGTGCGCGGTGCGCGGATCCAGCCCAGCCGAAGACCACCCCAGAACGACTTGCTGGCCGAGCCGATGGTCACCGTCTCGGGAGCGAACGACGCGAACGGCCGCGGCATCGGTTGGCCGTCGAGCGCCAGGTCGGCATGAGCCTCGTCGACCACGGCGACCGTGTGTGCGCGCCGGAGGTGCGCGGCGTACTCCTCGCGCTGGGCGTCGGTCATCAGGTGTCCGGTGGGGTTCTGGAAGTCGGGGATCAGGTAGGCCAGCCGGGGTGAGACCTGCCGCAGCACGGCGCCGACGGCGTCGAGATCCCAGCCGTCGGGGTCCACCGGCGACCCGGTGAGGCGGGCGCCGCTGTGTCGGATCGCCAAGGTGGCGTTGGGGTAGACGGGCGACTCGACGAGCACCCGGTCGCCCGGCCCCGTGAAGGCCTGGGCCACGATCGACGCCGCGGACAGGGCGCCGGGCGTCACCAGGATCTGGCCGGGGTCGGTGGGGAGCCCGCGCTCGTCGTAGGTCGCGGCGATGGCGGCCTGGAGCTGGGGGAGCCCGGCGGGGAAGTAGCCGTGACCGCCGAGGTACGCCGGCAGCTCGGCTGCCGCCTCGGCGTACGCCGCCGCGATGCCGGGCGGGGCGGAGGCGGCCGCGCAGTTGAGGTCGATGGCGTCGTGGTCGCCGGGGCGGGGGAGCAGGGCGCGGTCGTGGGCGCGCGACTGCCCGCCGGGCACCCGGGTGAACGTACCGGCGCCCTGGCGCGCCTCGGCGTAGCCGGCCTCGCGAAGGCTCGCGTAGGCCCGGGTCACGGTGGTTCGCGAGACCCCGAGCGACTCGGTCAGCTCACGCTCGCTCGGCAGCCGGGTGCCGAGCGCGATCCGGCCGTCGCCGATCAGGTGGGTGAGCGACGTGGCCAGGCCGGCGTAGGCCGGGCTGCGGTCGAAGTCGCCGACCAGGGTGACCACCCGACCGGCGCTGATGGACTGCATCATGCAGGCCACTGTCTCACGATTGGCTATTCAAGTGAAGGCCAATCGCTGGGAGGATCGCCGGGTGACTCCTCCCGTTCCCGTGGCGACCGCGCCCACCGGCCTCAGCGACCTCGGTCCGATCGCGCAGCTGCGTGCCGGCCGCCTGGGCCGGCGGCTGATCCAGCTCTACGTCGGCCTGGTGCTCTACGGCGCCAGCCTGGCGATGATGGTGCGCGGCGACCTCGGCCTGGCGCCGTGGGACGTGCTGCACTCCGGCCTGATCCGCCACATGCCGATCACCCTGGGCCAGGCGGTCGTGGTGATGAGCTTCGTGGTGCTGGTGCTCTGGATCCCGTTGAAGGAGATGCCGGGCATCGGCACCGTGTCCAACGCGGTCGTCGTTGGCTTCTCCGCCGACGCCACCCTGTGGCTGCTCGACCGCCCCGGCCCGCTGTCCCTGCGGGTCGCCCTGATGGTCGGCGGCATCGCGCTGTGCGGCATCGCCACCGCGCTCTACATCGGTGCCCAGCTCGGCCGCGGCCCGCGCGACGGACTGATGACCGGCCTGACGCGAAGGACCGGACTGTCGATCCGGCTGGTGCGCACCGCCCTGGAGGTGTCGGTGGTGGTGATAGGCCTGCTGCTCGGCGGCGGGCTCGGTCTCGGGACCATCGCGTTCGCGCTCACCATCGGCCCGATCACCCAGGCCCTGCTGCCGGTCTTCCTGGTCGATCTGCCGATCCGGGCAGACTCTCGCCCATAGGGCGGATAACCTCCGGTCACATACCTGTGAGTAGCCGCCGGAGGCATCGATGACCGAAACGCCCGTCCCGCCCAGCGAGTCCGCACCTGCGTCCGACGGTGGCGCGGCTGCGGCCGCTGCCCCCCTGGCCCCGCCCGACGGCGCGATCACCCTGACCGCGCCGGAGGCGCCGCCGCTGGTGATCGAGACCCAGGCGCCGAAGATGGCGCCCCAGGTCGCGGCCGAGTCGATCCCCGAGCTGGACGCGAAGGTCGACACCTTCCTGACCGCGCTCAGCTCGACGGCGGTCAACAGCCCGGAGTTCGCGGCCCAGGCCGAGAACGTGCGGACGATGGGCGATGCCGACATCCGGAAGGCGGCCGAGACCTCCAACCGGATGCTGGAGCAGCCGGTGCGGGCGCTCAAGGAGGGCGGCATCGCGCAGGGCTCGGCGGTCGGCAAGACGCTGCTCGAGCTGCGGCGTACCGTCGAGGACCTCGACCCCAGCCAGGCCACCGGCGCCAAGAAGTGGCTGGACATGCTGCCCTTCGGCGACAAGCTCACCGACTACTTCCGCAAGTACCAGTCCGCGCAGAGCCAGCTCAACGGCATCCTGCACAGCCTCCGCAACGGCCAGGACGAGCTGACCAAGGACAACGTCGCGCTCAACATGGAGAAGACGAACCTGTGGGCGGTGATGGGCCGGCTCAACCAGTACGTCTACGTCGCCGAGCGGCTCGACGCGAAGCTCGCGGCCCGGATCGCCGAGCTCGAGGTGACCGACCCGGAGGCGGCCAAGGCCCTGTCCCAGGACGTGCTCTTCTACGTCCGGCAGAAGCACCAGGACCTGCTCACCCAGCTGGCGGTCTCGATCCAGAGCTACCTCGCGATCGACATCATCATCAAGAACAACATCGAGCTGATCAAGGGCGTCGACCGCGCGTCGACGACCACCATCTCCGCGCTGCGAACGGCGGTCATCGTGGCCCAGGCGCTCGGCAACCAGAAGCTGGTGCTCGACCAGATCACGGCCCTCAACACCACGACGTCGGGGATGATCCAGCGGACCTCGGAGATGCTGCGTGACAACTCGGCGGCCATCCAGGAGCAGGCTGCCTCCTCGTCGATCGGCATGGAGCAGCTGCAGGCGGCGTTCGCCAACATCTACGCCACGATGGACAGCATCGACGAGTTCAAGCTCAAGGCCCTGGACTCGATGTCGGCGACCATCGGGGTGCTCGAGACCGAGGTGGAGAAGTCGCGGTCCTACCTCGACCGGGTGCAGAAGCACGACCAGCGCAACGCGGCCGGCACCCTCGACCTCAACTAGCTGTTCGACGACCGGGACGAGCGCGCGTGGGAGTCAAGTCGTGGCTGCGAGGGCTGCGCGGATCGGACGATGACACGACACCCGTGCCCGCTGCGCCGACCGAGCAGGACATCCTGGCGTCGCTCAACCGCGTCAACGCGATGCTGCGCGACGGCAACGCGCCGCCCGTGGTGATCTCGCGTGTGGTGCGGATCGCCCGCGACATCAACGAGACGCTGCCGCGGCTGCGCAACCTCGGCCTGGGCAGCCCGGAGGCCTACTCGGTGGTCGCCACCGCGACGTCGTACCTCCCCGAGGCGGTCAGCGGCTACCTGCGGCTCCCGCGCGACTGGGCGGACACCCGGCCGATCGACGGCTACAAGACGTCGCTGATGGTGCTGGTCGACCAGCTCGAGCTGCTCGGCTCGACGATGGACAAGATCCTCGACGCCGCCAACCGGGCCGACGCCCAAGCACTGCTGCTGCACGGCAAGTTCCTCGAGGCCAAGTTCGGGCAACCGAGCGGGCCCGGCCTGACGTTGGGATCACCTGAATGAGAACCCCACGAAACCGCTCGCTGCGCTCGCATTTTCGCGGGGACCCCGAATGAGCAGCGAGCTGTCCCTGTCCGCGGCCCTCGACGCCCTGGCCGCCGTGGCCCGGACTGCCGGGGTCGACGCCGAGGTCGCCCGCCGCGAGGGCGAGTCGCTCGCGGCAACGGTCGCCGAGCCCGCGAAGGGGGCGTACGTCGACTGGTCGCAGGAGACCGGCCGCGGCAGCAACGCCGAGGACTTCATGGACGCCGCCTCGCGCGGTCGCCGCTACCGCGCCGCGCCGACGCCGACCATGGCCGAGCTGTCGCTGGCGAGATCGGCGCACGCACCGGCGTACGCGAAGGCGCTCGCGGACGTCGCCCTCGCCGCCTCCACCCTGGGTGAGGCGAACCCCCGGGTGATCGGCAATGCCACCACCGCGGCCGCCGCCCAGCTCGGCGAGGCACCGCCACAGCCCTCGTCGCCGGTCGAGACCCGCGAACCCGTGCCCGGCGTCGGCGACCACTTCCTGGCCCAGATGCTCGATCAGCTCGGCCACGTGCAGCGCAAGCTCACCAACCTCGACCTCGCCGACATCGACCGCGGTACGCCGGGGGCGTTCGACCTCACGGGCGGACAGGTGGTCGGGTCCGGTGAGCGCCAACCAGCCGGTGTCGAGACCCCGGAACACCCCACCCAGGCGGCCCCGCCACCGGGGAACGGGGAGCCGGAGAAGCCAGCCGAGCCGGAACCCGAGCCCAAGACCGTCGACGAGCTGCTCGCCGAGCTCGACCAGCTCGTGGGGCTGACCGACGTCAAGGCCGAGATCCACCGCCAGGCCGCCGTGCTCCGGGTCGAGGGCCTGCGCAAGGAGGCCGGCCTCAGCGCGCCGACGATCACCCGGCACATGATCTTCAACGGCAACCCCGGAACCGGCAAGACCACGGTGGCCCGGCTGGTGGCCGGCATCTACCGCGCGCTCGGGCTGCTCTCCAAGGGTCAGCTGATCGAGGTCGACCGCTCCGAGCTGGTCGCGGGCTACCTCGGCCAGACCGCGATGAAGACCGCCGACGTGGTGAAGTCCGCGGAGGGTGGCGTGCTGTTCATCGACGAGGCGTACTCGCTCGCGGGCGACCAGTACGGGCAGGAGGCCGTCGACACCCTGGTCAAGGAGATGGAGGACAAACGCGACAACCTGGTCGTGATCGTCGCCGGCTACCCGCTGCCGATGGAGGTCTTCATCGCCCAGAACCCCGGCCTGTCGAGCCGCTTCCGGACCACCGTCGACTTCGCCGACTACACCGACGACGAGCTGGCCGCGATCTTCCAGGTGATGGCGGAGGCCGCCGAGTACGACGTCGACGAAGCAGTGCTCGAACGGCTCCGTCAGCTGCTGTCGAAGGTGACCCGCGGGCCGACGTTCGGCAACGCGCGCTACGTGCGGAACCTGATCGAGAAGGCGGCGCGCCAGCGGGATCAACGGCTGTTCGCGGACGAGACGGCCGCCCCGCCGGACGCCGAGACGTTGGTGCGGTTGATCGGCGCGGACGTCACCGCGGCCGCCGAGGAGCTGACCGGCTAGGGCGCCGGCCCGGTTTGGGCGCGGCAGGTGGAGTCGGGTAAAGTCTGGCCGGCCGCAGTAAGCGTCACCCATGGGGTATGGGGT
>JALZCZ010000012.1 GCA_030862825.1 Actinomycetota bacterium | reverse complement strand
GACCACGTCGGCCCACGCCTTGGTTGCCAGCTTGTGCACCTGGTTGTCCTCGATGGCGAGGGTGCGCACGGTGTCGTTGGCGGCCTGGTGCTTGCGCATCACCCGCTTGTGCGCCTCGGCGTTGCGGGCGTAGCCGTTGTAGGGGCCGACCACCGCGGCGAGCTCGGCCGAGCGCTTGTAGGACTGGCCGGTCATCAGCGAGGTGATCGAGGCGGCCATCGCGCGGCCACCGTCGGAGTCGTAGCCGAGGCCCATCGCCATCAGCAGCGCGCCGAGGTTGGCGTAGCCGATGCCGAGCTGGCGGTAGTCGCGGGTGGTGTCGCCGATCGACTCGGTCGGGAAGTCGGCGAAGCAGATGGAGATGTCCATCGCGGTGATGATGAACTCCACGGCCTTCGCGAACAGCTCGCCGTCGAAGGTGTCGTCGTCCCTGAGGAACTTGAGCAGGTTGAGCGACGCCAGGTTGCACGAGGAGTTGTCGAGGCTCATGTACTCCGAGCACGGGTTGGACGCCGTGATCCGGCCGGTCTCGGGGTTGGTGTGCCAGTCGTTGATCGTGTCGTCGTACTGGAGACCCGGGTCGGCGCACTCCCAGGCGGCCTGGCTGATCTTGCGGAACAGCTCGCGCGCGTCGACGCGCTCGATGACCTCGCCGGTCTTGCGGCCGCGCAGGCCGAAGTCGGTGCCGTCCTCGACCGCGCGCATGAACTCGTCGGAGACGCGGACGGAGTTGTTGGCGTTCTGGTACTGCACCGAGGTGATGTCGGTGCCGCCGAGGTCCATGTCGAAGCCGGCGTCACGCAGCGCGCGGATCTTGTCCTCCTCGCGCGCCTTGGTCATCACGAACTCCTCGATGTCGGGGTGGTCGACGTCGAGCACGACCATCTTCGCCGCGCGGCGGGTGGCGCCGCCGGACTTGATGGTGCCGGCCGAGGCGTCGGCGCCGCGCATGAAGGAGACCGGGCCGGACGCCGTACCGCCGCTGGAGAGGAGCTCCTTCGACGAGCGGATCCGGGAGAGGTTGAGGCCGGCGCCGGAGCCGCCCTTGAAGATGAATCCCTCCTCCTTGTACCAGTTCAGGATGGAGTCCATCGAGTCGTCGACCGAGAGGATGAAGCAGGCCGAGACCTGCTGCGGCGACTGGGTGCCGACGTTGAACCAGACCGGGGAGTTGAAGGAGAAGTACTGGTTGACCAGGAGCCAGGTCAGCTCGTGCTCGAACAGCTCGGCATCGGCCGGCGACGCGAAGTAGCCGTGGTCGGTGCCGGCCTTGGTGTAGGTCTTCACGACCCGGTCGATCAGCTGGCGCAGGCTCCACTCGCGGGCATCGGTGCCGACCGCGCCGCGGAAGTACTTGGTGGTGACGATGGTCGAGGCGTTGACGCTCCAGGTGTCGGGGAACTCGACGGCCTTCTGCTCGAAGACGGTCTCGCCGGTCTTCCAGTTGGTCTGGACGACGTCGCGGCGCTCCCAGGTGAGCTCGTCGTAGGGGTGCACACCCTCGGTGCTGAAGACGCGCTCCATGCTCAGACCCTTGCCACGCTTGGTCTGCTTGGCGCGGGAGCCGCTCACCGTCTCGGTCATGCCATCTCCTCTTTCACTCATACCTGGGTGTCCCAAAGTGTTGGTTCAGTCTTGCTGCTAGCACCGACAGTCCCGGTCGGCTGTGTGCCCCATTGGTGCGCCCGGCAGGCAGCTTCCCCACTACCTGCCGGGCGGTCTGTGTCTCAGCCGCTGGGGGCTGAGCTGTGCGCCTCGAGCTCGACCGACGAGATGTCGTCGGGAACGCGTTCGGCGCGCAGGAGGGCTATCTCCTCCTCGAAGTCGTCCGCCGACTCGAAGGCGCGGTAGACGCTGGCGAAACGGAGGTAGGCGACCTCGTCGAGCTCGCGGAGCGGGCCCAGGATCGCCAGGCCGACCTCGTTGGCCGGGATCTCGGCGGCGCCGGCGAGACGCAGCGCGTCCTCCACCTGCTGGCCGAGGCAGGCGAGCTGGTCTTCGGTCACCGGCCGGCCCTTGCAGGCCTTGCGAACGCCGGAGATCGCCTTCTCGCGGGTGAACGGCTCGGTGGCGCCGGAGCGCTTGAGCACCGTCAGCTGCATCATCTCGACGGTGGTGAAGCGGCGCTCGCAGGCCGAGCAGGTGCGTCGGCGGCGGATCGAGGAGCCGTCGTCGGCCACGCGGGAGTCGAGGACCCGGGTGTCGGTGTTGCGGCAGTACGGACAGTGCATCGGCGCCTCCCTCCTACGTCGGGCACGACAGCTACGCCCGTGAACGAGGGCGTGGCCTGTGGATATCTGGGGTTCCGCTGTGTACAACAAGCAGCTACCTGTGTGGCTTCCACATCCGGCCTGTGCACTAGATGTGGATAACTACATCGGTGTAACTACTACATGTAGGGGAACCGTACGCCGCTCGCAGAAGGTTCGCAAGCGTTCCGCAGACATTCGTGCGAACTGGGTCCCGCCGTAGGTAAAGCCGCAGGTCAGCGGCCCGGACCTCGATCTCTTCCGTGGTCTGCAGCGGCGTGTCGAGGGGCGCGGACCAGCCCGTCCGACGACGGGTTCCCCATCTGCACGAAACACCTTGCGGTGTCGGCGACAATTGCGCCCGTGGCAGCGGGGAAGCGGGCGGCACCCAAGAAGAAGGGCAGGGTCAGCTTCCGGCCTGCTCTCGCCGTCCTCGCCCTCGGCGTGACCGCCTCCGTGGTGGCGTGGGGCTACCTGGTGTGGGCCGCGATCGACTTCGGCGCCAGCGCCCGCGGCGGGGACGACGACGCGTGGAAGTGGCTCGCGGTGGCCTCCCTCGGCGCGGTGGCGTGCCTGTTCGTCGGACTGATGCTGGTCGCGTGGCTGTTGCGGGCGCTGGGGATCACCAGCCCGCCGCCTAAGAAGTAGGGGTCGCGCGTTCCTCGCGGTCCGTGAGGCGGCGGACGAACTTCAGACCGGACCACGTGTCGTCGATCGCGGCCACCTTGACGTCGACGA
>JALZCZ010000008.1 GCA_030862825.1 Actinomycetota bacterium | reverse complement strand
GCACCGACGAGACGTTGCGGGCGATCCGCCGCCCGAACGCGTCCGGCTGGCCCAGAGCGCTGTCGAACGGGAGCACGGTGACCGAGTCGGCCCCACCGGCACCCGCGGCGAACGCGGCGACGGTGGTGCGGAGCATGTTGACCCAGGGGTCGTACTTGCTCATCATCGGGCGGCTGGTGACGACATGCTGGCGCTGGACCCGGTCGGTGGCCTCGCTCAGCTCGAGCACGCGACCCCAGAGCCTCCGGGCGGCGCGGAGCTTGGAGATGGTCGGGAACTGCTCGTCGGTGGCGGCGTAGCGGAACTCAGCAGCCGGGCGGCGTCGTCGTGGACGCCACCGAGGCGCACGACCTCGGCGCCTCCGACGCACAGGAGCTCGGCTGGTCGATGGCCGTGGGCGCGGCGTACCTCCGCGAGCTGACCGATGCCGGGTTCACGGTCGACGAGGCGGCCGGCCTGATCGAGTTCCGCTACGCCGCCACCGACGAGCAGTTCCCGACCATCGCCAAGCTGCGCGCGGCCCGCCGCCTCTGGGCGCGCGTGGTCGAGCTGAGCGAGGGCACCGCGAGCGAGCAGCGCCAGCACGCGGTGACCAGCCGCCCGATGATGAGCAAGTACGACCCCTACGTGAACATGCTCCGCACCACCGTCGCGGCGTTCGCCGCCGGCGTCGGCGGCGCCGACTCCGTGACCGTGCTGCCCTTCGACAGCCCGCTCGGCCGTCCCGAGACCTTCGGCCGCCGGATCGCGCGCAACACCAGCGCCCTGCTGATGCACGAGTCCCACGTCGCCAAGGTGGCCGACCCCGGCGGCGGCGCGTTCGCGATCGAGAAGCTCACCGACGGCCTGGCCCTCGCAGGCTGGGCCGAGCTCGGGCGGATCGAGGATGACGGCGGGGTGGGTGCCGGCTTCCGCGCGCGGGTCGACGAGGTCGTCGCCCGGCGGGAGACGGAGATCGCCAAGCGCAAGCGGCCGATCACCGGGCTGACCGAGTTCCCCAACCTCACCGAGGAGCTGCCCGAGCGCGAGCCGACGGGTTCCGCCGCGGAGACGGTACGCCGCTACGGCGCCAGCTTCGAGGCGCTCCGCGACGAACCGGTCACGACGCCGGTCTTCCTGGCCACGCTGGGCACCGTGGCCGCCCACACGGCGCGGGCCACCTTCGCGACCAACCTCTTCGCCGCTGGCGGCATCGCGGTCGAGCCCGCCGGCGCCACCGCTGGCGTGGCCGAGCTGACGGCGGCGTACGGCGGACAGGGCGTGGTGTGCCTGGCCGGCTCCGACGCGACGTACGCCGAGTGGGGGAGCGAGGCGATCGCCGCCCTCCGCGAGGCCGGCGCCCGGCACGTGATCATCGCCGGACGCCCCGAATCTCTCGGAGACAGCGACGACGTCGACGACGCCTGCGCGACGGGCATCGACGCGCTCGACTTCCTGACCCGGACGAGGGAGAAGCTGGCATGACCGTCCCGAAGAGCTTTGCAGGCCTGCCCCTCTCGGGTGGTCGGGTCTCGGCAGGCTCGCCCACCGACGGCGAGCCCTGGCACGCACCCGAGGGGATCGACGTACTCCCCATCTACGGACCCGAGCACCTCGAGGGCCTGGACGCGCTCGACACCTGGCCGGGCCTGAGCCCGTTCCTGCGCGGCCCCTACCCGACGATGTACACGACCCAGCCCTGGACCATCCGGCAGTACGCCGGGTTCTCGACCGCCGAGGAGTCCAACGCGTTCTACCGGCGCAACCTGGCGGCCGGCCAGAAGGGCCTGAGCGTCGCGTTCGACCTGGCCACCCACCGCGGCTACGACTCCGACCACCCGCGGGTGCGGGGCGACGTCGGCATGGCGGGAGTGGCGATCGACTCGATCTACGACGCGCGGACCCTCTTCGACGGGATCCCGCTCGACGAGATGTCGGTCTCGATGACCATGAACGGCGCGGTGCTGCCCGTGCTGGCCCTCTACATCGCGGCGGCCGAGGAGCAGGGGGTGAAGCCGGAGCAGCTCACGGGGACCATCCAGAACGACATCCTCAAGGAGTTCATGGTCCGCAACACCTACATCTATCCCCCGGCGCCGAGCATGCGGATCATCTCCGACATCTTCAGCTTCACGTCGGCCCGGATGCCGCGCTTCAACTCGATCTCGATCTCCGGCTACCACATCCAGGAGGCCGGGGCGACCGCCGACCTCGAGCTCGCGTACACGCTGGCCGACGGTGTCGAGTACCTCCGAGCCGGCCTCGACGCCGGCCTCGACATCGACACGTTCGCGCCCCGGCTGTCGTTCTTCTGGGCGATCGGCATGAACTTCTTCATGGAGATCGCGAAGATGCGGGCCGCCCGTGCGCTCTGGGCCCGGCTGGTGCGCGACTTCGACCCGCAGAACCCCAAGTCGCTCTCGCTGCGCACCCACAGCCAGACCAGCGGCTGGTCGCTGACCGCGCAGGACGTCTTCAACAACGTCGGCCGCACCTGCATCGAGGCCATGGCCTCCACCCAGGGTCACACCCAGTCACTGCACACCAACGCCCTCGACGAGGCGATCGCGCTGCCGACGGACTTCTCGGCCCGGATCGCGCGCAACACCCAGCTGCTGCTGCAGCAGGAGTCGCGGACCTCCGAGGTCATCGACCCGTGGGCCGGCTCCTACTACGTCGAGCGGCTCACCCACGACCTCGCCGAGCGCGCCTGGGCGCACATCCTCGAGGCCGAGGCCGCGGGCGGCATGACCCAGGCGATCGAGCAGGGCATCCCGAAGATGCGCATCGAGGAGGCGGCCGCCCGCACCCAGGCGCGGATCGACTCCGGTGCGCAGAAGCTGATCGGGGTCAACACCTACCGGCTCGACGCCGAGGACAAGCTCGACGTGCTCCGGGTCGACAACGACGACGTCTACCGCCAGCAGATCGCCAAGCTGGAGCGCCTGCGATCCGAGCGCGACGACGAGGAGGTACGCCGCACGCTCGAGGCACTGACCAGCTCCGCCGAGCGAGGGGCGACCAAGGGCACTCTCGACGGCAACCTGCTCGCGCTCGCCGTCGACGCGGCCCGGGCCAAGGCCACCGTCGGCGAGATCTCGGATGCGCTGGAGAAGGTCTACGGCCGGCACCAGGCCGTGATCCGTACGATCAGCGGCGTGTTCAGGGACGAGTCCGCCGCCTCCGGCAGCACGCTGGTGCAGCAGGTGCGCGACGCGACCGACGCGTTCGAGGAGGCCGAGGGCCGCCGACCGCGGATCCTGGTCGCCAAGATGGGACAGGACGGGCACGACCGCGGGCAGAAGGTGGTGGTCTCCGCCTTCGCCGACATGGGCTTCGACGTCGACGTGGGTCCGCTGTTCTCGACCCCCGAGGAGGTCGCCCAGCAGGCGATCGACGCCGACGTGCACATCGTGGGCGTCTCGTCGCTGGCCGCCGGTCACCTCACGCTGCTGCCGGCGCTGAAGAAGGCGCTCGAGGAGCAGGGCCGGCCGGACATCATGACCGTGATCGGCGGCGTGATCCCGCCCGACGACGTACCGACGCTGAAGGAGATGGGTGCCGCCGCGGTCTTCCAGCCCGGCACCGTGATCGCCGAGTCCGCGCTCGACCTGCTGGCGAAGCTGCGGGAGCAGCTGGGTCACTGATGGTCGACGTCTCGGCACTCGTCGAGGGCGTCGGGCAGCGCCGGCGTGCCGCGGTCTCGCAGGCCATCACGCTCGTCGAGTCGACCAAACCCGAGCACCGCGAGGCCGCCCGCGAGCTCCTGTCCACGTTGACCCGGCACAAGCTCTCCGACGGGTCGACGCTGAGAGTCGGGATCAGCGGCGTCCCTGGAGTCGGGAAGTCCACGTTCATCGAGGCGCTCGGCACCCGGCTGACCGGGCAGGGGCACCGGGTCGGTGTGCTGGCGGTCGACCCCTCGAGCGTCCGCACCGGAGGTTCGGTGCTCGGCGACAAGACCCGGATGGCGAAGCTCTCGGCCGACCCCGACGCCTACATCCGGCCGAGCCCCTCG
Source organism: Actinomycetota bacterium (assembly GCA_030862825.1). Classification (GTDB taxonomy): domain Bacteria; phylum Actinomycetota; class Actinomycetes; order Propionibacteriales; family Nocardioidaceae; genus Nocardioides. Next base: position 838 of record JALZCZ010000008.1, on the reverse strand, counting down.
GCGGGCACGCTCGGCGGCGTCGCCCGGGCGACCGTGCAGGCAATGGCGGTGCTCGAGGCGGCGGGCTACGACGTCGTCCTGGTCGAGACGGTCGGCGTCGGCCAGTCGGAGGTCACCGTCGCCGGGATGGTCGACACGTTCCTCTTCCTGACCCTGGCCCGCACCGGCGACCAGCTGCAGGGCATCAAGAAGGGCATCCTCGAGATCGCCGACGTGATCGCGGTCAACAAGGCCGACGGCGACCGCGAGCAGGAGGCCCGCGCGGCCGCCCGCGACCTGGCCGGCGCGCTGCGGCTGGTGCGCGCCAAGACCGAGTGGGCGCCGCCGGTCGTGACCTGCTCAGCCCTCCACGACATCGGCATCGACGACCTGTGGCGGCGGGTGCTCGACCACCGCGCGCATCTCGGGGAGGAGGGCCTCGCCCGCAAGCGCGCGGAGCAGCAGCTGGACTTCACCTGGGCCCTCGTCCGGGACGAGCTCGACCAGAGGCTGCGCCGGTCGGCGGCGGTGCGGGCGATCCGCGAGCAGGTCCGGTCCGAGGTGCTGACAGGGGAGCTGCCCGCGACGGTCGCCGCCGACCGCATCCTCGCGGCGTACGACGAGCGGGACTGACGCGGACGAAGCATCCCGGGAGAATCGGGACATTAAGCCCTCGCGGCCGGGACGTTGCCACCACAATGCTGGCTCCATCCACGCATCTCGGACATACCCGAAAGGCACGCGATGTCCCGCAGTTCCACGCTCGTCTCCACCCTGGCGACCCTCGCCCTGGTCGGCGCCGGAGTCGGCGCCGTCACCACCGGACAGGCCAGCGCCGAGTCCGCGGAGGCGAAGCCCA
>JALZCZ010000470.1 GCA_030862825.1 Actinomycetota bacterium | reverse complement strand
AGCAGTCCGCATGAACGCCCACTGGTTCCCGGTCGGTCGCGAGGTCGTGCAGGTCATGACCCCCGTCCGCGGCGCGGTCGACGCACGCTGATTGACCCCGACCGACCGGACTGGCGCACCCCATCATCTGCCGAGGAGAGCGTGCTCAAGTTGTCGCGATGAGCACTGCCTGACTGCCGATCTCTCGGTCGCCGACGGGTCCCCGCTCAAGCCGAGCGGTGACCGTGAACCCCGCCGAGGTCAGTTCATGGGCCATGCGTTCATGCGACCGCAGGTAGCGGAACAGCGAGAGGTCGTAGCCCCTCGTCCGGTAGGACTCGGAGAGGTCCTGGACCCCGTCGCCCGACTGGAAAGCAACCAATATCGACCCGCCGGAACGGAGAACTCGGTGGGCCTCTCGAAGGAGATCGCGAAGGTCCTGGTCGCCGCTATGAATCGTTGAGTACCACGAGAAGTAGCCATCAAACGATGCACTTTCGAAGGGGAGGTCGGTGAGCGTTCCTACCTGGGTCGCGAAGGACGGGTGATCAGCCCGAGCGTTCCGGATCATGCCAGGGGAGAGGTCCAGGCCCTCTACTTCGCAACAAAGGCCCGCAAGGATCGGTAGGAACCTTCCCGCGCCGCAACCTGCGTCCAGAACTCTCCGTTGGCCTCTCAGCGATTCAGCGAAGTGGTTCACCATGGCGAGTTCGACCGGCTGCTCCGGCTCTGTGCAGCGGAAGGCGGCCGCATACTCATCGGCTCTCGCGTCGTACGCCAAGCGAACCTGCTCGTCTGACTGAACCTCGTGCACGCCTTCAGTTTGCCGGACGCTCGCAGGCCGTCCGCACGGTTATCCCACTTGCTCATCGACGCCACGATCGTGCCGACCCGAGGCGGTGCCGCTGATCGGGTGACACCCCATGCGCTTGGCGGCGCGGCTGGCTCTGCTCGCTCGACCGACGTGCTTGTCGGGCGACCCGCGCGATTGGACTAGATGGTCCAGACACGAGGTACGCTTGGTCGATGCACCGGACCCCTCAGCCAGAACCGAAGACACAGCGAGGTCGGGCCAGTCGGGAACGACTGGTCGAGGTGGCCGCGCAGTCGGTCGCCGAGCACGGCATCTCCCAGCTCAGGCTGGATGAGGTGCTGAGTGCGGCGGGGGCGAGCAAGAGCCAGATGTACCACTACTTCTCCGATCGTGACGGGCTGGTCGAGGCGGCGGTGTCCCATCGCTGCAGCGAGGTGCTGGAGAGACTCGAGTCCGCGTTCGCCCGAGTCGCGTCGTTCTCAGACCTCGAGGCGGTCTTGTCGGGATTCGCAGCCGACTACGCCCGTCAGCTGACCGGTTGTCCGATCGGAACCCTGGCTGCTGAGCTGACCGACGGGCCGGAGGGAGCCCGCCGCCTCGTCACCGACGCGTTCGGTTCCTGGGAGCGGTTGCTGGTCGACGCCTTGTCGCGGATCCGGGACAACGGAGGGCTGACGTCAGAGGCGAATCCGGCGGAGCTTGCCACCGGCCTGTTGGCGGCCATGGAGGGCGGCATGCTGCTGGGCCAGGTTCGCGAGGACCCGGGTCCGTTGCGCGTCGCTCTCGCCGCGGGACTCGGCTACATCGCGACCTTCCGGAACTAGTGGACCAAACGGTCCAGTTCCTGTAACCTCTGGCTACTGGACCACACGGTCCACTTGTTCCCGGAGGCACGCATGACTCAATCCGCCCTGAGCACTCGCCGCGGAGCACTCATCCTGATGCTGCTCTGCACGGTGCAGTTCCTCGACATCGTCGACGGCTCCATCGTGAACGTGGCGCTGCCCTCGATCCGGGAGGACCTGGGCTTCAGCCAACAAAGCATCCAGTGGGTGCTCAGCGGCTATCTGGTCAGCTACGGCGGGTTCCTCCTCCTGGGTGGCCGTGCCGGCGACCTGCTCGGGAGGCGCCGGGTCCTGATCGCCGGCACGGCCGTGTTCGCGATCTGCTCCATGGCTGGCGGGCTTGCCATGAACGCCGAGCTTCTCGTGGCCGCCCGCATCCTCCAGGGCATCGGCGCCGCCATGATGGCGCCAGCGGGGCTCTCGATCCTGACCACCACGTTCACCGAGGGCAGGGACCGCCACAAGGCCCTGGGCATCTGGGGCGCCATGAGCGGCCTGGGTGCCGCCACCGGGGTGTTCCTGGGTGGCGTGCTCTCCGAGGGGCCCGGGTGGCGCTGGGTCCTTCTGGTCAACCCGCCGATCTGCGTGGCCATCATCGCCGCGGCCATCATCCTGATCCCCGCGGACAGTCAGGACCGCGACAAGTCCAGCTTCGATGCCCGCGGGGCGATCCTGGTCAGCAGCGGAATGCTGATCGGTCTCTACGCGCTCATCAAGGCACCGGAGGAGGGGAGGGGCACACCGCAGACCATCGGGGAGCTCGCAACAGCCGCGGTCCTCCTCATCGCGTTCGTGGTCAACGAATCCAGGGTCGCCGACCCCCTCTTCCCGTTGAGCATCCTGCGCGTCAAGGGGATCGCAGCGGCTGACGCCACCCAGCTCCTGGCGTTCGGTGGGTTCGTCGGGATGTTCTTCTTCCTCACGCTCTACCAACAGACGGTGCTGGGCTACTCCCCGATCCAGGCAGGGTCCGCCTACCTGCCCGTCACCGTCGTGCTCACGATCGCGGCCGGAGTCACCTCGGTCCTGATCGGCCGCATCGGCACCCGCCCCATCATCGTCACCGGAGCCCTGATCTCCGCGGTGGGCATGTATCTGCTGTCCCGGATCCCAGTCGACGGCAACTACGTGGCCGATCTGCTGCCCGGGCTCCTGCTCATGTCGCTCGGACTCGGAGCGATCCTGGTCGCCGTCACCGCGGCCGCGAACGCAGGCGTCCCTGCCGACAAGGCGGGCCTCGCTGCCGGTCTGTTGAACACCTCGCTGCAGCTCGGATCAGCGCTGGCCGTCGCGATCTTCTCGGCCCTGGCCACCGCCCGCACCAAGGACTTGCTGGCGTCGGGGGCGCCGATGCCCGAAGCGCTGACCGGCGGCTTCAGCCGAGCGATCCTCGCCAGCAGCATCTTCCTGCTCGCGGCGGCTGTCATCGCCTTCCGCGCACCCAACACCCGCAAGGCATCAATGACCCCGGGCATCCCGCCGGCTGGGCCGGCACCCGAGCCGGCACCCGAGCCCGCCGTCTAGTCACCAGCGCTCCTCCACCACCACCAACCCACCAAGAGAAGGAACACCCAATGAGCAGGTTCGAGAACAAGGTCGTCCTCGTCACCGGAGGCAGCAGCGGGATCGGGCTGGCCACCGCCATCGCATTCGCCAACGAGGGGGCGAACGTGGTGATCACCGGAAGGGACCAGGAGGCACTCGCACTCGCGGAGAAGATGATCGGATCTTCGGCACGGGCAGTCGTCAGCGACGCGGCCAAGCTCGACGACATCGCTGCTCTGGTCGAGGACATCGCCGGCCACGAGGGAACCGTCGACTCCGTCTTCGTCAACGCCGGATCCGCCCTACCGGCGCCCTTCGGCTCCGTCCTCGAGGACAACGTGGACGCCATGGTCGACGTCCACGTCAAGGGCCCGTTGTTCCTGCTCCAACGGCTGACCACGCTCATGCCGACCGGATCGGCCGTGGTCATCAACGGGTCCGTGTCGGCCACCCTCGGCATGCCCGGCATGTCGGCATACGCCGTCGGCAAGGCCGGACTCATCTCGCTGGTCCGTAGCCTGTCCGCCGAGCTCCTTCCCCAAGGGATCCGCCTCAACGCGGTCAGCGCCGGCCCCGTCGCGACGCCCGCTGTCGCCCGGGCCGACATCCCCGAAGCGGTCAAGGCGGCCATGCTCGCCCAGATCCCACTCGGGCGACCCGCCGCGCCCGAGGAGATCGCCTCGGTGGTCCTCTTCCTCGCCTCACCGGAGTCGTCATTCATCGTCGGCCACAACCTGATCGCCGACGGCGGCATGAGCGCTCTGGTCGCCTGACATCACGCGGGCCCGGTCAACCCGAGTGCTCGAGCTGCCACTCCCAGGCGGCGGAGCCGGCATGGGTGACAAGATCACGATCGAGATCGAGATCGAGATCGAAGCAGCCCTGCCGTCCTTGGCTGCCTGATGCCAGGCCCTCTCGTGCCGGTGATGAATCGATCCGGACCGCCTTCTATGCCCTGAGCCCCAAGGCTCCGGAGAGCAACGGCGCCATTTCGGTGACGTACTCGATGGTGAGGTGGCCCGCGTCGCGGTAGGTGATCGTCGATCCCACTACCGCTGGGCAGGTTCCGTTCCAACAGATCCACCGGTTCACCGAGACCACGTCGACACCCGACTCGGTCGCGGTCTCCATCACCGCCTTGCGCATCCGATTGTCTCGTTGCGCGGGCTCGAAGGAGCATGAGCCGAGGTCGGGGTCGCCCAGGGTGAGGCACTCGGCGGGGTCCAGGTGGGGTTGTGGCACGTCGGCGATCAGCACGGAGCGTTCCGCGTGCTCATCCAGCGCGGCGAAGAGGCGTGCGAAGCCCACGCGGGTCGCAGCCTCGATCGAAGCGTCGTCGTGGCGCTGCTCCCCGTCAAGCCGGACGCCGACGCTGCGGGAAACCGGTGTCGTCGCGACCACGACGAGATCCGGATGCAGCTCCTGGACCCGATCCATCGCCCAGCTGTTGAACTCCGCGCACACCAGCGCATCGCCGGTCTCCGTCGGGCTGACCTCGAAGTGGGCAGGAGGGCAGTGCGGGCGCACCAGGTGGTACACGGTGTATCCCGACGCCTCGGCGATCCTGTCGAGCGCCGGGATCCACATCCGGCCGTGCGAGTTCCCGAGGACCACCATCGTCCGCTCCCCGTCGGGGTCGCCTCGTGGGCACAGGGTGCGGACCTCGGTCGAGTACTCGCAGTCACGCACGTCGGGCACAGACGTGCGCAGGTCGATCAGGTCGGGCGTCAGGTCGCTCGGGAGCGCCATGTGGTTGCGTGCTGCGATCACCGAGGCCGCGACGAGAGCCCGGCGGTGACCCGTGGGCAGGTGGTAGCTGGACTCGTCCGGCACGCCGAAGTTGCGCATGGTCACCGGTGGGTCGTTCCCGTGCTCGCCGACCGCCCAGGCGACGTACGACGCGCATGAGAACGTAGCGACCGCGACGATGGCCACGGTGGCCGGGTAGAGCCCGACCGAGCGACGGGCGGTCATCGTGGGGCTGGTGCGGAACGGCGTCTCGACCCAGCGGTACGTCGCCGCCGACAGCGCTACTGCCGCCGCGACGAGCCCCAGGTTCGTGGCCAGGCCGAGCTCGCGCCCGAAGTGCAGCCGCGGGATCCACAGCAGCGGCCAGTGCCAGAGGTAGAGCGAGTAGGACCAGTCGCCGATCCGCTGCATCGGCATCCAGGCCAAGGCCTGGTTGGTCGGCGCAGGCCTGGGCGCCGTGCCGGAGTCCGGGTCCGTGCCCGACAGCAGCACCAGCGCGCTGCCCAGCACCGGCAGCAGGGCGGCGTACCCGGGCATCGCGGTGGTCTCGTCGAACGCCACGCAGGCCACGCCGATCGCCACCAGTCCGACCGCGCACAGGACGCCGCGCACGCGACGCGACGTGCCGCGGAGCAGCCGCGGCCCCACCAGGGCGGCCAGCGCCCCGATCCCCAGCTCCCAGGCGCGCGCGGTCGTCGCGAAGTAGGCGCGCTGGGGGTCGTCGGCCGTGAACCAGACAGACCAGGCGAGGCTCAGTGCGGTGAGGCCGGCGAGGAGGGCGCCGATCGGTCGGCGCGGCAGGCCGGCGGCTGGCTCTCCCGCCGAGCGGCGACGGCGGAGCGGCACGAGGACGGCGGCGATCAGCAGCATCGGCCACACCAGGTAGAACTGCTCCTCCACGGACAGCGACCAGTAGTGCTGGAACGGCGACATCGCCTGGCCCTCGGCGAAGTAGTTGGCCTCGTTCGCCGCGAAGTGGATGTTGGCGGCGAAGAGTGTCACCCACAAGGCGTCGTACGTGACGTCCGCGGCCTGCACCTTGCTGATCCACAGCATCGAAGCACCCAGGGTCACCAGGGTCACCAGGGTGGCGGCGGGCACGATCCGGCGTGCGCGGCGGGCGTAGAACCGGACGATCGAGAGCCGCCCGGAGCGGGAGATCTCCCGGTACAGCAGCTGGGAGATCAGGAAGCCCGAGATCACGAAGAACACGTCGACCCCGACGTAACCGCCGGTCAGGCCCAATCCGGCATGCCCGGCGACGACGACCAGCACGGCCACCGCCCGCAGCCCCTGGATGTCGCCACGCAGCATCGAGCCGCGCGCGCTGACGTGACGGGAGGCGGAGCCGCGCAAGAGTCCCGTGACGGGCATCTGTCACCCCCCGAGCAGGCGGTCCGTCCAGCGCAGTGCTTTCCCTAGCGCCGCGCAGGCTACCAACGAAGCGCCCAGACTCCGCATTTGCTCGATCGCCGTCCGCGGGTGTGCCAGGACGACGTCCGCCGGCCCTGGAGGAACTCCCGAGCCCGCAGGTCCGCCGTCGTGAGACGAGCCAGCCACCGGGCCTAGATCAGATATCTGATAGCTGATATCTTCCCAGCCGAACTCCTCACTCGGGAAGGACCGTTCGATGGCTCACCTGACCAGAACACAGACCGCCCGTCGCGGGCTATCCGCATCGATCGCTGCGTGGAGCATGGTGTTCGGCGCCTTGCCCATTTCGGCGGCTTCAGGCGTGACGCCGACCGAGATCTCCGCGGCCGACCAGGACGCCCGGTCGATGGCACCGCCGGATGACTGGGTCGGCACCTGGTCGGCCTCGGCTTCCGGCACCGTGCCCAACCTCCCCACCGGATACGCGGACCGGACCATCCGCAACGTCGTGCACACCAGCGTTGGAGGTTCCGGTGTGCGGGTCTCACTGACCAACGTCCTCGGCACCGCGGCGGTGCGGATGGACGCGGTGACGGTCGCCCTCGCCGATGCGCCCGACGCGCCGGCCGCGGTCGCCGGCACGATGCGAGCGCTCACCTTCGGCGGCGCGACGTCGGTGACCATCCCGGTCGGCGGCGAGGTGCTGAGCGACCCGGTCTTCCTTGCCGTGCCCGAGGACGGCGACCTCCTGGTGAGCGTGCACACTCCGGTGGCGTCCGGGCCGGTGACCTATCACCAGGTGGCCAACCAGACCTCGTACCTGTCGCACAACGGTGACCACGCGGCCGAGGAGTCCGGCACGGCGTTCACCGAGAAGATCACCTTCTGGCCGTATGTGAGCGGCGTGGACGTCCTGGGACAGGCCGAGGGCACGGTGGTCACGCTCGGCGACTCGATCACCGACGGCAACAACTCGAAACGGAACGCGAACCACCGATGGCCGGACTACCTGGCCGACCGGCTGATCGCCGAGCCCGGGCCGACGCGGCTCGGCGTGCTCAACGCCGGCGTCAGCTCGAACCGGCTGCTCAACAGCACCTGGAACCCCAACGCACTGTCCAGGCTGGACCGTGACGTACTGACAGCGACCGGCGCGCGCTCGGTGGTCGTCATGTTGGGAATCAACGACATCGGCGGCCGGCCGCAGCACCACGAGCCGTCGAAGATCATCGCGGCGCTGGGCCAGATAGCGGCTCAGGTCAAGGCGAGGGGGCTGCGGGTCACCGGGGGCACGCTCACCCCGTTCGGCGGGTCGAGCAACTACACCGAGGAGCTGGAAGGCGTGCGGCAGGCGGTCAACGCCTTCATCCGCGACGGTGGCGCGTTCGACGCGGTGGCCGACTTCGACGTCGCGCTGCGGGACCCCGCGGCGCCGAACCGGCTACGGGCGGAGTATGACTCCGGCGACCACCTGCACCCCAAGGACGCCGGCTACCAAGCGATGGCGGCGGCGGTTGACCTCGACAAGCTCGACACCCACCCGCCCGGCCACTGGGTCGGCACCTGGCAGACGGCCATGGCGCGGACGACACCCGGTGCCGACCAGGGCCTGCCGAACCACTCGATCCGCAACGTGGTGCACACCAGCGTGGGTGGCGACGCCGCTCGCGTGCGCCTGTCCAACGCGCTCGGCACGGCGCCGGTCCTGATGGGACGGACCACGCTGGCGGTGGCGAGCAGGCCCGACGCACCGGACGCGGTCGCCGGCACCATGCGCGAGGTGACCTTCGGCGGCGCGCCGTCGGTGACCATCCCGGCCGGCGGCGAGGTGCTCAGCGACCCGGTCTCCCTTGCCGTGCCGGCAGACGGGGACCTGCTCGTGAC
>JALZCZ010000401.1 GCA_030862825.1 Actinomycetota bacterium | reverse complement strand
GTCCGGACGCGGCGCAGCCGCACGATCCCGCCGCCGCCCCGGCCGAGCCCGCGGCTGTGCCCGGCCCACCCGAGGCGCTGGCGATCGGCCCCGAGCGCGGCATGGGCGATTCGGCCGCCCCGAGCCGGAAGGCCGTCCACCCTGCCGGCCAGAAGCACCCGGGCAAGGCCCACCAGAAGAGCCGGCAGGGCAGGAACAAGAAGTAGCCGCTACTCCGCCGGGACCTCGGCGAGCTCGGCAGCCACTGAGATCTCCGTGGCGTCGTCGTCGGGGGTGAAGACCAGCTCGCCGGTGATCTTGCCGGTCGCGCGCAGGTCCGCGGCAGCAAGCTCGGCCGCGGCGACGATGACCGCGGGTCCGCTGATCTCCACCCGGGAGAGCTCCGCCCGCATCGAGACCTTCGCCTGCGACTTGGTGCTCCGGATGCCGATCAGCGCCGCGGCGACGGCGTCGACGGCGGCGGGGTCGGCGGCTGCCGCGGAGCCGAGCTCGGTCACCTGCGGCCAGGTCGAGAGGTGGATGGAGCCGTCGCGCCACCACGACCAGACCTCCTCCGTCACGTAAGGGAGGAACGGCGCGAGGAGGCGCAGCTGCACGTCCAGGGTCAGCGCGAGGGTGGCCCGGGCGGACTCGGTGGCGGCACTGTCGTCCTCGGCGTACGCCCGCTCCTTGACCAGCTCGACGTAGTCGTCGCAGAACTCCCAGAAGAACTTCTCGGTGGTCTCCAGCGCCGTGGTGTAGTCGTAGGCCTCGAACGCGTCGGTGGCCTTGGCGATCACGCCGCGCAGCTTGCCGAGCAGCGCACAGTCGATCGGCTCGGTGATCGCGACCGGGTTGGCCTCGGTCGCCCCGACGTTGCCGAGCACGAACCGCGAGACGTTGAGGACCTTCATGGCCAGCCGGCGGCCGACCTTCATCTGGGTCTCGTCGAACGGGGAGTCCAGGCCTGGTCGGGCCATCGCGGCGCGCCACCGGACGGCGTCCGGCCCGAACTTCTCGAGGATCTCGGTGGGGACGACGACGTTGCCCTTCGACTTCGACATCTTCTTGCGATCGGGGTCGAGGATCCAGCCCGAGAGCATGGCGTGGCTCCACGGCACGCGCCCGTTCTCGAGGTGGGCGCGGACCACCCGGCTGAAGAGCCAGGTGCGGATGATGTCGTGGCCCTGGGTGCACAGGTCCATCGGGAAGACCCGCTCGAACAGGTCGGGGTCGGTCTCCCAGCCGCTGGCGATGTGCGGGGTGAGTGACGAGGTGGCCCAGGTGTCCATCACGTCGGGGTCGCCGAGGAAGCCGTGGGGCTTGCCGCGCTGCTCCTCGGTGTAGCCGGCCGGCGCCACCGTGGACGGGTCGATCGGCAGCTCCTCCTCGCGGGGCAGGAGCGGGTGCGCATAGTCGGGCTCACCGTTGCCGTCAAGGGGGTACCAGACAGGGAACGGAATGCCGAAGTAGCGCTGCCGCGAGATCAGCCAGTCGCCGTTGAGGCCGCTGACCCAGTTGTCGTAGCGGTGCTGCATGTGAGCCGGGATCCATTCGATGTCGGCCCCGGCCTCGATCAGCTCGTCGCGCAGGCCGGCGTCGCGGCCACCGTTGCGGATGTACCACTGGCGGGTGGCGACGATCTCGAGCGGCTTGTCGCCGTTCTCGTAGAAGTTCGCCATCCGCGTCGTCGGCGTGGGCTCGCCGTCGAGGTCGCCGGACTCACGGAGCTTGGCGACCATCGCCTCCCGGGCCGAGAAGACCGTCTTGCCCTTCAGGTCCTCGTACGCCGCGGCCGCGGCCGGGTGAGCAAGCCAGAGCGGGGTCTCGCGCGACAACCGGCCGTCGCGTCCGATCAGGGTCCGCACCGGGAGGTTGAGCTCGCGCCACCAGGTGACGTCGGTGAGGTCACCGAACGTGCAGCACATGGCGATGCCGGCGCCCTTGTCCGTCTCGGCGGCCGGGTGGGCGACGACGGGGATCTCGACGCCGAAAACGGGACTGGTCACGGTCGTCCCGAACATCGCCTGGTAGCGCTCGTCGTCAGGGTGCGCGATCAGGGCGACCACGCTCGGGATCAGCTCGGGACGGGTGGTCTCGATCCACACCGGCTCGCCGTCCGGCCGGTGGAAGGAGACCCGGTGGTAGTGGCCGGCGTACTCCTGCGCCTTGAGCTCGGCCTGGGCGACGGCGGTCTGGAACGTGACGTCCCACAGCGTCGGCGCCTCTTGGAGGTAGGCCTCCCCGCGGGCGAAGTTGCGGAGGAACGCGCGTTGGCTCGCGGCCTGGGCCTTGGAGCCGATCGTCGTGTAGTGCTGCTTCCAGTCGACGGAGAGGCCGAGCGTGCGCCAGAGCGACTCGAAGACCTCCTCGTCCTGCTCGACCAGCTGCTCGCACAGCTCGATGAAGTTGGGTCGGCTGACCGGGACCTGTCGCTTCGGGTCCTTGCCCTTTGAGCTGCTCAGCTCGGGCGGCGTGAAGTCGGCGTCGTAGGGCAGGGAGGGGTCGCAGCGGACACCGAAGTAGTTCTGCACCCGGCGCTCGGTCGGCAGGCCGTTGTCGTCCCAGCCCATGGGGTAGAACACCGACTTGCCCCTCATCCGCTGGTAGCGGGCGATCAGGTCGGGGTGGGTGTAGGAGAAGACGTGGCCCACGTGCAGGCTGCCGCTGACCGTCGGCGGCGGGGTGTCGATGGAGAAGACGTTCTCGCGCGGCTGGGTGCGGTCGAAGGCGTACGTGTCGTCGGCCTTCCACCGTGCGGACCACTTGTCCTGGAGACCCTCGAGCGCCGGCTTGTCCGGTACGACGACGGCACGCTGGTCGGTGCTCGTCGTCTCCGGTGGCTGGGTCTCCGTCGTCTCGGTCATGGCCAAATCCTATGGGTGGCGTCGTCCGGATAAATAGGCGGCTGACCAGGGCGGACGGTGGCTAGCCTGCATCCGTGGCAGATCTGGAGTTCTTCGACGACCCCCGCGCCTTCCTGGAGGCTGCCGGGGACTACCTCTCCGCGGATCCGGTGCTCAACACCGTGGTCGCGACGGTCACCCGGCGCGCGGCCGAGGGTGAGCCCTACTCCGGTGACCCCCGGTGGTGGATGGCGGCCCGCGAGGACGGCCGCATCGTGGGCGTCGGCATGCGTACCGCGCCCGCCACGCCCCGACCTCTCTTCCTGCTGCCGATGCCGGACGACGCCGCCGTCCGGCTCGCGCACACCCTGCACGCTCGTGCGGAGCACGTAGGCGCCGTCAACGGCGCGTTGCCGACGGCCCGGGTCGCGGCCGACGAGATCGCCAGGCTCGAGGGGCGGTCGGCGGAGGTCCACGAGCACACCCGCCTGCACCTCCTCCACGAGCTCGTGCAGCCCGAGGCGGTGCCGGGACGACTGCGCGCGGCCGAACCAGCAGACGTCGGCCTGGCGCTGGAGTGGTTCGCGGCGTTCGAGCGGGACGCCGCCGAGCAGGCCGGCAGGGAAGGCGCCCACGGCCCGCTCGAGCCGCAGGACGCGGTGACGATGATGACGCGGATCGAGCACGGCCGGGTGTGGTTCTGGGAGGACCCCGACGGGGAGCCGGTCCACCTGACCGGCGCGAACCCGTCGGTCTTCGGCGTCGCCCGGATCGGTCCGGTCTACACCCCGAAGGAGCAGCGCGGCCGTGGCTACGCGAGCGCCGCCGTGGCGGCCGTCTCCCGGCTGCTGCTCGACCGCGGCGACCGGGTCTGCCTGTTCACCGACCAGGCCAACCCGACCTCCAACAAGATCTACGAGGCCCTCGGCTACCGACCCGTGGTCGACATGGCCAACCTGGTCATCCGTTGAGCCGCCAGAACCCTTCTGACCGGTCAACACGTCACCAGACCAGGACGGGCTTGACGACCTTTCCGGCGAGCACGTCGGCGACGGCGGTGTTGATCTCGGCGAAGGGGTAGGTGACCAGGAGGTCGTCGACGGCGAACTGCCCGGCCTGGTGGAGCGCGATCAGGCGGGGCACCATCTCCTGTGGGTCGGAGTCGCCCTCGATCGAGCCCTTCACGACCTTGCCGTTCTGGAGCATGTCGATGGCGTCGACGACGTACTCCTCGGCGCCGAGGCCGAGCACGACGAGGGTGCCGCGGATGCCGAGAGACTGCTGAGCCTGCTTCACGACCTCGGGCACCGCGGTGGTGTCGATGCCGTACGTCGCGCCGCCACCGGTGAGCTCCTTGACCCGGTCGACCACTGTGGTCTCGCCGAGCTCCTTCGGGTTGACGCCGATCGCGCCGAAGCGGGCGGCGACCTCGAGCCGGCTGGGCATCACGTCGACCGCCACCACCGGCCCGGTCTCGAGGGTGGCAGCCGCCGCGAGCGCGGCGAGGCCGACCGCGCCGACGCCGTAGACGACCAGGCTGTCCTTCGGACCGGGGTCGAGCACGTTGAGCACGGTGCCGGCGCCGGTCTGGAAACCGCATCCGTACGGCGCCAGGGTGGTCAGGTCGAGGGACTTGTCGACGACGACCACGTTGTCGGCGTAGGCGATGGCGTGCTGGGAGAAGCTGGACTGCCCGAAGAACGACCCGAAGACCGGCGACCCGTCGCGCGAGTAGGTCGTGGAGCCGTCCATCCGCATGCCCATGTAGTTGATCACCAGGCTGGAGTCGCAGTAGCCGACCAGTCCCTCGGCACACGTGGCACAGCTGCGGCAGGACCGGAAGCTCAGCACGACGTGGTCGCCGACCTCGACGCCGCTCACGTCGGCTCCGACCTCCTCGACCACGCCTGCGCCCTCGTGCCCGAACACGTTGGGAAACATCTCCTCCGGCAGGAAGCCGCGCATGGTGATGTCGGTGTGGCACAGGCCGGTGGCCACGATCCGCACCAGCACCTCGTCGGCGCGCGGCCCGTCGAGGTCGACCTCCTCGAACGTGAAGTCCTGCCCCGGTCCGTTGACGATCGCCACGGTCGTCCTCATCGGTCGTCCCTCTCGAGCCGGAAGGAGTAGAGGTCGGTGACCCCGGAGGCCGCCTCGAGCTTGCCGTTCATGATCCCCATCAGGGTCGCGTCATCGACCTTCTTGAAATGGTCCTTGAAATGGTCGAAGACAGACATCCGGTCGTAGACCGTCGTCGCCGAGGTCTCGCCGCGGAAGGCGACCTGCCACAGCGACGCCTTTCCGCCGCGCCACGCGCCGAGGATCTCCTCGACGGTCACCGGCTCGAGCTCGGCCCCCAGGGCGTCCAGGTCGTCGGTCGCGACCTGCTTCGCCTCCCGGAGCTCGTCGAAGCGCTGCTTGAGGGACGTCATGGCGCCCTTTCGGTTGTCGAGTAGCGAGCGCAGCGAGCATATCGAGACCTAGAACCTGTTCCACTCTTGCGTGACTCCAGGTGACCGAGCGGGTGGCGGGGCGCACCGCCCTCCCGCCTAGACTCGGCTGGACCATGAGTGAGCCGTCGTCCGCCCCCCGTCTGGCCGAGACCTACGCCGAGGTCGAGGACGCCCTCCTGTCGCGGTGGCCGGAGACCAAGCTCGAGCCGTCGCTGGACCGGATCCGGTCGTTCATGACGCTGCTCGGAGACCCCCAGCAGGGTTACCCGGCGATCCATCTCACCGGCACCAACGGCAAGACCTCCACGTCGCGGATGATCGACACCCTGCTGCGCACGCTGGACCTGCGCACCGGCCGGTTCACCTCCCCGCACGTCGAGCGGATGAACGAACGGATCTGCGTCGACGGCGAGCCGCTGAGCGAGGAGGCCTTCGTCCGCGCGTTCAACGACGTCGCGCCGTACACGCACATCGTCGACGCGTCGGAGCCCCACCCGCTGTCGTTCTTCGAGGCCATCGTCGGCATGGCGTACGCCGCCTTCGCCGACGCCCCTGTCGACGTCGCCGTGGTCGAGGTCGGGATGGGCGGCGCCTGGGACGCGACCAACGTGATCGACGCCGCGGTGGCGGTGGTGCTGCCGATCGCGGTCGACCACGCCAAGTACCTCGGCGACTCGCCCGAGGCGATCGCGCTCGAGAAAGCCGGGATCATCAAGCCGGGATCGGTCGCCATCCTGGCGGAGCAGGGCGTCGAAGCCGCAGCCGTGCTGCTGGCCCGTGTCAAGGAGACCGGGGCCACCGTGGCCCGCGAGGGCGTGGAGTTCGGCGTGGTCTCCCGGGTCCCGGCCGTCGGGGGCCAGGTGATCACCCTCCAGGGGCTGCGGCAGACCTACGACGAGGTCTTCCTTCCGTTGTTCGGCGCCCACCAGGCCCAGAACGCCGCGGTCGCGCTGGCCGCGGTGGAGGCCTTCGCCGGCGACCAACCGCTCGACGACGCGCTGGTCCGCGAGGGGTTCGCGACCGTCACCTCGCCGGGCCGGCTCGAGGTGATCCGGCGCAGCCCGACGATCGTGCTCGACGCCGCCCACAACCCGCACGGTGCGCAGGCCGTGGCCACCGCGCTCGACGACTCCTTCCAGTTCTCGCCGCTCATCGGCGTGGTCGGGGTGATGGAGGACAAGGACGGCGAAGGCGTGCTGGCCGCGTTCGAGCCCCATTTCGCGCACGTCATCTGCACCCAGAACTCCACCAGCCGGGCCCTACCCGCCGAGCAGCTCGCCGAGACCGCCGTCGAGATCTACGGCGAGGACCGGGTGACCGTCGTGCCGCGGCTCTCGGACGCCATCGACCAGGCGGCCGCGCTCGCCGAGGCCGGGGATGCGTTCGGAGACCCGCTCGGGTCGGGGGCCGTGCTGGTCACCGGATCCGTGGTCACCGTCGGTGAGGCGCGGGCGCTGCTGAAGGGGCGGTCGTGAGCACGCCGCCGCGGTCGCCGCGCCGCGGCATGTGCGCCGCGGTGCTGGCGCTCGAGGCGGTCACCCTGGGCCTGACCACCCCGGTGATGATCTCGATCGCCGACGTGCCGACGGGGGCTGCGCTCTCCGTCGGGCTCGGGCTGATGCTGGCCTGCCTGGTCGTCGCCGGCCTGCTGCGTCGGGAGTGGGGCTACCTGCTCGGGTGGGTGGTCCAGCTCTGGGCGATCGCGCTGGGCCTGGTGGTCACCATCATGTTCGTGCTCGGGCCGATCTTCGCGTTGCTGTGGGCCACGGCGTACTTCCTGGGCCGGAAGATCGAGCGGGAGCGCGCGGCGGCCTACGCCGCACCCGAGGACTGATCAGCCGGACAGCGCCGCGACCATCACGGACAACGCGCGGTCCAGCTCGTCGTCCGTGCAGCCGCCGAAGCCGACGATCAGGCCACCCAGCGAGTGGCTGCGGCAGTAGTCGTTGAGCACCGGGACGTCGAAGCCGGCTGCCAGCGCGGCCCGGTGGGCGCGAGCGGCGCGCTCCGCGGGCATCAGCACCGTGGCGTACATCCCGGCCACCGGTCCGGCGATCTCCCCGAACGGCGCCAGCGCGGCGGCAACCCGCGGCGCCCGGGCGGCGTACACCCGACGTGCGGAGCGCACGACTCGGTCGACGTAGCCGTCGCGCAGCAGCGACAGGAAGGCGCGCTGGACCGGCCACGCCACGGCGTCGTGTGTCACCTCGCGGATCCGGTTGACCGGCTCCAGCAGGGCCGGAGGCGGGACCAGCCAGCCCAGCCGCATGCTCGGCAGGACCGACTTGCTGGCCGTGCCGAGGTAGGCCACCCGCTCGCGGTCGAGGCTCGCCAGAGCAGGCACCGGGGCCACGTCGTAGCGGAACTCGGAGTCGTAGTCGTCCTCCACCACCAGCGCATCGGCGGCCCTGGCCGCGTCCAGCAGGGTGAGCCGGTCGGGACCGGACATGACCGGACCGAGCGGGTGCTGGTGGGCAGGGGTCACGTACGCCGCGACGGTGCCCTTGAGGTCGGTGTGGGGGCCGAGGGCCGGCAGGTCGCGCACCTGTCGGCCGTTCGCCCAGATGGTCTCAGCAGCCGCCCGGTAGCCCGGGTCCTCGAGGGCCACCGGCCCTGGCGGGAGCGCGGCCAGCAGGTGGCGCAGGCCGGCGACGGTCCCGCCCGTGACCACCAGGTCGTCGGGGTCGGCGTCGAGGCCGCGAGTCCGGGCGAGGTGGGCGGCCAGCTCCGCCCGCAGCTCGGGCAGCCCGCGCGGGTCGTCGTACCCCCTGGGTGGGGTTGCCGCGGACACGTCCCGCCAGGCCC
>JALZCZ010000163.1 GCA_030862825.1 Actinomycetota bacterium | reverse complement strand
TATCTCGGGAGTTCCCCGGAAGGCGAGTTCGCGGACCGCTGTCTGCGTCAGGGCGTTGATCGCCCACCGACGCCGATCCTGGGGGCTGTTCGCCACCAGGTAGGCGTAGGTCTCCGCGCACGACTTCTCGAGCCGCAGCGCCCGGCGCGACACCAGGTCGGGCGTGCCCAGGTCGGGCGGCAGCGCGTACGCCGGCTCGGCCGCGATGGGCTCGCCGCCGGCGTCCCGGATCATCGTGACCAGCTGGTCGCGCCGCGACCGGTGGTCCGCGTACGCGGACTCGATGGCGGCGTACAGGGCGGGCTCGCCGGACCGCGAGGTCTGGGCGCCCAAGGCGCCATGGACGAAGACCGCGGCGTGCTCGGAAGCGAGCGTGGTCTGCAGGGCGTCGACGTAGCTCATCGCAGCACCGCCAGGTGCTGGGCGACCGCGGCCGACATCGAGGCGAGCAGCTTGGCCAGGGTGCCGCTCTCCGCGCGGACCGCAGCGGAAGCCAGCTCGCGCTGGAGGTGCTGCTCGCTGCGGACGAGCGCGCCGAGGGCCTCGGCCCGGCCACCCGCGAACGGAGCCGGAGCGGGAATGCCGTCGTCGACGCCGCCGACCGCCTCGACGTGGGCGCTGTGCAGCCGACGCAGCGGGCGCAGCTCGGGCAGGAGCGCGGGGAAGTCGCGCGCCAGCGAGTCCACGAACACCCTCACCAACAAGATGTCGATGGCGACGCTGGTCGCCAGCTCGTGGTCCGCGTCGACCGGCTGGGCCGACGTGGAGGTCGGGCCCGACGGTCCGGTGGGGGAGTCCGAGGTGCAGGCTCCGGAGGCGAGACCCGTCATCGCCGCCGTCACGGCGAGCGCCGTACGGCGGGTGAGGGGGCTGGATAGCACGGCGCGACCCTAACAACCGCGGCCGGTGTGCCCCGACCGGCCGTGGCGCAGCGGCTATCCTGGGTCAGCACCACCACAACAGCACAGGGAGGTCGGACACCGATGGGCGCCAGCCACGCAGGCCAGACAGGCCCTGCCGCGACAGCGAGTCGGATCGAGGAGGAGCTGACGGCTCCCCTTGCCTCCCTGGGCCTCGACGTCGAAGGGGTCGAGGTCACCCCCGCCGGCAAGCGCCGCGTGCTCCGGGTGGCGGTCGACAAGGACGGCGGCGTCACCCTCGACGACGTCGCCGAGGCCACCCGCGCGGTCAACGAGGTGCTCGACGCCTCCGACGTGATGGGGCAGCTGCCCTACACGCTCGAGGTCACCTCGCGCGGCGTCGACAGGCCGCTCACGCTGCCGCGACACTGGCGGCGCAACCTGGACCGGCTGGTGAAGGTGATCCCGCACGAGGGCGAGCCGCTCGTCGGACGGATCACCGCCTCAGGCGAGGAAAGCGCGACCCTCGACGTCGAAGGCACGACCCACGAGGTCGAGTTCGCCGACGTGAAGAAGGCGCTGGTGCAGATCGAGTTCAACCGGAAGCTGCCCACCGATGACACCGATGAGCAAGCGGACCGCGACGCCGAGGAGGACCTGTGATGGACATCGACATGAGCATCCTGCGGATGCTCGAGCGCGAGAAGGAGATCTCCTTCGAGGTGCTCGTCGAGGCGATCGAGCAGGCGCTGCTCACGGCCTACCACAAGACGCCGGGTGCCCAGGAGCGGGCGCGGGTCGAGCTCGACCGCAAGACCGGACACGTGACCGTGATGGCCACCGAGCTCGACGACGAGGGCAACCCGGTCGGCGAGTACGAGGACACGCCCGAGGGCTTCGGCCGGATCGCGGCGACCACCGCGAAGCAGATCATGCTGCAGCGGCTGCGCGACGCGGAGGACGAGATCCGCTTCGGTGAGTTCTCCGGCAAGGAGGGCGACATCATCTCCGGCGTGATCCAGCAGGGTCGCAACCCGGACGACGTGATGGTCGACCTCGGCAAGCTCGAGGCGCTGCTGCCGGTCAGTGAGCGGGTGCCCGGTGAGGACTACACGCACGGCACCCGGATCAAGTGCCTGGTGATCTCGGTGCGCAAGGGCATGCGCGGCCCGCAGATCACCCTGTCGCGCTCCCACCCCAACCTGGTGAAGAAGCTGTTCGCCCTGGAGGTGCCCGAGATCGCCGACGGCACCGTGGAGATCTCCGCGATCGCGCGGGAGGCCGGCCACCGGACCAAGATCGCGGTCCGCACCGATGCTCCCGGCGTCAACGCGAAGGGTGCCTGCATCGGTCCGATGGGCCAGCGGGTGCGCAACGTGATGTCGGAGCTGCACGGCGAGAAGATCGACATCGTGGACTGGTCCGAGGACCCGGCCGAGCTGGTCGCGCACGCGCTCTCGCCGGCCCAGGTGCAGTCGGTGGAGGTGGTCGACCTGGCCGCCAGGTCGGCACGTGTCGTTGTGCCCGACTACCAGCTGTCGCTGGCCATCGGCAAGGAGGGCCAGAACGCCCGCCTCGCCGCGCGGCTGACCGGCTGGCGGATCGACATCCACTCCGACGAGGAGGCTCCCGCAGAGAGCTGACGGAACAGGTGTTGTAGCCGTCGCGAGCCGGTGGGCGTGGTCTTCCGCCGCCACTACGAACCACGCGTGCGGGACAACGAGGCGCGAACGGCAACCAGCCGACCGGCCCGGCACGGGCCCATGCCTGCCGCTCAGACCTCTCCGGGGGCGTTCCAGGAGCGGCACACCCAGTCGTCGGCGTCGATGGCGAGCTCGATGGTCGAGCAGTTGCCGATGCGTTCAGGACCCGAGTCCATCCGGACGAGGTGGGGGACGCCGAGCTTCATCAGGCCGCCGTGGCTGACCACGAGCACCGTCTCGCCAGGATGTGCGTCCGCGATCTCGCTGAGGACGCCGCGCATCCTGCCCACCATCTCCTCGCCGGACTCACCGCCGGGGATGCGGGCGGCGAGGTCGCCGCCGAGCCAGCTGCGGAAGATCGGCACGAACGGGTCGATCTCGCGGTCGGTGCCGGCCAGGTCACCGCACCCGAACTCCCGCAGGCTCTCGCGGGTGGTCACCCCGACGCCCAGCCGCGCGGCCACGATCTCCGCGGTCTGCACGGCCCGCGCCAGGGTACTGGTCCACACATGCGCGACCCGGCGGTCCACCAGCGCCTCGCCCAGCGCCGAGGCCTGCCGCCGGCCGAGCTCGGTCAGCGACCCGCCCACCTCAGCCAACCACCTGGACTCGTACGCCGCGTCGCCGTGGCGCGCCAGGATCATGGTCGTCTCGCACTGCAGCGAGCTCATGCGCGACCTACCCCCACGTGCTCGACGACCAGCTCCGGTACCAGGTGCTCGTCGCCGCCGACCGACCACTCCGGGAAGTCGAACACGGCGAGCATCAGCTGCAGAGGGTACGTCGGCGGGTCGGGGCAGCGGCGTACCTCCCGGTCGTCGACCGTGAAGATCGCCTCGCGCTGGTCCCACGCGACGGCGTAGGTGTGCGGCTCGCTCACGTCGATCAACAGCCGCGGCGCCGCGAAGTCCTGGGTCAGCCGAGGGTCGCGGAACGCCTTGATACCGACCCCCACCTCCGCCGAGGGCGGGTCAGCCAGCACCGCGTTGCCGAAGACCTCGAAGACACAGATCTCGCCGCACCGCTGCTGGTCGGGGTCGTCCTCGAATCCGCTCAGCCACAAGGCAGCCATCGAGCGCGGCGACACGGTCATCCGCGCCCGGATCTCCACCCGGCCGGTCGAGACGAGGCAACCCTCGAAGCGGGGCTGCTCCTCGCGGACCTGCAAACCCTCCCGATACCGCTGCTGGCCCCGAGTGCTCCCCGCCGGGCCGGACCAGCTGCCGGTCTGCAGGCCGGAGACCCGCAGCAGCGGGACGTGGTCGCCCGGGCACCAGACCGGATGGTCGACCGGGATGTCGAGCCGCAGCCCGCCGTCGATCCGCCAGCTGGCCCGGGTCTGCGCCCGCGACGACCAAGCCGGGAGGTAGTGCGGCAGCCAGACATCCTGGTCGAGGCCGGGGCCGCCGAAGTGCTCCTCGAGGAGGTCGTACGGCATGGAGATCAGACTAGACACGGCCGCAGACGGTCCGGGGAACAAACAGCGACGGTGCGCCCGTTTCAGGAGTTGGCGCCCGTAGCGGTAGGGTTGCTCTTCGGTGGCACGCAATCTGAACATCTCTGCGAGCCCGGCCCACACAACCCTCACGGGACCGGTCCGGACCTGCATCGGATGTCGGCAGCGAGCCGCCAAGCGCGAGTTGTTGCGGGTGACCGCCGGCTCGGGTGCGGATGGCCGACCAGCCGTCCTTCCCGATCCCGACGCCACCGCACCCGGTCGGGGAGCGCACCTGCACCCCACGATCGGGTGTTACGACCTCGCGGTGCGGAGGAAGGCCTTCGCTCGTGCCCTGCGCGTGCAGGGTGGAGCGAGCGTCGGGCTCTCCACCGCACCGGTGGGTGACTACCTCGCTGGCGCGGACCGACAGATCAACGAATGACCGACAGAAACTGGAGCAGCAGCTCATGAGCACTCGATGAGTAACTCGAAATGAGTTTGCACAACCCCCCATTCAGGGACAACAGAGCGGTCTGAGTTACAACCCGACCCGGGTCTCAGGCCAGAAGGAGAATTGTGGCTAAGACCCGAGTCCACGAACTCGCGAAGGAGTTCGGAGTCGAGAGCAAGTTTGTTCTCGAGAAGTTCAAGGAGATGGGTGAGTTCGTCAAGTCGGCGAGCTCGACCGTCGAGCTGCCCGCCGAGATGCGCTTCCGCAAGGAGGTCGGCGAGGCACTGAAGGCCGAGGCCCCGAAGGCCGCGCCCGCTGAGAAGGCCGAGAA
>JALZCZ010000161.1 GCA_030862825.1 Actinomycetota bacterium | reverse complement strand
GCCGGCCACACGGTGGTGATCGGCGACGAGAAGTACGCCCTGCACCTGCTGCCGAGCGGCATCCTGACGCCGGGCTGCACGCCGGTCATCGGCAACGGCGTCGTGGTCGACCTGGCCGTGCTGTTCGCGGAGATCGACGGCCTCGAGACCCGCGGCGTCGACACCAGCAAGCTCAAGGTCAGCGCCAGCGCACACGTGATCGCCGACTACAACCGCAGCCTCGACAAGGTCACCGAGCGCTTCCTCGGCAGCCGCCGGATCGGCACCACCGGCCGCGGCATCGGTCCGACGTACGCCGACAAGATGAACCGGATCGGCATCCGCATCCAGGACCTGTTCGACCCCAAGATCCTCGAGGCCAAGGTCGAGGGTGCCCTCGACCTGAAGAACCAGATCCTGACCAAGGTCTACAACCGCCGCAGGGTCACCGTGGAAGCGACCGTGGAGGAACTTCTCGAGTACGCCGATCGGCTGGCGCCGATGGTCTGCGACACCGGTCTCCTGCTCAACCAGGCGCTCGACCGCGACGAGATCGTGCTGCTCGAGGCCGGTCAGGCCACGCTGCTCGATGTCGACCACGGCACCTACCCGTTCGTCACCTCGAGCTCGGCGACCGCCGGCGGCGCCTGCACCGGCTCCGGCATCCCGCCGATGCGGCTCGACCAGGTGATCGGGATCGTCAAGGCGTACACCACCCGGGTCGGCGAGGGCCCGTTCCCGACCGAGCTGAACGATGACAGCGGCGAGCACCTGCGCAAGGTCGGCGCCGAGTACGGCACCACCACCGGCCGCCCGCGCCGCTGCGGTTGGTACGACGCGGTGATCGCCCGCTACGCCGCCCGCGTCAACGGCGTCACGGACTTCGTGCTCACCAAGCTCGACGTGCTCACCGGCCTCGAGCAGGTGCCGGTCTGCGTGGCGTACGACGTCAACGGGGTGCGCCACGACGAGATGCCGGTCAACCAGAGCGACTTCCACCACGCGGTGCCGATCTACGAGTACCTCCCCGGCTGGTGGGAGGACATCAGCGGCGCCCGCACGCTGGACGACCTCCCTCCGAACGCGCGGGCCTACGTCACCGCGGTCGAGGAGATGTCCGGCGCCCGGATGTCGGCCGTGGGCGTCGGGCCGGAGCGCGACCAGACGGTCGTCATCCACGACCTGATCTGAGTTTGCTGGCAGGCTGACCGCATGCTGGATCCCGCGATCGCCGTCGACCGGCTGCGCGCCGCCTTCCGCGGGCCGTCCGGGCACCGCACCCTCCACGCGAAAGGCCGCTTCTACGGCGGCACCTTCACCGCCACGCCGGAGGCCACCGAGCTCTGCCGGGCCGGTCATTTCGACGGCGGCCCGACGCCGGTGGTGGTGCGATGGTCGAACGCCGGCGGCAACGCCAAGGTGCCCGATCCCAAGCCCGACGTCCGCGGCATGGCCGTGAAGTTCCGGCTCGCGGACGGTACGTCGACCGACCTGCTCGGCCAGACCTCGCCGCGGTTCCCGACCGACAGCCCCGAGGAGTTCATCGCGTTCACCGAGGCATCGCTGAAACCGCTGACGTTCCCGCTGTTCCTGGCCCGGCACCCGGCCATGATTCCCTCGATCGCGGCGGGGGTGCGGGCGAAGGCGCTCGCCTCGCCGGTGAGCTTCGCCGACGTGACGTTCTACCCGATCCACGCCTACGCGTGGCTGGACGCCGACGGCGACCGCACCTGGGTGCGCTACGTGCTCCGGCCCGAGGCCACGGCCGTGGACCGTCTCGACAGGACCTTCACCGGACCGGACCGGCTCGGCGAGGAGATGGCCGCCCGGCTCGCTCGAAGTCCGGTCACCCACCAGCTGTGGGTGCAGGTCGCGGACGCCGGCCACGACCCGCACCACGCGACGTCCGCATGGAAGGGCGCCCGCGAGCTGCTCGCCGGCCGCGTCGTGGTCACCGACGTGCTGCCCGACCCCGAGACCGGTGCCACGCCGACCGTGTTCGACCCGACCCGGATCGTCGACGGCATCGAGCTCTCCGACGACCCGATCCTCCGCTACCGTCCCGCCGCCTACTCCGAGTCCGTCTCCCGCCGCACGTAGGGCCTAGGGTTGAGGCCCGTGAAGACACTCGTCATCGGCACCGGCGGCCGCGAGCACGCACTGGTCCGCGCGCTGGCCGCGGACCCCGCTGTGAGCAAGGTGCATGCCGCGCCGGGCAACCCCGGGATGGCCGCGATCGCAACCCTCCACGACGTGGATCCGATGGACGGCGAGGCCGTCGCCGCGCTGGCCGAGCAGGTCGCCGCCGGGCTGGTCGTGGTCGGGCCCGAGGCGCCTCTGGTCGCCGGGGTCGCCGACGCCGTGACCGCCCGCGGGATCCCCGTCTTCGGCCCCACCGCTGCCGCCGCCCGGCTGGAGGGATCGAAGGCGTTCGCCAAGGAGGTGATGGCCGCGGCCGGCGTGCCGACCGCTCGTGCCTTCGCGTGCACTGACGCCGAGGAGGTGGCCGCAGCCCTCGACGAGCTGGGGGCGCCGTACGTCGTCAAGGACGACGGCCTCGCCGCCGGCAAGGGAGTCGTGGTCACCGACGACCGGTCCGCGGCGGTCGCGCACGCGGCCGGCTGCGAGCGGGTGCTGGTCGAGGAGTATCTCGACGGCCCCGAGGTCTCCCTCTTCGCGATCACCGACGGCAGCACCGTCTACCCCCTGCAGCCCGCTCAGGACTTCAAGCGGATCTTCGACGGCGACCAGGGCCCCAACACCGGCGGCATGGGCGCGTACACGCCACTGCCCTGGGCCCCCGCCGAGCTCGTCGAGGAGGTGCAGGCCACGGTGCTGCAGCCGACCGTCGACGAGATGGCCCGCCGCGGCACACCCTTCGTCGGCCTGCTCTACGCCGGCCTGGCCCTGACCTCGCGCGGGGTGCGGGTGGTCGAGTTCAACGCGCGCTTCGGCGACCCGGAGACGCAGCCACTGCTGGCGCTGCTCGAGTCGCCGCTGTCGCCGCTCCTGCTCGGCGCAGCGACCGGCTCGCTCGCCGACGTGCCGCCGCCGGTGTGGCGGGACGGAGCGGCGGTGGCCGTCGTCATGGCCAGCGCGGGCTACCCGGAGTCGTCGTCGAAGGGCGACGTGATCACCGGCATCGATCAGGCCGAGGCGATGGACGGCGTACACGTGATCCACGCCGGCACAGCGATGTCGGCCGGCGACCTGGTCACTGCGGGCGGCAGGGTGCTCGCCGTCGTCGGCACCGGCGCCGATCTCGCGGCCGCTCGCGAATCGGCGTACGCCGGTGTCGCGGAAGTAGAATTCGAAGGAGCCCAGCACCGGACCGACATAGGGTCTCGAAACGCCGCCTCGTTCCTCGGCGGCTACGCGACCACCGAAGGACAGTAGTGACCGTCCCCAACGTTCTCGCCACGAGGTACGCCGGCGCCGACCTCGCCGAGATCTGGTCGCCGGAGCACAAGATCGTGCTGGAGCGGCAGCTCTGGATCGCCGTGCTGAAGGCGCAGCGTGACCTCGGCGTCGAGGTGCCGGAGGGTGTGGTCGAGGCCTACCAGGACGTCGTCGACAAGGTCGATCTCGACTCGATCGCGGCCCGGGAGCGGATCACCCGCCACGACGTGAAGGCGCGGATCGAGGAGTTCAGCGCCCTCGCCGGCCACGAGCACATCCACAAGGGGATGACCTCCCGCGACCTCACCGAGAACGTCGAGCAGCTGCAGGTCAAGCAGTCCCTCGAGCTGCTGCGCGACCGCTGCGTCGCGGCCCTCGCCCGGCTCGCGCGGCTCGCGGCCGAGAACGAGACGATGGTGATGGCCGGGCGCTCGCACAACGTGGCGGCGCAGGCGACCACGCTCGGCAAGCGGTTCGCGACCATCGCCGACGAGATGCTGATCGCACTGGAGCGGGTCGAGGAGCTGCTCTCCCGCTACCCGCTACGCGGCATCAAGGGGCCGATGGGCACCGCCCAGGACATGCTCGACCTGCTCGACGGAGATCCCGCGAAGCTCGCCGACCTCGAGCAGCAGGTCGCCGCGCACCTGGGGTTCGAGCGCGTGCTGACCAGCGTCGGCCAGGTCTACCCGCGCTCGCTTGACTTCGACGTGCTGTCCGCGGTGGTGCAGCTGGTGGCGGCACCGTCCAACCTGGCCACCACGATCCGGCTGATGGCCGGCAACGAGCTGGTGACCGAGGGCTTCCAGGAGGGGCAGGTCGGCTCGTCCGCCATGCCCCACAAGATGAACACCCGCTCCTGCGAGCGCGTCAACGGTCTGGCCGTGGTCACCCGCGGCTACCTCTCGATGGTCGGCGAGCTCGCCGGCGACCAGTGGAACGAGGGCGACGTCTCCGACTCCGTGGTCCGCCGGGTCGCCCTGCCCGACGCCTTCTTCGCCGCCGACGGTCTCTTCCAGACCTTCCTGACCGTGCTCGACGAGTTCGGGGTCTTCCCGGCAGTCGTCCAGCGCGAGCTCGACCGCTACCTGCCGTTCCTGGCCACCACCAAGGTGCTGATGGCCGCGGTGCGCAACGGTGTCGGCCGGGAGTCGGCGCACGAGGCGATCAAGGAGGCGGCGGTGGGCGTAGCCCTCGACATGCGCCGCGGGCAGGCCGACAACGACGTGTTCGACCGGCTCGCGTCGGACCCGCGGCTCGGGCTCACCGCCGACCAGCTCGGATCGCTGGTCGCAGAGCCCATCGCGTTCACCGGTGCAGCGGTCGCCCAGACCCAGTCCGTCGTACGCCGCGTGGCCGAGATCGCGGCCCGCCGTCCTGAGGCGGCGGCGTACTCTCCGGGGGCCATTCTCTAGTCGGGCGGGCCGTCGGTCAGGGCGTGCGCGAGCATCGCCTGCGCCGACCAGCCCAGCTGGCGGGCGGCCTCGTCGCGAGACAGCCCGGCGATGTCGGTCAGCCAGACGAGTGCCTCGATGCCGACCGCGCTGCGGACCGCGACGGCCAGCCGATGGATCCCGGCCTTCCCCAGGCCAGGCTCCAGCGGGGCCAGCGCGTCTTCGCACCAGCCGATCGCCCGCCCCTGGCGCAACGGCAGGTCGGCGTCGCTCTCGAGTGACAGCCGGAGCATGGTCCGGTGCTGCGCCTCTGTCTCGAGCACCAGGCCCACGAACTTCTCGACGGCCAGGTCGAGGCGGGTCGCGGGATCGTCGCCGGGTTCCGCCGGCAGCAGCGACGCAGCCTCGATCTCGGCGTGCGCGGCGATCAGCAGTGCCGGCTGGCTGGGGAAGCAGCGGTACGCCGTCGTCCGCGACACCGAGGCCGCCTCGGCCGCCTGCTCCGCGGTGGGCGAGGCGGTCACGCCGGGTCACCTCACCGACCGCCAGGATGCTGGCGTTCCAGAACCCAGTGCCGGTGAGGCGTTCTACCGCCCTGCCAGCGAGCCCGTCGTCGCCGGCGGCGAAGCTCCGCCCGTCGACCTCGACCTCGACCGCATCCGCGCGGCCGCGGTGGCCACCGGCGTGATCGAGATCCTCGGACCGCCTCCGTTCTGAGCAGCGTGGTCGTCCGACAGGATGGGCGGCATGAGCGATCCGGTCACCGTCGCCATCACCCGTCATCTCGAGGCCGGCCACGAGGCCGAGATGGTCAGCTGGATGCAGGCCGGCATGGCTCTGGCCGAGCGGTTCCCAGGGTTCTTGGGCGCCGGGTGGGTCCGGCCGGAGCCGGACTCCGAGACCTGGCACATGCTCTACCGCTTCGCCGACCACGAGGCCCTGCAGTACTGGGAGCATTCGGCGCAGCGCCTGTGGTGGCGGTCGTCGGCCGCGGGGCTGGGGGTCGTGGAGTCACGGGTCGAGCGGCGTACCGGCATCGAGGGCTGGTTCGACGAGCCCACCACGCGCGAGTCCAGCGACCTGGCTGCGCCGCCGCCGGCCCCACCCCGGTGGAAGCAGGCGTGTGTGATCTTCCTGGTCTTCTTCCCGCTGAGCCTGCTGGTCAACTGGGTCTCGAGCGCGACCGTGCCCGACCTGCTGCTGCCGGTTCGGGTGCTGCTGGCCGTCGTCGTGATGACGCCGGTGATGACCTACCTGGCGCTGCCCTGGGTCACCCGGCGGATGGCCTGGTGGCTGCACCGCTGAGGTAGGTCAGGCTCGGGCGTCGCCGCCCCAGTTCGCGAGCTTGGAAGCGACTGTGTGCACGTCCTGGCGCCAGACCTCCTCCGGTCCGGCCGGGAGGATGTCGTCCCAGTCGACGGCGTACGAGCCGAGCACGCCGGTGACCCTCTCGGTGCGCGCGAAGAACCACAGGTGGAAGTGCGCGCCGCCGTCGCCCCAGCGGTTCACGTGCACCCGGCCGATGTTGGGGAGGTGCTCGATGATCCGGACCAGCCGGTTGCTGATCCGGCCCATCTCCGAGGCGCGCTCGTCGTCGAGCTCGCCGTAGTCGAGGTGCTCCCGGGTGTGGAGGGTCAGCACCATCGGCAGACCCGACGGAGCGCCCTGGTGCGTGAGCACCCAGTGCTCGTCCTCCCACACCACGCGTTCGAGGTCGAAGCCCTCGGCACAGACGCCACACGGCTTGTCGTTGGCTCCTTCGTCGCCGAACCGGGCCGGCTCGGCCTCTGGCGCGCGGAGCACCTTCGGCATCAGCTCGCCGTCGACCACCTCCCACGGGAAGATGCTCCACCTCGTCGACTCGGGCAGGGGCAGCCGGCCGTCGCTCCCGACGGCAGCGACGACCCTGGCGTAGACCTCTTCGGCTGACTCCGGCATGCGCCAAGGGTGCCAAACACGGTTCCCGCGTCCGCGGTCGGGCCGCCGATCACCAGGCGACGGCTCCGACCGCGCTGAGGAACCGGCCGCTGGGCGCGCCAGGGGCCGCGAGCGCGGCATCCACGACGACCCGGGCCGCCTCGTCGGCGGTCAGAGGGGCGTGCTCGCGAGCGGCTGGGGCGAGGTCGGTCTGCACGAAACCCGGGCACACCGAGGTGACCACGATGTCGGTGTCGACCAGCTGCTTGGCCAGCCCGATGGTGAGGCTGTTCAAGGCCGCCTTCGACGCCTGGTACGCCGGGACGACCGTGCCGTAGTAGGGCGAGGCCGGGTCGGTCTGGTCCGACAGCGACCCCATCGTCGACGAGACGTTGACGATCCGGGGCTGGTCGCCCGAGCGCAGCAGCGGCAGGAGCGCCTCGATCACCGAGACCGCGCCGAACAGGTTCGTCTCGAACGTCTGTCGGAAGAGGGCGGCATCGACGACCTCGGTCGTCGCCGCAGTCGCCTCCGGCAGGATCCCGGCGTTGTTGACCAGGACGTCGAGGCGCCCGTGGCGGCAGCCGACGTGGTGCGCGGCGGCCCGCACGCTGGCGGGGTCGCCGACGTCGAGGACGATGTGCTCGGCGGAGAGCCCGGCGTCTCGAAGGGTCGCGACAGCCTGCCGCCCGGCGTCGTCGCGGCGGGCTCCGATGATCACGTGCGCGCCGTGCTCGGCGAGGGCGCGGGCGGTGGCGAGTCCGAGACCGCGGTTGCCGCCGGTGACGAGGGCGAGGATGGGCATGTGGGCTCCTTGAGGTCGACGGGCGTGTTGTTCCCAACCATCGTGGCGGCGTGCCGATGCTCGTACTGGCGGGAATCGGACCCTGCGAGAAGGTCCCACAACGGAGTCCGTTCCTCGCTTCCGTAGGCTCTTGCTCGTGAGCGACCTGGGCATCCCCGCGGCACCCCCGATCGAGGGTGCCCGGCACCTCCACTCGGGCAAGGTGCGTGACCTCTACGAGCTCGAGGCGGGGCCGTACGCCGGCTCGCTGCTGATGGTCGCGAGCGACCGGATCTCGGCGTTCGACTTCGTGCTCGACTCCACCATCCCCGACAAGGGCGAGATCCTGACCCGGATGTCGCTGTGGTGGTTCGAGCGGCTGGCCGACCTCGTGCCCGGGCACGTGCTGTCCACGGAGGTGCCGGACGCGGTCGGCGGACGGGGGGTCATCTGCGAGCGGCTGTCCATGTATCCCGTCGAGTGCGTGGCCCGCGGCTACCTGACCGGCTCGGGCCTCCTCGACTACCGGGCGACCGGCGAGGTCTGCGGCATCGCCCTGCCCGCCGGCCTGGAGGACGGCAGCCGGCTCCCGGAGCCGATCTTCACCCCTGCGACGAAGGCCGCGCTGGGCGACCACGACGAGAACGTCTCGTACGACGCGGTCGTTGCCGAGGTCGGCGCCGACGTGGCCGGTCGGCTGCGCGAGCTGACGCTCGCCGTCTACGCGCTGGCCGAGGACGTCGCCCGCGAGCGCGGGATCGTGCTGGCCGACACCAAGCTCGAGTTCGGCGCGCGGCCCGACGGCACGATCGTGCTCGCGGACGAGGTGCTCACGCCCGACTCCTCGCGCTTCTGGCCCGCCGACGAGTGGCAGCCGGGACGCTCGCAGCCGGCGTACGACAAGCAGATCGTGCGCGACTGGCTGCTCTCGCCGGAGTCCGGCTGGGACCGGTCCTCGGGCAACCCCCCGCCGCCTCTTCCCGACGCCGTCATCGAGCGCACCCGCTCCCGCTACCTCGAGGCGTTCGCGCTGCTCACCGGCCAGAACTGGTGAGCGCCGGCCGAGCCCGCCCCGCTTGTAACTCAGTGTCGGGCCCACCATCCCAGTGTTCGAACGCCTGGATGGAAGTTCGAACACTGAGTTACATGTGCGGCGACAGCGCGTCGGCGACGTACTAGGTTCGCTCCATGAGCAACCCCTACAACCTGGCCAGCCTGCTCGAAGACAGCGCGGGGAAGTACCCGGAGCGAGAGGCCATCGTCCTCGGCGACACCCGTCTCACCTACGCCCAGGTCAACGGCGCCGCCAACCAGGTCGCCAGCCTGCTCGCCTCCCGCGGCATCGGGAAGGGCGACAAGGTCGCGCTCAGCTGCGCGAACCTGCCCTACTTCTCGATCATCTACTTCGGCATCCTCAAGGCCGGTGGCACCGTGGTGCCGCTCAACGTGCTGCTCAAGGGACGCGAGGTCGCCTACCACCTCGGCGACTCCGAGGCGAAGGCCTACTTCTGCTTCCAGGGCACACCCGAGCTGCCGATCGGCCAGGAGGGTCACGCCGGCTTCGAGCAGGCCGAGGGGTGTGAGCACTTCTGGATGATCACGGTCGACCCCGCGGCCGCGTCACCCGTCGACGGGACGGAGACCCTCGGCCAGGGCATGGGCAGTCAGCCGCCGACGTTCGACACGGTGGCCACCGACGAGGACGACACGGCCGTGATCCTCTACACGAGCGGCACGACCGGCCAGCCCAAGGGCGCCGAGCTGCGGCACCGCAACATGCGCGACAACGCGCTGTCCGGGAAGGCGCTGTTCGGTGCCGACGCCGACAACCCCGACACCTACCTGTGCGTGCTGCCGCTGTTCCACTCCTTCGGCCAGTCGGTGATCCAGAACGGCGGATTCGCCTACGGCGGCACCGTGGTGATGCTGCCCCGCTTCGACGCCGACGCCGCGTTGAAGACGATGCTCAAGGAGAAGGTCACCTTCTTCGCCGGCGTCCCGACCATGTATTGGGGGCTGCTCGGCGCCCTCGACGGGTCCGGCGTCGACGTCAAGGAGCTGGCCGGCAACCTCCGGGTCGCCGTGGCCGGCGGCTCGGCGCTGCCGGTCGAGGTGCACAAGGACTTCGAGAAGCGGTTCGGGGTCACGATCCTGGAGGGCTACGGCTTGTCGGAGACCTCGCCGGTGGCGAGCTTCTCGAAGCTCG